>VGHO01000180.1 GCA_016868175.1 Betaproteobacteria bacterium
GGCCAACCCGCAGGGCGATCCTTGAGGCGGTACGGATCAGCGCCGATCCGCTGCAGCGCTCGCTGGCCGAGCAGCAGGAGAAGTACCTGCGCGACCGGCAGGCGGAACTCGACGAGGCGCGGGAGGAAGGCGAAGCGTTTGGCGTGGCGAAGGGCGAAGCGATCGGCGTGGCGAAGGGCGAAGCGCTCGGCGCTGCGAAAGGCCGGGCCGAAATCCTCGGCAAGCTGCTTCAATTACGCTTCGCGACGCTTCCCGATTGGGCCTCGCAGGCGATGGCCCTGGGCACGGAAGACGATTTCAACCGCTGGTCGGCCCGACTGTTCACCGCCCGGACGGTTGACGATGTCTTCGCCCGCTGACGATTTCGCCCGACGGGTTCGCCCAACGATTTCCCCGACGATTTGCCTGAAGGGTTCGCCCGACCTGCACCGCCTGCAACGCGGTCAGGTCTCGTGAAACGCG
Source organism: Betaproteobacteria bacterium (assembly GCA_016868175.1). Lineage (GTDB taxonomy): Bacteria > Pseudomonadota > Gammaproteobacteria > Burkholderiales > Burkholderiaceae_E > UBA3064. The sequence continues at coordinate 463 of VGHO01000180.1, forward strand.
GGATCGGCTGCAGTTCCTGGTGCAGTGTTGCACCTGGTCGCATGGATCCGTGTGCCCCCCCACCGCGCGAGCAAGAACCTTTGTGTGTCTTTGCGCAAAGCCCCTCCCGCCAGGCTGCCAGGATCGCGCGATGACCCAACAGGAGCTCTTTTCAGCAAGGCCGGCCCGCACCCTGCTCCATGTGGGTTGCGGCCCGAAGCGCAAGGACAAGACAACCCGCGGATTCAACACGCCGGATTGGCTCGAGTTGCGGCTCGACATCGACGCGTCGGTCGCCCCGGATGTGATCGGCACCATGACCGACATGGCGGCGGTCGGATCGGGCTCGGTGGATGCGATCTTCTCCAGCCACAACATCGAGCATCTTTATCCGCACGAGGTACCGGTGGCGCTCAAGGAGTTCTTGCGGGTGCTGGCCCACGATGGCTTTGCGGTGATCACCTGCCCGGATCTGCAGTCGGTTTGCGCGCTGGTGGCGCAAGACAAGCTGGTTGACACAGCTTACGATTCACCCGCCGGGCCGATTGCACCGCTCGATATCCTCTATGGACACCGGCCACAGTTGGCCAGAGGCAATCTCTACATGGCGCATCGCTGTGGGTTTACACAGCGGGTGCTGGACGGAACCTTGAGAGCCAGCGGGTTTCAGACCGTGGCGAGCATGGCCAGGGGCAGGGCACCATTCCTTGATCTGTGGGCACTGGCGAGCAAGTCACTCCTGACCGAAGAGGCGATGCGGGCGTTGGCAGGAGAGCACTTCCCGCGTTAGCGCCCGTGCAGAGAAACACCGCACTTTCGCGTCGACCGCCGCCTTGCCGGATCGCGAGCGGCTCAGGGATAAAGGCCGAGCGTTTGCATGCGCAGGCGCGTCAGGCCAAGAAGTGCATCGATGGCGGGAACCGCGCATCCGAGCGCCTGCGCAATCTCCTTGACAACGCCAAGGAGGGCGTCGAGCTCCACCGGGCGTCCGGCCTCCACATCCTGCAGCATCGACGTCCTGAAGGCACCGAGCTTGCGCGTGACCGCGTTGCGCTCCTCGGCCTGCTGCGCAATGCGGCAACCGAAGCGTTCGCCGATTTCGCGGGCTTCGCGCATGACCGCGAGGCAAAAGCGCGATACCTGGGGATCATCGAGCATCCGGTCGATCGTGGCCCCGGTGAGCGCCGAGATCGGGTTCATTGTCATGTTGCCCCAGAGCTTGAACCAGATGTCGTCGTGGATGCGCGGTGAAGTCTCCACCGCAAAACCTGCCTGCTGAAAGCACGCGGCGATTCGCGCAAGCCGCCCCGACATCTCGCCCGAGGGCTCCCCGAGAATGACCCTGAGCCCGGTGGCGTGGAGCACATGGGCGGGGGCAGGCGTGGATGCACTCATGTGCAACACGCTGCCGAGGACCGCACCTGGGGGAATCGTTGCGGCGAGCATTCCCCCGGGATCAACCGTTTGGAGACGCATGCCCTCGCAGACGCCGCCGAAGCCCTGGAAGAACCACCAGGGCACTCCGTTCATCGCGCTCAGCACCACGCCGCCGGGGGCCCGCAACGCTTCGATCGAATGTGCAAGCGCAGGTAGCGCCGGGGCTTTCACCGCAACGATCACGAGATCATGCTTTCCGAGAACCAGCGGATCGTGGCTCGCCGGAATCGCGTGGGTGGTTTGCTGGCTGTTCATCTCGAGGATCAATCCGCGCGATAGGAGGCGCTGCAGGGTCTCCCCGCGGGCCAGGGCGCTCACCGATACGCCGGATCGCACGAGCAGCGCGGCGAACAGCCCACCCATCGCGCCAAGCCCCAGCACCGCGACCCGCATCTCAATGCACTCCATCGGAAAGCGGCAGAACCTTCCCCGGATTGAGAAGGCCCGCAGGATCGAGCGCGTGCTTGATCGCACGCATCAGGCGCAATTCAACCGGCGACTTGTAGCGCGCTGCCTCGTCGCGTCGCAAGGTGCCCAGGCCATGCTCGGCCGACACCGAGCCGCCAAAGGACATCACCGCGTCGTGCGTGATCCTGTTGATCGAGGTCTGCTGGTCGAAAAAACGCTCCTCGTCGTCGGCCCCAGCCAACGCCTGCGGCGCTGCGATGTTGTAGTGGAGATTCCCGTCTCCGAGATGACCGAAACACACGATGCGGATACCGGGGTGCGCTGCGACCAGCGCCTGGCTGGCGTGGGCAATGAAGCGCGGAATCGCCGAAATCGGCACCGCGATGTCGTGCTTGATGTTCTTGCCCTCGGCGGCTTGTGCCTCGGAGACGTTCTCGCGCAACGCCCAGATCGCTGCGAACTGCGCAAGGCTTGTCGATACCACAGCGTCGCGGGCAAGCCCTGCCTCGATCGCCTTGCCGAGCAGCGCCTCAAGGGCACACTGGGCATGCTGATCGCTGTGCGCATCGGAGAGTTCGAGGAGCACATACCAGGGGCAGACGGCTGCGAGAGGGCGCCGGGTGTCTGGAAAGTGGCGTGTGACAAGCGCGATGCAAAGCTCCGAGAGCAACTCGAAACCGGTGAGACCGTCGCCGACCGCATCCCTGGCCAGGCCGAGGAGCGCAAGCGCCTGCTCCACCGAATCGAGACCCACGAGCGCGCAACAGCGCGCGGCCGGCAGAGGGAAGAGCTTGAGCACCGCTGCGGTGATGACGCCCAGTGTCCCCTCGGCACCGATGAAGAGGTCGCGCAGGTCGTAGCCGGTATTGTCCTTGCGCAGCCCTCGCAAACCGTCCCAGACCTCGCCCGCGGCGGTGACAACCTCGAGCCCGAGGCAAAGCTCGCGCGCATTGCCGTAGCGCAGCACCTGAACCCCGCCCGCATTGGTCGAGAGGTTGCCTCCGATCGTGCAGGAACCCTCGGCAGCAAGCGAAAGCGGAAACAACTTGCCCGCCGCCTCTGCAGCGGCTTGCACCTCGCGCAGGATGCAGCCCGACTCCACAGTGATCGTGTGGTTGAAGGCATCGAGTGCGCGGATCCGGCGCATGCGGCGCAGGCTGAGCACCACCGAAGCCCCGGAGGAGTCGGGAACACTGCCCCCGCTCAATCCGGTGTTGCCACCTTGCGGAACGACTGCCAGGCGATGCCTGCCGCACCAGCGCACCACTGCGGCCACCGAGGCGGTGTCGTCGGGCATCACAACCGCTAATGCGGCACCGCGCATGCGCTTGCGCCAGTCGAGCAAGTACGGCGCCATGTCCTGCGGATCGCTCAGGATGCGCCCCTGCATCTGCCCCGCAAGCTCGGCAAGCAAAGTGCCGGGCGTCGCATCGCGAAGCATCATTGACCTCACCGGCCCCGAAACTGCGGTGCCCGCTTTTCCATGAAAGCCCGCGCACCTTCGAGGTAGTCGGCACTTTGCGCACAGCGGGCAAGCGCCTCACGCAACTCCTCGCGCGCAGCAATCTCCTGGACCTGAGCGCCGGCAAGTGCACCCACGGCGCGCTTGAGCGCAGCAATCGTGAGCGGAGCGTTCTGCGCGACCGTCTGGGCAAGTTGATCCACATGCGCATCGAGTTGCTCGACGGGCACGACCTCCGGCACGAGACCCATGCGCTGCGCCTCGTGGGCATCGAAGACTCTCGCGGTCATGAAAATGTCGAGCGTGTTGGCAATGCCGATCAGGTGCATGAAACGCGCAACTCCGGGAACTGCATAGCCGAGTCCGAGCCTGGCTGCAGGCATCCTGAAGCGCGCATCGGCCGCTGCCACGCGCAGATCGCAAGCGGCGGCAAGCCCGAGGCCACCTCCGAAGCACACACCACGAATCTTCGCGATCACGGGTTTGGCTGCCCGCCCCGGCGCCGCATAGGCCGCCTCGAGCGCTGCGTTGAAGCGCCCTTGATCCTCCGGATCGGTACGCTGGGACTCGAAAGTGGAGATGTCTGCCCCGGCCACGAAGGCAAGGTCGCCCTCGCCCTCGAGCACGATGACCCTCACAGCATCCTCGGCATCGGCCTCGGCAATCTGATCGGCAAGCGACTGCCACATGGCGCACGACATCGCATTGCGCCGCGCAGGATTACTGATCACGAGCGTGCGCACCGCACCGCCCTGCCGGGGAAACACTCGTCCGCTCACGCCCCACCCCCTTCACTCCGGGAAACCAGGATCCCGGAAGGTACACCAGAACCTTCGCAAGCTCCGAGGTCAAAGCCCGGCAACTGCACATCGCGCACGATCTTGGTGCAGTCATGGCGTCGGGCGCGTCATCGTTCGAGCATCCCGGAAACTGGCTCGGCGCATACGACCAGACGACTTGCCGCGTACTCGCCGCGTACTACCCGCGGCGTTCCGGAACACGCCCCGCAGATCTCCAGAGCACCTTGCACTCCGCGCATACTGCACGCATGGCACGGGCTTTGCTCCTTGGGGCCTTCGTGCTCATCCTGTCTGCCCCAGGCTTGGTACGCTGGAGGCTCCTGTTACGCTTGCGTCGTCGTGAGCGCTTTCCTTGGCGCTTCGAGCATCGGTTCCTTTTCCGGCTTCAATGCCCTCACCCTCAAAATGCATCTGCTGCGGAGATCGTTCCCATGAAACTGGCCCCTACCCCTGAAGCATCGACCCTGCAACTCGGAGCCATCGCCTTTGCGATTGCCCTCGGCGCACTCACAGCGCCCCTCGCGGCGCAGGAAAAGGTCCTGCGCATCGCGATGACTGCAGCCGATATCCCGCGCACTTTGGGCCAACCCGACCAGGGCTTTGAAGGCAACCGCTTCACCGGGATCCCGATGTACGACGCGCTGACGCACTGGGATCTGTCCAAGGCCGATGCACCGAGCGTTTTGATCCCGGGCCTTGCCACCTCCTGGGCGGTCGATGCCAAGGACCGGACGAAATGGGTGTTCAAGCTCCGCCCGGGGGTGAAGTTTCACGATGGCTCGGAGTTCAACGCCGATGCGGTTGTGTGGAATGTCCAGAAGGTGCTCGACAAGGCTGCCCAGCACTTCGATCCCTCACAGATTGGAGTGACCACCTCGCGGATGCCCACACTGCGCTCGGCCCGCAAGGTCGACAACCTCACGGTTGAGCTCAGCACCAGCGAGCCCGATGCCTTTCTCCCGCTCAAC
>VGHO01000181.1 GCA_016868175.1 Betaproteobacteria bacterium
CAACCCCGGTACCTATACGAACGATCTCATCGAGAGGGGCCGAAGATCCACTTCGCTGCAGTTCGAGCAGCCAATGCACGAGCGTCTGGCCGGGCAGATGCTCCATCAGCAGATAGGGAACCTGCTCGAGCGATCCGCTACCGTACAAGCGGGGAACATGCTTACCCTTGAGCCTTGGCAGGATCGTGCTCTCGACCTCGAAGCTCACGATCGTCTCCGATCCGTCGCGAACCGACATCCTGGGGACCTTCATCAGCAGTTCGGCTGGAGCCTGCACTTCGGAAGCGGGCGGACCCGACGCGGATGGTTGCGGGCACACCGCGTAAAGTCGTGCCATACCACCTCGATGGGCTTCGTGAAGTATCCGGTATCCGTCGACGACATCTCCAGGCTGGAGTGCCTTCAAAGCCCGCGCTCCAGCCTCTGCGCAAGGACCTCCGGGAGTGAGGCAGCACGTATCGCCTCCGCAGCAGCGAAGTGGTCGTAGCGCACGCGGTGAAAGGTCAACATCGCGTTGCCCACATCGAGCGTTGCATAACAAGCCCGCGGATCGCCGTCACGCGGTTGACCGAGTGAACCGACGATTCCAAGGTGGCGACGGTTGCCTCTCAGTTGTACCGGCACGCCCGGTTCGGGTACGAAGTGAACGGTACGGTCGGGCCCGGTTTCGACGTAGAGCGCCTGCTGATGCACATGGCCGCTGAAGATCCAGCGAATCGTTGGGTCGAAAGCCGCGCCCTGCAGGCTGCGCGCAGCAGCCCCCTCATCAACAACATAGTGCCAGAGCGCCGGCTCATTTGCACTAGCGTGCACGATCAGGAGCGGCCCAAGCCGACGCTCGAGCGGAAGCGCAGCGATCCACGCGCGCTGCTCGACGGAAAGCTGGTCGTGCGTCCACTGCGCGGTGAGCCCGCCCCAGGTTCCCTTTCCAATCTGTGGCTTGAGCGCCAGACTCTCGTGATTGCCGCGGATCACCAGGGCCCCTTCCCTTTCGAGTGCCTGGCAGCGCTCGAGCATCTGCGCCGGAAGTGCGCCGTAGCCCACCATATCGCCAAGAAGCGCAAAGCGCTCGGCTCCTTGTGCGAGGGCGTGCTCGAGGCAAGCATCGAGCGCGTGGATGTTTGCGTGCAGATCGGAAAACAGGGCGATTTTCATAACGTTCGCGACAGCTCCCTGAGTTGCTCGGCAAGAATGCTTTCGAAGCGCACGGCGGTCAAGTCCCGGTCGCTGTCCCGGTCGCTGTCCCGGTTGCAGCGCCCACCCTGGTTGCTCCTTCTGCCCTCGTACCACCCGTGCACGAACCCGGCAAGGCGCAGGCTATAGTGGGGAAACACCGATGAAAAGGGAGGACCGCCAGTGATCCACAGCATGAACCACTTCACGATCCGCGCCGAGAACCGCGAGCGCACGCTTGCCTTCTACTGTGGACTCCTTGGGCTGCGTGAGGGCGATCGGCCACCGCTTGGCTTTCCGGGCGCCTGGCTGTATCCGCAGGGCAGCGACCACGCCATCCTGCATGTGTATTGGGATCGTGCAATGCCGGAACCGCGAACCGGGGTGATCGACCATATGGCCTTCACCGCCAGCGGCCTTCGAGCGACCACACAGCGCCTCGATGCTGCCGGTGTGGCTTACGACCTGCGCCAACAGGCTGGCTCGGGAACCTGGCAACTCTTTGTTCACGACCCCAACGGAGCGAAAGTTGAACTCGACTTCGCCGCCGCAGAGTCCGGCGAAGAGGCCCCGAGCCGTTGAGCAATGAGGTCGTTGCCCTCGTCCTGATCGGAGCACTCCTCCACGCGTGCTGGAACACGGTGGTGAAGTCCGGCGCCGACAAGGCGCTCGACACTGCGCTGATCCACACGCTGGGTTCGTTGCTCAGCCTCCCGCTGCTCGCCTGGGCTGGAATGCCGCCGGCTGCAGCGCTACCCTTTCTCGGTCTGTCGGTGCTCATTCATCTGGTGTACTACGCGGCGCTGGCTGGCGCCTACGAGCACGGGGATCTGGGCATCACCTATCCGATCATGCGCGGAGCCGGGCCTTTGCTCGTGGCGGTATCGTCCTCGCTGGTGCTCGCGGAGGTACTGAGCGCGATCGCATGGCTTGGGATACTGGCCATTTCCACGGGTATCCTGATGCTTGCTCAAGCTGGTCTGCGGATGGCGCAGCCCAGAGCCATCGGATATGCGCTCCTCAACGCAGGGGTGATCGCGCTCTACACACTTGTGGATGCCCTGGGGGCACGAAGCGCCCGCGACCATGGAGGAAACACCTTGCAGTACATCGCCCTCCTTTTTGCGCTCGATGGCTGGCCCTACGCACTGATCGTGTTGCGCAAGCGGAACTTGCCGCAGGCGCTCGGCTATGCGCGACAAAGGATCGCATGGTCTGCGGTTGGTGCCTTCGCATCCCTTGCATCCTATGCGATTGCACTGTGGGCGATGACCCGCGCCCCGGTGGCTAACGTGGCTGCGCTACGCGAAACCTCGGTGCTCTTTGCTTTCGCGCTTGGCGTACTCATGCTCGGTGAGCGCCTGAGTCCTGGCAAGGTGGCGGGAACGCTGAGCATACTGGCGGGGATTGTTGCACTTCGGATGAGTTGAACTGGCACGTCGGAGGAAGGGCACAATTCAAGCCTCATGAGCCCAGACAGCCGCTGAATCCCGATGCCAAGCCCCTTGCCGAACAAGTCTTCAGGCTTGCCGGGCCTGTCTTCGCGCGCCTCGTCCAAGCAAGGTATACCCCCGCGCGCCCCGCCCTCGCGTGCCCCGACCCCACAGACCTCCGCTGCAGGTACTTCAACCCCAGGGGGCCCCACCGCACCGAACCTTGCCGAGACGATCCGTCTCCTTCCCTGGCATCTGGGCAAGATTGCCGTATACCGCTGGCCGGCGCAGGCTCCCACAAGAGCACGCGGCGTGGTGCTTCTGGTTCACGGGCTGGGGGAACACATGGGCCGCTACGCGCATGTGGCGCATCACCTGCAGCGGGCGGGCTGGATTTGCGTGGGCTACGATCACCCGGGGCACGGTCGTTCCGACGGAATCCGTGGGCGTCTTCCGCAGGAATGGGCGCTGGTGCAGGCACTGATCCATGTGGCCCTCCATGTGATCAACGAGCTCCCTTCGCGGGTGGCGCAGGAACTTCCCTTTGTGCTGATCGGCCACAGTATGGGCGGACTGGTGGTGGCCGAAAGTCTCAGGAGTTCCACCGACAAGCTGCCCGACATCGCAGCGGTTGTCCTGAGCGCACCGGCCTTTGGCGCGCCGGTGCCCAGCTGGCAAAAACTTGCGCTTCGCGCCGTTGCGGGAGTCGTGCCCCACCTCGGCCTTAACCATGCGATCCAGCCGCAGTGGGTGTGCCGTGACACGTCTGTGGTGAGGAAGTATGTTTGCGACCCGCTTGTGCATCGCCGGATCTCGCCACGGCTTGGCCACTGGATTCTCGACCGCGGCGGTCGGGTGGTTGCCGACGCGGGGAAATGGCAGCATCCCTGCCTGATTCTGAGCGCTGGCACCGAGCGTTTGGTGTCGAACCAGGCGATCAACACCTTCCTCGAGCGGGCGCCCTCAGGAACTGTCGATCATCACCATGAACCTGCAATGTTTCATGAAATGTTCAACGATGCAGAACACCTGCGCGTTCTGCAGGCGGTGAGCCGTTGGCTTGAAGCGCGGGCCCCGCTGCCGCTGGCCTGATCGCGGGCGCCCAGCGCCGCTGGGCTGGTGTCAGACTCCCGCCGCGGCGAAAGGCTTCATGCGAAAGCGCCCCGAGGGCGGGTGCCTCGAGCGCGAAAGCACCCGGGGTCCTTGGATCCCACCACGAAGCTCAGTAAACCCTGCCCTCGAAGTCGGCGGCTGAATGCCGCTCGAGCAACAGCGTCTGAGGCTCCCCCTGGGTCCGATTCACGATTCTCCCGCGACGCACTGGTTCCCGCTCGCCAAGTTGCGCGGTCCACCGTTGCAGATTGGCGTAGCTCTCCACCGCGAGGAACTCCCCTGCCCCATACAAGCGCCCAAGAGCAAGTTGCCCGTACCAGGGCCAGATCGCAATGTCGGCAATCGAGTACTGATCGCCGGCCATGAAGGCATGCGTTGCGAGATGCTGATCGAGCACATCCATCTGACGCTTGACTTCCATCGTGAAGCGGTCGATCGGATACTCGAGCTTTTCGGGCGCATAGGCGTAGAAGTGCCCAAAGCCGCCGCCCAGATACGGCGCGCTACCCATCTGCCAGAAGAGCCACGACATGCACTCTGCCCGTTCAGCCTGCGTTGTTGGCAGGAGCACACCGAACTTCTCGGCAAGGTAGAGCAGTATCGCTGCGGACTCGAAAACACGAACCGGCTGACTGCCGCTCAGGTCGACCAGGGCAGGAATCTTCGAATTCGGGTTGATGGCCACGAAGCCGGTCCCGAACTGCTCGCCCTCGCCGATGCGCACCAGCCAGGCGTCGTACTCTGCGCCCTCGATGCCGAGCGCCAGCAGTTCCTCGAGCATGATCGTGACCTTCACGCCGTTGGGAGTACCCAGGGAATACAACTGCAGGGGGTGCCTTCCAACCGGGAGTTCACGCTCATGGGTGCTTCCTGCCACAGGCCTGTTGATGTTGGCAAATCTCCCTCCGCTGGCCTTGTTCCACACCCATACCGGCGGGGGCTGGTAGCCTGCACGTCCACCGTTACTACCGACGGAACCGGCGACCGGGCCGTCGTCAGGCTTTGCCGGATCCGGGGCCTTGCCCGATGCAACTGGAGACTCATCCGATACGTTACGCGTAGTACTCATGTTGAGGCGCTCCTTGACGGGACCACTGGCGAAGCGTTGCCGAGCCAGATTGCGTCGGCTTTGGCGCGGATCCCCGTATACTTTAGCGCTCCGGAGAGGTGGATGAGTGGTTTAAATCGCACGCCTGGAAAGCGTGTGTACGCCGCAATGCGTACCGCGGGTTCGAATCCCGCTCTCTCCGCCAGCGCACAAGGGGAGCCTGGCGGCGCACAAGTACGGCGCCTTCGAAGGCTTGCTGCTGTGCTGGCCATCCGCGCCCTCGAGGCAGCAGCCCCGCTGGCCCCGGTTCACGGCTGAGGGCCTGCCGGGCCATCGCCGGCCTGCCGGCTGTCCGCTTTGCGGCTGCCGGATGCAGGCCCCTGAGCTGCGTCACAGCCCATCGTGCCATACTGGCTCAGGCGTTTGTCCGGACGCCGATGACCCTCCGATATTCATGACATGAGGATAGAGACATGGCCGATGACCTGAAAGGCAAAGTAGTGTTGATCACCGGCTCGAGCACTGGCATTGGTGCGGCCGTCGCTGTGGCCTTCGGCCAACACGGCGCCCGTGTGGTCGTCCATTACAACAGCAGCAAGGGCCCGGCCCAGGAAGTGTTCGAAGCGGTCCGGGCCAGCGGTGCCGAAGCCATCTTGTTGCAGGGCGATGTGATGCAGTCCGGGCAGTGCCGACAACTTGTGGACGATACGGTCCAGGCAT
>VGHO01000182.1 GCA_016868175.1 Betaproteobacteria bacterium
AGTAGTCGCCGGGAGGAATGCCGGCGAGCTCGGTCAGCGCTGCGCGGCTCGAGGCCGCAAAGATCGCTTCGGCCACTGTGGTGAGGTCGTGAAGCCTGTACTCCTCGAGGAGTTCCCCAACCCTTTGCGCCGACACTGCGAGCGCCGAGAGCTGCGCGGCGATATCGCCCTCCACCTGTTGCGGCAAACGTACGTTGCCCCGCAACATCGCCATCAGCAGCGGGTTGATCATGCCCCGGTCCATCAGCTTCACAACCGGAAAACGGATGCCCTCCTCGAAGACCTCGTTGGCGTCGGCCGACCATGGGCGACCACCGATGTCGGAGAGGTGTGCAACCGCCATCGCAAATCCCACGAGCCGTTCCCTGTGGAAGATCGGCCGCGCCATGCTCGCGTCCGGCAAATGCCCGGTGCCGATCCACGGGTCGTTGGTAAACAGCACATCGCCTTCGCGCAGCCCGTCGGGGGCAAACTCGCGCAACATCCGCCGCAGGCTGAGCGGCGCGGTGCCGATGAATCCGGGGATGCTCAGCGATGACTGCGCAAGCAGTCGCGCCTGGGCATCGAGCAAAACACAGGCAAAGTCGTTGGACTCGCGCACAACGGTGGAAAACGAGGTGCGCTTGAGCACTGCGCCCGCCTCGTCGGCAATCGAGATCAGACGGTTCCAGTAGATTTCGAGATCGATCGGATCGAGCATCTCTTCCCCCAGGGTGATCAGCGCACGGCAGGCACGCCAGGCCTTGACTTCATTGCATCGACCCTGCAAGGCGGATATGGATGTTGCCCAGCACATCACGCCTGAAGGTATCGCCCGGTCCCACCACCACGGTGGATCCCGCCTGCTCGATCAGCGCGGGGCCGGCGAGACTGCGTTCGGGCTCGAGGGCGCCTTCCCGGATCACAGGGGTTTCGATCCACTGGCTCACGCATGGAAAGAAGGCGCGCCGGCTGCGCGCAACCCCGATGGAGCTGGCGTGCAGCGGCCCTTTGCCCCGCAACGACGCGGCTGGCGCATCCGCAGCGCTGCTCGAGGGCGATGCAAAGGCTTCAACACGCCAGTTGAGAATCTCTGCCGGTACGCCGCTGAGCGGTGCCCCAAAGTGCCGGGCATACACCGCCTCGAAGGCCTTCATCACGGCTGTCCGCACTTGATCGGCCGAAGAATCGAAGGTGGCAGGCAGTGGAGTACTCACTTCGAAGCCCTGGCCAACGTAGCGCATGTCGGCACTACGCACAAAGCGGATCGCGGGGTTGCGCGGCGCGGCTGCCGAGGCCGAAGGCGCAGGCGCTGGCGAGCGGTTGTGAAGCGCGGCTGCCGAGGCCGAAGGCGCAGGCGCGGGGTCACCCGCCAGGGCCACCGATTCCCGGGATGGCTGCGTGCCGGCAGGCTGGGTGCCGCCAGGCTGCGTGCCGCCAGGCTGGGCTGCGAGCAGTTCGGCGCTCAGCTGCACCTCCATGGCGCGCAGCAAGGCTTCGGTTTCCTCGACCGCCAGACTATCGAGCCGCGCGTAGCGGGTGCGTACCTGGTCCACTTTCAGGGGTGCGACAAGCAGTCCGAACGCCGAGAAGACCCCTGCGCTTGAGGGCACGAGCACTTCGCGCACACGCAGGCGCCGTCCCACCTCACGCGCATGCAGCGGCCCCGCGCCCCCGAAGGCGAGGAGCACGCCGTGGCGAAGGTCCCGCGCTCTTTCGACTGCGTGCACTTTGGCCGCTGCGGCCATCTGTTCGCACACGATACGGTGCACGCCGTTGGCCGCTTCGATCACCGACATTCCGAGGCGATCGGCCAGATGCGTGCGCACTGCGCCTTGTGCCAGATCATGGCGCAGTTGCACTGCTCCGCTCAGGTTGGCACATGGATCGAGGTAGCCGAGCAGCAGTGCTGCGTCGGTCACCGTGGGGTGCTCGCCGCCGAGACCGTAACAGGCAGGCCCGGGATCGGAGCCAGCGCTTTCCGGGCCCACCTTGATGAGTCCGGTTGGGTCCACGCGGGCGATGCTGCCGCCTCCCGCACCGATCTCGATCAGGTCCACGGTTGGCAGGCGTACCGGCAAGCCGCTGCCGCGCTTGAAACGCTGGACGCGTGCCGCTTCGAAGTCGTGGGTGATGCCCGGCTGCCCGTCAGACACCAGGCATGCCTTCGCGGTGGTGCCTCCCATATCGAAAGCAAGAACCTGTTTGAGCGCGAGCATCCGTGCGCTGTGTGCAGCGCCCAGTGCGCCAGCTGCAGGTCCGGACTCGAGCAAACGGATGGGAAATCGCTCGCCGAAGGCCCTCGAAATCACACCCCCGTTGGATTGCATCACCCGCAAGTCTGCCTTCACCCCAACCGTCCGCAAACCCTCCTCGATACGGCTCAGGTAGTGACCCGTTTTCGGCATCACGTATGCGTTGAGTACCGTGGCCACCGAGCGCTCGTACTCGCGGAGTTCGCCGAGCACCTCGTGCGACAGCGTGAGGCAGAGCGCTGGAAACTCGGTGCGGATCAGTTCGCCCACGAAGCGTTCGTTGGCCGGATTGTTGTAGCTGTGCAGCAGGCACACCGCCACCGACTCCACGCCCTCGGACTGCAGCTGCCGCACGATCGTCCGTACCGCGTTGGCATCGGGCGCGCAGAGCACTTCGCCGCTCGCATCCACCCTTTCGCGCAGCTCGAGCCTGTGCTTGCGTGGAATGACCGGGTCGGGACCGGGAGCCATCAGATTGTAGAGGTCATAACGAAGCTCACGCCCGATCTCGAGCACGTCCCGAAAGCCGGCGGTGGTGATCAGTGCGGTGCGAGCGCCTTTGCGCTCGATCACGAGGTTGGTGACTGCGGTGGTGGCGCCCACCACAACCTCGCCGATGTCGTGGGCCTCGATCGCGTGTTGTACGCACAGACGACGCAAACCCTCGAGAATCGGCTCGACCACCGCGTTGGCGTTGCTGAGCACCTTGCCGGTGTGGAGCGCCGCCCCGTCACTTCGCAGAAGTACCAGATCGGTGAAGGTGCCTCCGATGTCGAAGGCAAAGCGATAGCCGCGCCCGCCCAAGCTCATTCACGAACCTTTGTCGGCCTGATCCCGCGCACGAAACCCTTCTCGAAGCTGCCCGCTTCGTACACGCCCTCGGGGATGTCGAAGCAGGGGGCCGGGGTTCAGGCCGAGGAAGTCTGGCGAGCGCTGAGGCGTCAAGGGGGCGTGGGGCCTTCGGGCTGCCCCTCGAGGAAGTCGGCATAGGCCTGGGCGAGCCCTTCAGCCAGCGGTCTTGCCTCGCGGCCCACGAGCCCGTGGAGCTTTTCGCTGCTCATGAGCTTTCGCAGCGTGCCGTCGGGCTTGCCCGCGTCGAAACCTATCCGCCCTTCATACCCCACCACTGCCGCGATCAACCGGGCGAGTTCGGCAATCGTGAGGTCTTCGCCTGTACCGATGTTTACCAGGGGCGCTTCGCCGTGGTTGCGGTCGCCTGCGGTCAGTGGCCGCCAGCGCGCCTCCTCCAGAAGCATCAGCCGCACGCAGGCCTCGGCCATGTCGTCGGCGTGCATGAATTCCCGCCGTGGCGTCCCGCTACCCCACACCACCACCTCCCGAACGCCTGCCTGCTTTGCCTCGTGGAAGCGCCGGATCAATCCGGGGATCACGTGGCTCTGGGTGGGATGGTAGTTGTCGCCGGGTCCGTAGAGGTTGGTGGGCATCGCAGCGAGGAAACCCGTTGACCGCATTCCGGAAGGACCATCAACCACGCGGTCGTACTGGCGGTTGTAGCTCCAGCACATCTCGATCCCTGCGATCTTCGCTAGCGCATAGGCCCGGTTGGTGGGTTCCAGGGGGCCGGTGAGCAGGGCGCTTTCACGGATCGGGTTGGGCGCATCACGCGGGTAGATGCAGGAGGACCCCAGAAACAGCACCCGACGGGCCTGCGCCTTGTGCGCTGCCTGGATCACGTGCGTCTGGATGAGCAGATTTTCGCGGATGAAGTCAGCCGGGTAGGTGTCGTTGGCAAGGATCCCGCCGACCCGGGCGGCTGCGAGAAACACAAGTTCCGGACGGGTGGTCTCGAAGAGCTGGGTCACTGCTGCAGCGTTGCAAAGGTCGGTCTGTGCCCGCGTGCGCAGGATCAGGTTGTGAAAGCCATGTTGTTGCAACGACCGGGTGATCGCGCTTCCCACCATGCCGCGATGACCCGCCACAAAAATCGGTGTGGAGCGGTTGAACATCCGGTTTGCCCCTTCAGTCTTCGCAGCTCAAAGTCACGCCGTATCCGCGCAGTCTTTGCAGCTCACAGTCACGCCGTGTCCGCGCAGTCTTCGCGGCTCAAAGTCACGCCGTATCCGCTCAGTCTTCGCGGCTCACAGCCACGCCGTAGCCAAACTGCTTGAGAAGGGCGTGCTTGCGCGCCGCCTCGAGATCCTCGGCCACCATTTCCTCGATCAGCCGATCGATGCTGATCTCGGGTTCCCAGCCGAGCCGCTCCCTCGCCCTGGACGGATCACCGAGCAGCGTGTCGACCTCGGTGGGTCGGAAGTAGCGCTCGTCGACCCGCACGATCACATCCCCCGGCTTGATCGCGGGCGAGCGTTTGCCGGTGCGTAGTACCCGTGCACTCTCCCGGACTCCATCGCCTTCGAAGGCGAGCTCGATATCGAGGTGGCTTGCTGCGCGCTGCACAAAGTTGCGTACCGAGAGTTGCTGGCCGCTCGCAATCACGAAATCCTCGGCCTTATCCTGCTGCAACATCAGCCACTGCATACGCACATAGTCCTTGGCATGACCCCAGTCGCGCAAGGCCGAAAGATTGCCAAGATAGAGGCAAGGCTCGAGCCCAAGCGCGATGTTTGCGAGGCCCCGGGTGATCTTGCGGGTGACGAAAGTCTCGCCCCGCCGGGGCGATTCGTGGTTGAAGAGGATTCCGTTGCATGCGTACATGCCGTAGGCCTCACGGTAGTTCACCGTGATCCAGTAGGCGTAGAGCTTGGCGACCGCGTAGGGGCTGCGCGGGTAGAACGGGGTGGTTTCGCGCTGCGGAACCTCCTGCACCAGACCGTAGAGTTCGGAACTCGACGCCTGGTAGAACCGTGTCGTGCCGGCGAGCCCGAGAATGCGGATCGCCTCGAGAAGGCGCAAGGTACCCAGCGCGTCCACATCGGCCGTGTACTCCGGCGCCTCGAAACTCACTGCAACATGCGACTGAGCTCCGAGGTTGTAGATCTCGTCGGGTTGTGTCTGCTGCACGATCCGGATCAGGTTGGTGCTGTCGCTCAGGTCGCCGTAGTGCAGCACGAAGCGCCGGTTGTCGATCTGCGGGTCCTGGTAGAGGTGGTCGATCCGCTCCGTGTTGAAGAGCGAAGCGCGGCGTTTGATGCCGTGGACCACGTACCCCTGCTCGAGCAGAAACTCTGCGAGATACGATCCGTCCTGCCCGGTAATTCCGGTGATCAATGCCACTTTTCCGTGCTTGTTCATCGTGCGCCCGCCGCTGTGTC
>VGHO01000183.1 GCA_016868175.1 Betaproteobacteria bacterium
CAAAGGAGCGCACCGCCAGGTCTGCAATCCGGTGGCGTTCGCTCTCGAAGCCCGCACTTCGGGTACGCGCCAAGACGGGCCCTCAGCGTTCGTCGTAGCTCAGGCTCACGCCCGGGCTGAGCGGGCGGGCCTGACAGGTGAGCACAAATCCCTGTTCGAGTTCGGATTCCTCGAGGCTGAAGTTGCGGTCCATGCGCACTTCGCCCTGGGTCACACGGGCGCGGCAGGTGCAGCACACCCCGGCCTGGCAGGCGTAGGGAAGCGGCATGCCGGCCAGGAGTCCGGCCTGAAGGATCGTGGTTCCTTGCGCGTCCACCACAACCGAACGTTCCTTGCCGTCGATCGTGATGCGCACCGTGCTGGCCGAACCGGGCTCCGACGCAGGTTCAGATACGGATCCAGCGCCCGACCCCGGCGGCGAGCCTGATTCCGACGCCCACGCCAGTCCTGACTCCATCCTTGCTCGCCCCGCGTTTGTGAAACCTGCCTGAACGGAGCGCGGTGCGGTCGGCGCGGCCTGCGGTGCTGCGCTGAAGCGTTCGATGAGGATGCGCCGAGGGTCAACGCCTGCGCTTCGCAACGCTGCCTCGGCCGCGAGCATCATTGGCTCCGGGCCACAGATGTAGGCCACGTCGATCGACGCCGGGTTGATCAGCTGGCTGAGGAGCAGGCGGCACTTGTCCGGGTCGAGCAGCCCCTGATGGAGTTCGACTTCGGTCCGCTCCTCGGACAGGATGTGGATCAGGTGGAGGCGCTCGAGAAAAGTATTCTTCAGATCCTCGAGTTCTTCGAGGAACATCACGCTCTGGCTGTGGCGATTACCGTAGATGAGGGTAAAGCGCGACTGCGGTTCGGCACGCAGTCGCGTCTTGAGAATCGCCATGATCGGCGTGATCCCCGAGCCTCCTGCGAAAGCCAGGTGGTGGCGGCCTGGCCGCGTTTCAGATTCGCCGCTCGGCAGGTCTTCGTGATGCGATGCGATGGGGGGCGTGAAGCGACCGTCCGGTGTCATCACCTCGATGCTGTCGCCCGCCTTGAGCACAGTCTTGGCCCACGTGGAAAAGCGGCCCTCGGCGATGCGACGGATTCCCACCCGCAGCACGCTGCCCGCCTCGTAGTCCTGCACCGCGGTGCAAATCGAATAGGGCCTGCGCAGCACCTCGTCGTCGATCTGCGCCTGCAGGGTGAGGAACTGTCCCTCCCTGAATCGGTAGACACTGCGCAGATCAGGGGGAACCAGGAGGTGCAAGGCCACGCTGTCGGAGGTGAGTTCGGTGCGGGCGGCAACTCTCAGGCGGTGAAAGGATGGCATCGCGGTGGGGTTCAGAGGGTCTTGAAGAAGTCGAAGGGCTCGCGGCAGGCGAGACACCGGTAGAGCGCCTTGCAAGGTGTTGAACCAAACTCGCTGAGCCGCTCCACCTCGCCGCTGTCGCAGCGCGGGCAGCGCAAGCCTGATTCGTCGTGTCCGGCGCTGCGGGCGCGGCGGTCCATCCAGCGGATGCTCGTGCCGCCGCATGACGGACCCGGGGGGGCGATTCCGTAGGCTCGCAGCTTTTGGCGACCGTCCTCGGATATCCATGTGCTGCTCCAGGCAGGCGAAAGAACGATGCGCACCTGGGCCGAGGTCTCCCCCAGAGCATGAAGCGTCTGCAGCACTTCGCTGCGAATCATTTCGGTGGCTGGACAGCCGCAGTAGGTTGGCGTGATCTGCACCTCCACATGGGCGTCGCGACGCGAGAGCCCGCGCACCACGCCCAGATCCCCGAGCGTGATCACCGGGATCTCAGGGTCTGGAATCGCGCAGACTGCCTCGAGCAGGGCGGTGTCGACAGCCGCCAGAGTGCTGTGAGCCACCGGCGCGTCGCTGCTCACCGGCACGTCTCCAGCGACCGATGGGTCGCCGCTCACCACTGCGCCCCAGGGTGTGCGCGCGCAACCGACTGCAATTCGGCAAGCAGCACGCTGAGGTGTTCGCCGTGCCGACCGTAGCGACCGCAGGTCAGCAGCGCGCTTGGGGAGGGCCAGGTCAGGGTTGACTCAGCGAGCACCGGTTCAAGCAACGCCAGCCACTGCGCGCGCAACCCGCCAGCCAGCGCTTCGAGCGGTTGGCGGGAATCCGCAGCGGGGGCAATGTGGCTCTGGTCGGGGCGGGAAAAATGGGCGTGATCCGGAGCGGCGTCGCCTGCACTTCGGGCGGAGTGGGCACGGCAGTCACTGGTCACGTGCCGGGAAAGGAAAGCAAGATCAAGCGCATCCAGAGCAAACCACTCGTTGGTGTAGGGCATGAACTGCTCAAGCGCCATCTGCATCCTCTGATGCGAGGGCTCGGTGCCGTCGCCGAGTTTCACGAGCCAGTCGCTCGCATGGCGCCAGTGGTAACGGGTCTCCTTGATCGCCTTGCCTGCAATTTGAGCAAGGTTTGCGTCGGGGCCTGCGAGCAGACGCTCCCATACCGCAAGCATGTATGCCGAGTAGAGGGCATGGCGCACGATGGTGAATGCGTAGTCGCCCTGAGCGCCGCGTGCGGCATGGACTCCACTGTTGGGGAGTTCGAGCGCAGTGAAGTTACGAAACGCCGCAGCGTCCCTGAAATAGGCCAGGTCATCCTCGGTTTGCGGCGGATCCATCAGGCGTCCGGCATGGCTGAGCAGCATCCGCGCCTGCCCCAGGTGATCGAGCGCGATGTTGGCGAGCGCGATGTCCTCTTCAAGCACCGGGCCATGGCCGGTCCACTCGCCAAGCCGCTGGCTGTGAATCAGGGCGTTGTCGGCCCAACGCAGCACGAATTCCGGCGGCGCGGTCGCCGCCCGTACTGCGCCTGGCGTCTCCGGTCCTGTTGTGGGCTGCGGAGTTGGCGGATCAGTTTCCTGCAACATGCGGCGCCCTACATGTGTTCCACTGCCTTGGGCAACGCATAAAAGCTCGGGTGACGGTAGACCTTGTCTGCCATGGGGTCGAAGAAAGCGTCCTTGTGCGCAGACTCCGAGGCCGTGATCGCTGCAGAGGGCACAACCCAGATCGAGACGCCTTCCTGCCGACGGGTGTAGACGTCACGCGCCATCTGCAGGGCCTGTGGTGCATCGGCCGCATGCAGTGAGCCGCAGTGCTTGTGCTCGAGGCCCTGCTTGCTGCGCACAAAAACCTCCCAAAGCGGCCAGGGATCGGCCGGGTGCGACCGCAAGGCGCTGGCGCTCGCGGCATGGGCAGCTTGCGAGGCGGTTGCACCTGCAGCGGGGGCGGAGGACTCTGCGCAAGCTGGTGCGGGGGATGGAGCCGCAGTGTCGCCCGCAAAGGTTGGAGATGCGGCGGCAGCTGGTGTGGTGGCAGGATGCATGGCAACTTTCAGGCGCGGTTGGCGATCAGGCTGCGCGATCGAGCGGGGCGCCGGCAACCGGCCCACTGCCACGGCGCTTTTCGGCGTGTGCGCGTGCGGCGTCCCTCACCCATGCACCGCGCTCGTGCGCGCTCTTGCGGGTGTTGAGCCGTTCGCGGTTGCAAGGCCCATCGCCTTGCACTACCCGCCAGAATTCGGCCCAGTCGATCGGACCGCAACGCCAGTGGCCAGTGGAGGGCTCGAACCGGAGCTCCGGATCGGGGATTGAAAGGCCCAGGAGCTGCGCCTGGGGGACTGTAGCGTCGAGAAACTTCTGGCGCAGCGCATCGTTGGAGATCCTCTTGATCCCCCACTTCATTGTTTGCGCCGAATGAATCGAGTCGGCGTCGGGGGGGCCGAACATCATCAGCACCGGCCACCACCAGCGGTTGAAGGCCTCCTGCGCCATCGCCTTCTGGCCGGCAGTACCTTGGCACAGTGCAAGCATGAGCTCAAAGCCCTGGCGCTGGTGGAAGGATTCCTCCTTGCAGATCCGGATCATCGCCCGCGCATACGGCCCATAGGTGCAGCGGCACAGCGGAATCTGGTTCATGATCGCTGCGCCATCCACGAGCCAACCGACGCAGCCCACGTCCGCCCAGCTGAGCGTGGGGTAGTTGAAGATGCTCGAGTATTTCGCCCGGCCTTCGAGCAGCGCATCGACCATCTCACCACGGGCGGAACCCAGCGTTTCGGCCGCGCTGTAGAGATAAAGGCCGTGGCCGCCCTCGTCCTGCACCTTGGCGAGCAGGATCGCCTTGCGGCGCAGGCTCGGCGCGCGGCTGATCCAGTTGCCCTCGGGCAACATGCCAACAATCTCTGAATGGGCGTGCTGCGAGATCTGGCGCAGCAGGGTTTTGCGGTAGGCCTCCGGCATCCAGTCCTTGGCCTCGATTTTCTCATCGCGGTCGATGCGCGCATCAAACCGCGCCTGAAGGCCGGCGGTGGCCGGCGCCCCGTCAGCCGTCGCCCCGTCAGCCGTCACCTCGCAAGCCGTCGCCCCGTCAGCCGGCGCCCCGCCAGCCGGCTTGAGGTGGCCGGGGCTTGGCCGATCGCGAGGCGAAGCGCGTTGTGCGCCTGGCTCAAGGTCGAGTGATTGCGTGTACATGATGCTGCGCTCCGGTGGGCGTGTGCGATTGGGCTTCAGGGACTCCACGTAACCCTCCTCGTATCATATACACCAACCGACCGGTCGGTCAATGATTTTTTGAGTCCGGGTCAATACTCCCCGAACCTCCAGGCCAACGTTACCCGGCGCCCGAGAACGGAGCAGCTTGTGGCGCGACATCGGACCGGTGGCGCGAAGTCGAGGCCGGTCGTCACGCACCAGCGCGGTTGCGCCCGATGGCCGGGTCGTCGATTGGGCGCATCGTGAAGGACACCGGCGGTAGACCCTCGTGTGGACTTCGTTGCGCGCAATTTGACACGCAAAACTACACAGGCGAAAATCCGAGGTTGCCTGGAGGGGTGCCCGAGTGGCTAAAGGGGGCAGACTGTAAATCTGTTGGCTAGCGCCTACGTTGGTTCGAATCCAACCTCCTCCACCAGTGGCACCCCGGGGTTTTGGGGGGCGTGGCGCGCGAGGGCATGCGGGTGTAGCTCAATGGCAGAGCAGAAGCCTTCCAAGCTTACGACGAGGGTTCGATTCCCTTCACCCGCTCCAGGCCTGGGCTCGGGCGAGGCGCCCCGGGGTGCAGCACGGTTGGATTCGGTGGTTCGGAGTTGCTCGGGGGTCGAACGCGAAACGCGCGATCTACGGCTTGGTGTGAAGTTGCAGGTTTTGCCCATGTGGCTCAGTGGTAGAGCACTCCCTTGGTAAGGGAGAGGTCACGCGTTCGATCCGCGTCATGGGCACCAGTCAACACAAGCGTTGGTGAGGGCACAAGCGCTCCGCAACGGTTGTGAATGTTGTTCGTACATTTCTAGATTTGCGTCGACTACAGGGTCGACCGTTCGGGAGCGCGTAATGGCAAAGAGCAAGTTTGAGCGGACCAAGCCGCATGTGAATGTGGGGACGATTGGTCATGTGGATCATGGCAAGACGACGCTGACGGCGGCGATCACGACGGTGCTGTCGAGCAAGTTTGG
>VGHO01000184.1 GCA_016868175.1 Betaproteobacteria bacterium
TGGCCGGCCTTGCGAGCGCAGAGCGCGAGCGCGTGGCGCAATTGGTGAAGACGGTTTCCCTGGACATCCCGGTGCTGCTGGTGGAGCACGACATTGACCGTGTTTTTGCGTTGGCCGATGTGGTCACCGTGATGAACGAAGGGCGCGTCCTCACACAGGGCACAGCGCAGGATGCGCGCGACTCGCCGGAGGTTCAGGCGGTCTACATCGGGTCGGGGGTACACGCTCTCGCCGCGTCTTCGCGGGCCAGCGCGGCGCGCGATGAAACCCTGCTGCGTCTTGATCGGGTAAACACCTTCTACGGGAAAAGCCACATCCTCCGCAATCTGAGCCTTGAGGTGCACGAAGGCGAAATCCTCGCGCTGCTCGGGCGCAACGGCGCAGGAAAGTCAACGCTGCTCAAGACACTGGTGGGCATAACGCCACCGTCGTCGGGCGACATCGTGCTGGGAAACACATCACTCGCTCGACGTCCGTCTTCGGAGATCACCCGGCTCGGGCTTTCCTACGTGCCTCAAGGCCGGGGCCTTTTCGCGGGAATGACCGTGGCCGAGAATATGGAACTCGGCCGCCTCAAGCGCCGAAACTCCGCAGGTCTTTTCTGGGATGAGGAGCGCATTTTTTCCTTCTTTCCTCGGATCAAGGAACGCTGGCATTCCCCAGCCGACTACCTTTCCGGGGGTGAACAGCAGATGGTTGCGGTTGCCCGGGCGCTTTCTGGTGATACCCGCCTGCTGCTGCTTGATGAGCCCTTCGAGGGGCTCGCCCCGGCCGTAGTCGAGGAACTGTTTGAGGCCTTCGACCGCCTGCGACACGAGGTATCCATCCTGATCGTTGACCATCACCTCGATCTGGCGCTGGCCCTGTCAGACCGCACCGTTGTACTCGAGCGGGGAGAAGTGACCTACACAGGAGCCTCGAGGGAACTGTCGAAGGATCTCGGCTTGCGGCGCAAGGTTCTCTGGCTCTGAGGCGCCTGCGCGTTGCGGTGCGGAAGAGGGCAGAACTGTAGTAGCCCGCAAACCGGGTTCGAGGCCGGCATGCCAGCTGCTGATCTTGCAATCCGAATCAGGCCGGCGCATGATCGTGGCGCGATCGGCGCCCATCCCGATCCGCCATCAGGCAGCACGCTGATGAAAAGCGCCCCCAGGGAGCAGTTGCCGCCGCCTCCTACCCCTTCCTGCCTGCCCACATGGACTGGTCCTACTTTGCCTTTGCCGAGCTGTTGTTCTTCTTCTTTTTCCTGCTGTTTTTCGCATGGCAGTGGCGCTCGTTGAAACGGGACAAGGCGCTGCTTCGGGCCGAGCGGGAGCGCGTACTCAAGCAGGAGCGTGCACTCGAGCGTGAGCGCGAACACGAACGCGAGCAGGAACACCGTTCGCCATGAGTTATCAGGCTATTGCCTTCGATACGGGCGGGACCGTCCTCGACTGGCATGCGGGTCTTGTGAGAGAGGTGATCGAAGTCGAGGACTGGCAATCGCACGCCATCGATTGGCATGTCTTCGTCAACACCTGGCGCCGCAACGCCATGAAGCGGGTGCTGGGCCGGGTCAGGCCTGCGTATCACATGGATGACGCGCACTGGGAAGCGCTCGAGGAAACCATCGATCTCTTCAAACTTCCCAAGCCTGCGTTCGAGATCCGGCAGTGTCTCTGGGCAGGATGGCACCGACTGCGAGCCTGGCCTGATTTCCCGCCGGCACTCGCGAGAATTCGCAAGCACTTGCCTGTGGTGTCGTTCACCATGCTGCCGCTTGCGCTCGTGCTCGACGTTTCACGCTTGAACGCGCTCGTCTGGGATGCGGTCATCTCGTGCCAGATGATCGGCGTCTACAAGCCCAACCCGGAGGCCTACCTCACCGCAGCCATCTGGATGGGGATGGCTCCGCAAAACATCCTTATGGTGGCTTGTCACAATTTCGATCTGAACGCGGCACAGGACGCCGGGTTCAGAACTGCCTTCGTATACCGTCCTGATGAGTGGGGCCCTGCGGGGCCACCGGACCCCAAGCCAAACCGAAGCTATGACCATGTGTGCGCGAACTTCGCCGAACTGGCTGCGAGGATCGGGGCACTTCACACGGTCAGGGGCTGATCGAAACAGTGCCCCCTCGCCGCCCGGCGGTGCAATTGAGTGGTGCGTGAGCAGCTCAGCCGTTTTCGAAACGATCGTCGTCGCGAATGCGTACGATCTCGCGGATCATTCCCGCAGCCAGGGTGCGGTGCCTCACCTCGTCGATCAGCACGAAAGCGCCGAGGGCGCGACAACTGCGGAAGGTCTCGGCAAAGATCGGCTGCTGCAGCGCAATCCGGAAGACCCCGATCGTGTTGGCCCCCACAGCTTTGCCTGCGTTGCTGTAGCGCATCGTTTCGAGGTTCAGCGTGCCCTCCACTGCGGTAACCATCACCTTCACCAGCCGTGTCGTGTGGCGCAGCGCATAACGGCGTCTGAGGTCGAGCGGTTGGTTATCGAGCCAGCAGAAGTCGGCGAGCAGTTCGGTGGCGGCTTCGGGCGAGGTGGCGAGGGCTCGAAGTGCGTGGGGTTCCGTTGTGTTGGCCGACGAACCCGGCGCTTGCGGCGCTCCTGGCGGAGGGGCTGCCCTGCTGGACTCCGGAGTCGCTGGCGGCTGACTACCGAGCATGTCGCCGCGCTCGAGATCGATCGGGCGGTCGAGCACAACGGCCACCGGGGTTGCGGCGTGGATCGGGTTTGATGGGCGATCCTGATCGCTCGGGATCGGTATCCCGGGGGTGGGCGCCGGATCGCTGGCGCCGCCAGGGCCGGTTGGCTGGAGCCTGCTCTCGCTTGCCGGGTAGACCGCCTTCACCCGCGCATATGCACCGGAGCCGTAGGCCACGACTTCCTGTCCCGGGAACATGCATCCCCGGAGAATCGTTCCGAGATAGGCCCGGAGAGGCTGTTGGGAGTTGCCCGCATGCCGCAAGGCGACCTGGACCGGAAAGACGAGCGCGCCGTCACGGCGGGCCAATCCGGGCTCGGCACGCTGGGGGATCGAAAGCGCATCGAGGTACTGCATCAAGGAGGGTCCACGGTACCAGGGGGCGCGGATGCTCGGGTAGGTCACGCCGTCGCCGAGAAGTGCCGAAACCGGGATGCAGGGGCCCGACTCGATGCCCAGATCAGCGCGCAGACGCTGAACGAGGGCCTCGATCCTTTTGAAAACGCCCTCATCAAAGGCGATCAGGTCCATCTTGCTCACCACGAAGACAAGATGACTCAGCCTCAGGAGACGGAGGATCGCGGTGTGGCGGAGCGTCTGCGCGGGCAGGCTGTCGCTGCCCGCGGCGAGGCCAGGCTTGGATGCATCGATGAGGATGATGCCGACGTCGGCCTGCGATGCCCCCGTCACGAGGTTGCGTGTGTACTGTTCGTGGCCCGGCGCATCGGCAAGGATGTAGCGGCGCACCGCGCTGCGGAAGTAGCGGTAGGCCACATCGATCGTGATGCCTTGCTCGCGCTCGGATTCGAGTCCGTCCGTGATCAGCGCAAGATCAAGTTGCGCATCAGCGGAGATTGTGCGGGCATGGCGCGCCCGGCTCAGCGCGCTCAACTGGTCGCTCTGCAGCGCGCGGGCATCAAAGAGAATGCGGCCGATGAGTGTGCTTTTGCCGTCGTCAACACTGCCGGCGGTGATCAGGCGAAGGAGTTCCACCGACGATCCGCCATGTTCACCCATCTTCACGGCTAGAAGTACCCCTCGCGTTTGCGCCGTTCCATCGACGCTTCGCTGGTCTGATCGTCGAGGCGGGTTGCACCGCGCTCGGTCACGCTCGCCACGGCGGTTTCGGCAATGACCTCCTCAACCGTTGCGGCAGTGCTCGCCACCAGACAGGTACAACTGATGTCGCCCACGGTTCTGAAACGAACCATGATTTCCTCCACAGCGTCGTTGTGTTCTGCCGGGGTGAGGTGGCTCAGGGGGACCAACAGACCCTGTCGGCGGAAGACCTTTCGCAGATGAGCAAAGTAGAGGCCGGGAAGCTCGATCCCTTCACGCCCGATGTATTCCCAGACGTCGAGTTCGGTCCAGTTGGAAAGCGGAAAGATGCGCATATGCTCGCCTGGAGCCACCGAAGCGTGAAGCAGGTTCAAGAGTTCGGGACGCTGGCGGCGTGGATCCCACTGGCCAAAGGCATCACGGAAGGAAAAGATGCGCTCCTTTGCACGTGACTTTTCCTCGTCGCGCCGTGCTCCGGCCATGAGCCCATCGAAGCCCCCGCTGGCAATCGTCTCGAGCAGGGTCACTGCCTGCGCGGCATTGCGCGAAGCGAGGGCATGCTCAAGTCGTACGCTTCCACGGGCGATCGAGGCCTCCACCGATCCGACGCATAGCGTTGCGCCCACCTGTGCCGCGATCCGGTCGCGAAAAGCAATCACTTCGGGAAAGTTGTGTCCGGTGTCGACATGCAGCAGGGTGAAGGGAAGCGGCAGGGCGTGCTCACCCAGGCAGAAGGCCTTGCGCGCCAGGTGAAGCAGCACCGCAGAATCCTTCCCGCCTGAGAAAAGGAGCGCGGGACGCAAGCATTGGGCTGCAACTTCCCGGATGATCTCGATCGATTCGGCTTCGAGCCGAAGCAGATGGCCCTGCTCGGCCATCGCCGGGACTGTGGCGCTCATGGGTGTGATCTGAGGTTTTTGCTGCGGGGAGTCTGAAGGAGTTGCGGGCATGCGGGCCAGGACGCTCCTTGATGCAGACCACACTCCTTCGCCTGGGCATTGAGCCACCACCAGCGTCCTGCGCGAAGGTCCTCGCCAACCCGGATAGCCCGGGTACACGGCTCGCAGCCGATGCTTGCGTAGCCGCGCTCGTGCAGCGGGTGCACTGGGAGTGCATAGTGCCGGGTGTACGACCAGACGTCGTTGAGGCTCCAGTCGAACAGGGGGCTGAACTTCGGCATCGCGCGTGGGAGATCGGTTTCCTGATAAGCGAGGCTTTCGCGTGTGGGCGACTGCTCGCGACGCAGTCCGGTAATCCAGGCCATGGCGTGGGCCAGCGCCCGGTTCATCGGCCGCACCTTACGGAACTCGCAGCAGGCCTTGCGCGCCGTCTCGGAATGAAAGATGTCGTCGTCGTGCTGACGGTTCGAGAGCGCAGCAATCTCGTCCAAGCGCGCCTCGACCGGATGGAGGCATACACCGTAGCGAAGGGCGACCTGCGCTGCAAAATCAAGTGTTGCCTGGTGAAGGCGACCGGTGTCGAGAAAGAACACACGGATCGCCAGGCGACGCGAGGCAATCCGTTCCACGAGAATCATGTCCTCCGCTGAGAAACTGCAGGCCAACCATACCGGCTGATGCTCTGCAGCGATCTGCGCGAGACGTTGATCGAGCCGGCTCTGCAGAACCTCGAGCTCCTGCGCCGAGAGGGTGATGGGTGGAGGACGCCACCTCACAACCGAGGGCGCCTGCTTTGTCAAG
>VGHO01000185.1 GCA_016868175.1 Betaproteobacteria bacterium
CGCCATTGCGGCCTCGGAGTCATCGCTTTGCGCGCAGTGGGGGGCTCTTTCCTGACCCGGAGAGTCCTTGCCGGGCGGGCCGAATCCTTCAGGGCCTGTGCCTGCTGTGCCCTTGTTGCGCAGGGGCATCAACCAGGGCATGTCCGCATAAATGTCCTCGATGCGTTCAACGAGGGTTGCGCCTTGCCGGATCAACTGGTGGCAGCCTTTGCAGCGTGGATCATCGATCGATCCGGGCACCGCAAAAACGCCGCGCCCGAAGTCGGCTGCCGCCTGCGCGGTGCTCAGTGCGCCGCTACGCAGACGTGCCTGCACCACCAACACCGCCTGCGCCAGCGCCGCGATGATCCGGTTGCGCTGCAGGAAGCGGAATTTCTCCATGCGAAGACCTGGCAGCATCCGGCTGACGACGGCACCCTGCTGCGCAATTGCCTCGCGCAGGGCGGTGTGCTGGCTCGGGTAGTTGCGGTCCATTCCCGTGGCCATCACTGCGACCGTGGTGCCCGTACCGCGACCTGCGCTGCGCAGTGCGCCGCGGTGTGCAGCGGCGTCGATGCCCTCGGCCATGCCGCTCACGATCGAGAGCCCGTGGGTTGCAAAGGCCTCGGCAAAATCATGCGCGATCTCCGCACCACGATCGCTGCAGGAACGCCCCCCAACGATCGCCACGCATGGTCGGGCAGGCAGAGTGCGCTCGCCCTCCACGAAGAGCACGCGCCAAGGCCTGGGTTGCGAGGCGCCGAAGGACTCCTCCGCATCGCGCAGAAGTAACGGGTAGTCGGGGTCGTTCTCGCTCCAGAGCACATGGTGGTGTGCATGCTCGAGCCATCGGCGCAGCCAGCGTTGCGCTGGGGAGGTATGCAGATGGAGGGTGGCCAGAAACTGCCCGGTCGCCCCCGGAGTTGCCAGGGGCGGGCTGCTGTAGATGCGCTTGTGACGCCCGCGAAGGCCTTGTTGTTCACCAAGTTCCAGGTGCAGCCATCGCGCAAGTTCGAGCCGGGCGTCACGGCCGGCATCACACCAGGCTAGCGCGCTTTCAAAGTGCTGCATCACCCATCCCAATGCGTGGGGGCCGAGAGTCTCCCATTGGAGAAAGGCAAGGCGCGCAAGCTGCTCCTCGGGACCGGGACGGGGCGGGGCAGGGCAGTGGCTTGGATCTCGAGCGTGGGGGGAGGATGGCACAGTCGGCTGGATTGAAGTCATGGCGTTGGCTCTTCGTGAGGATGAATGGCGGGGACCGGCGAAAGGTCGGGCCGGCACCCTCAGCCCTTGCATTCGACGCAGTAGAATCAAGCCACCAAACTCAGAGTCTGAGCAGTCTTCGAGCCATGGCCCTTCTCACGATCCTCCGTTACCCTGATCCCCGGCTTCATCGGCGCGCCAAGGCGGTGCAGGCCGTGGATGAGCGGGTGCGGCAGTTGGCTGCCGACATGGCCGAAACGATGTACGACGCCCCGGGTATCGGCCTTGCGGCAACCCAGGTGGACGTCCATGAGCAGGTGATCGTGGTGGATGTGAGTGAATCCCGCGACCAACTCATGGTGTTCGTGAATCCCAGAATCGTTGCATCCTCCCACGAACTTCGCCCCCACGAGGAGGGTTGCCTCTCGGTTCCCGGCTTCTACGACGACGTCACCCGCCCCGCTCAGATCGAAGTGGAGGCGCTCGATCTGGATGGGAAGGTATTTCGCCTTCAGGCCGAGGGATTGCTCGCGGTGTGTGTGCAGCACGAGATGGATCACTTGCAGGGCAAGGTGTTTGTGCAACACCTCTCCCGGTTGAAGCAGGCCCGAATCCGCAGCAGGATGCTCAAGCTCGAAAAGGAGCGAAGGCAGGAAGACACCGCCACGGCGAGCGAGCGATCGGCCTGAGATCGCGTATCCGCACCCGTGAGGATAGTGTTTGCAGGCACGCCGGCCTTTTCGGTTCCCACGCTCCGGGCGCTCCATCGCGTGGGCCATGCGATCGTGGGTGTGTACTGCCAGCCGGACCGCCCGGCGGGACGCGGCCAGAAAAGGGTCATCGGTCCGGTGAAGGAAGCCGCAAGCTCGCTCGGACTGGCGGTGTTTCAACCGGAGCAACTGCGCAGCCCCGAGCGGCTTGCAGAACTGTCAGCCCTCGGCGCCGAGGCGATGGTGGTGGTGGCCTACGGATTGCTCCTCCCGCAGGCTGTGCTCGATCTTTTTCCTTTGGGCTGCTGGAACGTCCACGCCTCGCTCCTGCCACGCTGGCGCGGTGCTGCACCGATTGCGCGAGCGATCGAAGCGGGCGATCCGCATACGGGCATCTGCATCATGCGCATGGAAGCAGGGCTCGACACAGGGCCTGTCCTCACGCGAAGCACCATCCCCATTGCAGACGACGCGACCGCAGGGACGCTGCAGGACCGTCTTGCGGCGCTTGGCGCCGAGCAGATGGTCGACGCCGTTGCGCGCCTCGAAGCGCTCCGGAACGGCTGCGGCAGAGGCGATCGCCTCGCGGGATTGGAGCCTCAAGCCTCCGAGGGCGTGACCTACGCGCACAAGCTCCGCAAGGAGGAGGCACGCATCGACTTTGCGCTCGACGCAGCGCTTCTCGCGCGCCGGATGCGGGCCTTTGACCCCCACCCTGGCTGTTACACCGTGGCGAATGCCACGCCTGCAGCGTCGGCCGGGCGGTCTTGCGGTGCAGCCGAGTTGTCACGGGAACCCGCGGCGGCCGCGCCCTGGCTCCTCAAGTGCTGGAGTGCGCGGGTGCTGCCGATCAACGCCCGGGAGCCTCCCGGAACGGTCACGATGCTCGGCAAGGATGGCCCGGTGATTGCCTGCGGCAGGCAGTCGCTGGAGATGCTGCAGCTTCAGGTCGCGGGGGGCAAGCGTCTTGCGGCGGCCGTCCTCGCGCGTCAACTGGGGCTGCGTCCGGGGATGCGACTGGGATGAGCGGATCCTTCGGCCACCACTCCCGTGCGCTGGCCGCGCGAGACAGCAGCCCTTTGTGAAAGCTCCCAGGTGCCTGTGAGCGCGACAACGCGTCAAGCCGTGGCAGCAGCGCCGCAGGCACAAGGTCGCTGGCCGCTGCACCAGGAGATGGAAGTCGTGAGCCGGGCGCTGGTCGCAACGCTGGCGACGACTGCTGCGGGCGACGGGGAGGCTTCGGCCTCCTTGCCCGCGCACTTGCACCGCGAAAAAATAGCGCTCCTGCGAGGCCCTGGCCCCCACACCGATTCCGCCCGGGTTCTGCGCGAGATGGCCGCTGGAGCGATGCGCCAATGGGGCAGACTGGGAGCGCTGGTGCAGGCGATGCAGACAAGGCGCACATCGCCGGTTGAGCGCTCTGCCGAGGTGTCTGTTCATCTTGCCGATGCGCTTCTCAGGCTTGGCCTTCACTGTCTGGAGGCCAACCCCGACCGCGCGCACCGGATCGTGGACCAGGCTGTGGACTGCGCCAAGCGCATCGCCCCGGGCTCGGCCGGCTACATCAATGCGCTGCTGCGGCGCTTCGGCCGCGAGCGTGAGGCCCTCGTGGCGAGAGTGCTCGAGGAGCCCTTGGCGCGCTGGAACTTTCCCCTCTGGTGGATCGAGAAGCTGCAGCACGAATACCCGCAACGCTGGCAGCAGGTACTTGCCGCAGCGCAAGGCCCCTCGCCGCTCACGCTCCGGGTGAACCGAAGAGCCTGCAGCCGGGAAGCCTACCTGCGTCGCCTCGTGGAAGCGGGCTTTCGGCCGGATGCGCCACAGGGTGGCCCTGGAGCACTGCCGGGGCTCCATTCGGTGCCAGTGGCCCGGCCGGGCAGTCCGGGTCGGGTCCTGCGGGTTGAGGATGCGATCTTTCTCGACCCAGCGAGCAATCCGGTTGTGCTGCCGGGCTACAACGAGGGGCTCTTCAGCGTGCAGGACCTTGCTGCGCAACAGGCCGGCTGGTTGCTGGAACCCGAAGACGGGTTGCGGGTGCTCGATGCTTGCGCAGCGCCCGGAGGCAAGACATCCCATCTGCTCGAGCTTGCCGACTGCGAGGTTCATGCCTGGGATGTTTCGCTGCACCGGCTGAAGCGGGCGGAGACGAATCTGCGCCGCCTCGGGTTGCAAGCGCATTGGCGCAGGGCCGATCTGCTTGCAGCCCGTGGACTTCCCGAAGGTCCTTCGCACTTTGAGCGCATCTTGCTCGATGCGCCGTGTTCGGCCTCCGGGATTGCGGGGCGGCACCCTGAGATTCGATGGCGCCGACAGCCCGGCGAACTTCTTGCACACCACAAGCTGCAGCGCGCGATGCTCGAGGCACTCTGGCCTCGGCTCGCACCGGGCGGACTGCTGCTCTACGCCACCTGCTCGGTGTTCGCGGAGGAGGGAAGGGAGGTGGTTGCAGCCTTCGCAGCGCAAACGCCCGACCTTTGCGAAGCGCAGAGCCCTGAGGGATGGGCTTTGTTGCCTTGTCGCGACGGGGGCCTCATGCACGACGGGTTCTACTACGCGAGGCTGCGAAAGCGGCAAGTCTGAAACGGCGCCGTCGGATAATCCGCGCATGATGCGGCAGCCGAGACCGTGGACGGAAGCGCAGGCGCGCCCGGATAGGCAGCGCAGGCGCTTGCTTCGCAGGGGACTTGCGCTTGCCGCCACCTCGCTTCCTGCTGCCCCGCTGGCAGCGCCGTTTTTGAGCGGAGCACCGCTGGCAACAGCTGCACGCCTGGGCGCGCTGGGGTTGGTGGCGGGGCCCGTTTCTGCCAGCGAGGCTCCCGGATCCGGTGCACCGCTCACCTTGGAGATGCCACCCGGCGCACCACCCGGCGCACCGCCCGGCACACCATCAGGAACGCCGCCCGGGGCACCAACCGGCGCACCCGCCGAGGCCAGCGCAACGGTCGCGGCCGAGGCAACGATCGAGGTGCAGTCGGCGGGGCTTCGTCTGGCTGCCGATGCCGAGAGTTACCAGCTGCATTCCGACCTGCAGATCGTGCTGAATCCCACGCTTGCCGAAGCGGTAGGCAAGGGTATTGCCCTCTACTTCGTGCTCGAGTGCGAGATCCTGAGGCCGCGTTGGTACTGGACCGACGAGAAGGTCGTGGCGCGCGACCGGGTCTACCGGCTTGCCTTTCACGCACTCACCCGACAGTACCGGTTGCAGATCGGTCAGGGCGGCTCTGGCGCGGGGCAGGCAGCGTCGGGATCTGCGCCACCGGCAAGCTGGTATGCATGGCTCTGGGGCGGATCGGGTTCTGGATCCGGGGCTGGAGCGGGTGCTGGACCCGGGGCGGGAGTGGGTGCTGCAGCCGGGGTGGGAGCCGGGTCGACAACCGGAGGGGGGAGCCTCTTCGTGCAGAGCTACGCCTCGCTTCGCGAGGCTCTCGCCGCACTCGGGCGGGTGCGCGGCTTGCGCGTGGTTGAGGCCGGGAAACTTCAGTCCGGACAGGCCTACGAACTG
>VGHO01000186.1 GCA_016868175.1 Betaproteobacteria bacterium
GACCTGCGGGCCCGTGTCGAGCTGCTGGATCTCGTGCGCGGTCTGGGCATCACGGTGGTGGCAGCGCTGCATGAACTGTCGCTGGTGGCTGGATTCGCCGACCACATGGTGGTGTTGAACGGTGGCCGCGTGGTCGGGCAAGGTTCTCCGGCAGAAACCATGACGGCAGCCTTGGTGGCGGAAGTCTTCGGCATGGCCCTGGTGCGCACCCGACACCCGCAGGAGCAACGCGAGCTCTGGGTCTTCGAAAGGCTGGCTGCATGACACGCCGCGCAAACGTGTGTGCGTTGCTGCTGCTTTGCATCAGCATGGTCAGTGGCGCTCACGCCTTTCCTGTCACGGTGGACAACTGCGGCACGCCACTGCGCATCAACGCGCCGCCAAAGCGCGCGGTGATCCACGACCTCAACATGACCGAGATGGCACTAGCGTTGGGCTTGCAAGCACAGATGGCAGGCGTCACAGGCATCACGGGCTGGTACAAGACCGATGCCAACTTCAAGGCCGCACTGGGGGCCATTCCTGAGCTGGCGCCCAAGTACCCGTCTCTGGAGAACCTTCTGGCAGCGCGTGCGGATCTGTTGTTCGCCGGCTGGTACTACGGCATGAAGCCGGGCGGTGAGGTCACGCCCGCTACGCTGGCGCGCCACGGGATTGCGACCCTGGTGCTGACCGAAAGCTGTGTGCACACCAGCCAGGCGCGTCCGCGCGCGACGATTGATCTGCTCTACAACGACATGCTCCGCTTGGGCACCGTGTTCGGCCAACGGCCACGCGCCGAGGCCCTGGTGGCGCAGTGGCGCAAGCGCCTGCAGGCGGTGTGGCCGCCCGGCGTGGCACCGACGGCGCCCCCCATGCGCGTCTTTGTCTACGACTCGGGCGAAGACAAGCCCTTCACCGCCGGCGCCGCGGCCATGCCCACGGCGCTAATCGAAGCGGCCGGTGGCCGCAACGTCATGGATGACCTGCCCGTCAGCTGGGCCCACAGTTCCTGGGAGTCGGTGGCCGCACGCAACCCGCAGTTCCTGATCTTGCTGGACTACCAGGACGGCCAGGGTCCGAGCCGCCTCATGGCCACGCTGCAAGCTCATCCGGCCATGCGCCACACCGACGCGGTGAAGAACCAGCGCTTCATTGCGCTGCGCTACGCCGAGCTCACCCCCGGGCCAGCCAACATCGAGGCGGTCGAGAAACTGGCCCGAGCCTTGCGCGCTGCGTCACCATGAAGCCTTGGCAGGTGCATGCGGCGCTGGCGGCAAGCCTGCCGCTGCTGTCGTTGATGGGCCTGGGCCTGGGAGGCGTCCACATCGACGCTGGCAGCCTCTGGGCCAGCCTGCTTCAGCCCGGTGCTGCCAGCCTGAGCGTGGCGGAAGCAGCCCATCGCGCCATCGTCTTCGACCTGCGACTGCCGCGTGTGCTGTTGGCGGTGCTGGTGGGCGCCACCCTGGCCATGGCCGGCGCCTTGCTGCAGACGGCCACGCGCAACGACCTGGCCGACCCCTTCCTGTTCGGCCTGTCGTCCGGGGCTGCCGCAGGCGCAGTGGCGGTGATCTCGCTCACCGGTGAGCGCTTCGGCATCTGGACCTTGCCACTGGCCAGCTTCACCGGTGGGTTGGTGGCCGCTGCAGGCGTTCTGCTGCTGGCGCGGCGAAGCGCTGGACAAGGCGCCGAGCGCATCGTGCTGGCCGGCTTGGCCATGTCTTTCCTGTTCGGTGCCCTGACCCATGTGCTGGTGTTTGCCGGTGACCAGCGTGCGGCGCACTCGGTGCTGTTCTGGTCCCTGGGGGGGCTGGGCCTGGCGCGCTGGGACAACCTGCTGCTGGCCCTGGTCGGATTTGGGGCACTGGCCCTGTTCGTGGCGCTGCGGCACCGCGCGCTGGACGCCTTGCTGGCCGGCGACGAGGTGGCCCACAGCCTGGGCGTGGCGCCGCAGCGTCTGCGCAGGCAGGTCCTCATCATCACGGCCCTTGCAACGGCTTGCTGCGTGGCCCTCGCCGGTGTCATCGGCTTCGTCGGGCTGATGGTGCCGCACCTGATGCGGCGTTCAGCCGGTTTGTTGCATGCCACGCTGGTGCCCGCCTGCGCACTGCTGGGCGCCGTGCTGCTGTTGGGCAGCGACTTGTTGGCGCGTGTCCTCATGGCCCCCCAGGAACTGCCTGTGGGCATCGTCATCGCCAGCATCGGTGCAGCCTTTGTCATCGGCTTGCTTTGGCGGCGCAGCCCAGCCGCCACTTGAGCATCCCTCCACTTTAACTTCAGGATCCCATGACCGCCTTGGCCACCCGCCGTTCTATCGAAAAGGTCGAAGAAAGCCTTGAACTCGCCCCCAAGTTCGGCCCCGACGGCCTGCTGCCCTGCATCACCACCGACGCCACCAGCGGCGAGGTGTTGATGCTGGGCTGGATGACCGCCGAGGCGCTGCAGCGCACGCTCGCCACACGCGAGGCACACTACTGGAGCCGCAGCCGCCAGATGCTTTGGCACAAGGGCGCGGTCAGCGGCCTCGTCCAGCGTCTGGTCGAACTGCGTATCGACGACGACCAGGACGCATTGTGGCTGCGCGTGCAGGTGTTGCCCG
This sequence comes from Betaproteobacteria bacterium, assembly GCA_016868175.1. GTDB lineage: Bacteria > Pseudomonadota > Gammaproteobacteria > Burkholderiales > Burkholderiaceae_E > UBA3064. The sequence continues at coordinate 2,579 of VGHO01000186.1, forward strand.
GCACCGACAGCCCGCCGGCGAGTTGCCATGTGGGCTACCGCAGCTGCTTCTACCGCGCCATCGACCCCGACACTGGCACTCTGCGCTTCACGGAGGACGGCAAGACATTCGACCCGCGCGTGGTGTACGGCGACGCGCCGAACCCGACGATCTTGTGATGACGTCTACAGAAACTGCGCAAGCAGCGGCGCTCGTGTGTATCGGGCGCGACGCCGATGTGCTGGAAGCGGTGAACCAGTCCGGCGTCGAGCTGGCGGTGTGGCAACGCGACCCGGACCCGGCCTGGGCGGGCTGGCTCGAGTCCCTGCCGGTCGACGCATGGCCCGCCTGCCGGCTGGAGCTTTCGCCCGAGGATGCCGCAGCGACGCTCGACGCGAGCTTCGACGCCCGTGGTACCCCGTGCGGACCTGAGCGCCTGAGCTTGGCAGCCGACGTGGCCCGCCTGACAGCCATGTTCGCCGCATACGCGCAAGCCCCGCGCGTGCGCCTGCGTCTGGAGGCGATCACTGGCGACGCCTGCCGCCGCTGGCACCGTGACTGCGTGCCGCTGCGGCTGATCTGCACCTATCGAGGCCCGGGCACGCAGTGGGTGCCACCGACACTCGGCGCCGCCGTGCTGTCACGGCCTGACGACGAGGCACCGCAGGCCATGCCACTCCAGGCCGCCGGCGTGGCCCTGTTCAAGGGTTGTGGCTGGCCCGGGCAGCCGCAGGACGAGGGCGTCGTTCACCGCTCGCCCCGGATCGCCGGCACCGGGGTGGCCCGTCTGGTCCTGGTGCTGGATGCCATCTGGCCACCCCACAAGGAACGTCATTCATGAACACCGAGATTCTCGTCTGCGTGCTCTGCCGCCCGGACGCGTTGCCGCGCGACGTACCACGCCCCGGCCTTGCATTGCTCGAGGCCATCGAGAACCTGGCCTTGCGTGACGACCTGAGCTTCCCGATCCGCCCCGTCGAATGCATGAGCGGCTGCCGCAGGCACTGCACGGTGGCGCTGCAGGCCCCCGGCAAGTTCACCTATATGTTCGGCGACCTGCCGGCCGACGACGCGAGCGCCGAGCAGGTACTCGCCTGCGCTGCGCTGCACCAGGCCAGCGCTGATGGTTCTCTGGCCCGCGCCGCCCGGCCCGAGCGCTTGCGCGAGGGCATCCTCGCTCGCCTGCCTGCTTGCGCCGAACCCGATCACGTGGCTTCACGCAAATGACAAAGAGATCTCGATGAACGCTCGCCTGCCCGACGTTGCCGTCGATGAGCCGTCCGCCATTCTTTGCACGCTGGATGAGGTCGGCATGTCCGGCATCGACCTGCCCTTGTCTCTGAGTGAGCCGGGTGCCCTGAGCCCGGTTCAGGCGCGGGCGGAGGTGTGCGTCGATCTGCCGAGACCGCATGTCAAGGGCATCCACATGTCACGCCTGCATGCCGTGCTGGATGCCTTCGCTGCCGACCAGTCGCTGACACCACGAGCGCTGCGCGCCTTGCTGCAGCAGTGCATCGTCAGTCACGAGACCTGTGATTCACGGAAGGCACGCCTGTGCCTGGAGTTCGATCTGACGCTTCTGCGCCCAGCTCTGGTCACCCCGGATCTGGGCGGGTGGCGGTCCTATCCGGTGAAGGTGGAAGCGCGCTGGGATGCGGGCGCGTTCGAGCTCGACACCTGGGTGACGGTGACGTACTCGTCCACCTGCCCCTGCTCAGCGGCCCTCTCGCGGCAACTGGTTCAGCAGGCGTTCAGCGCGCGGTTTTCAGAAGCAGCGACGGTATCGGTACAGGATGCGGCCGACTGGCTGCTTGAAAACGCAAGTTTCGCCACACCGCACAGCAAACGAAGCGAGGCGCAGATCGGCGTACGCCACCAGGGCGACACGGCCCGATTGGCACTGCGTGAACTGGTCGACCTGGCCGAGTCGGCGCTTGGCACACCGGTGCAGACGGCAGTCAAACGGGCCGACGAGCAAGCCTTTGCACGCTTGAACGGACAGAACCTGATGTATGTCGAAGATGCAGCGCACCGGTTGCAGCAGGCACTGGCCGGCAGGTTCGATGCGTACTGCGTGCGCGTGACGCACTGGGAGAGTCTGCATGCGCACGACGCGATGGCCCGGGTATCGAAGGGCTGGGAGGCGCGGTGACCACACGCCCGCCGAGTGCCGAGGCCAATGCCCTGATTCCCGTCACGCTGTTGACCGGCTTTCTCGGCAGCGGCAAGACGACCGTGCTCAACGCACTGGTGCAGCGCCCCGAGATGGCACGAACGCTGGTGGTCATCAACGAGTTCGGGCAGATCGGACTGGACCACCTGCTGGTGGCCCATAGTGCCGAGGACATCGTTGTGGAGATGAACAGCGGCTGCCTGTGCTGCACCATTCGAGGCGACCTGGTCAAGACGCTGCGCGATGCGGTATGGCGTTTCTCTCGCGAAGGCGTGCGTCTATTCGATCGGTTGGTGATCGAAACCACGGGCCTCGCAGACCCCGCGCCGATCCTGCACACCCTGATGACGGATCGCTTCATCGCCGCGCGATACCGGCTCGATGGCGTGGTGTGCACCGTCGACCTTGCCACCGGCAACACCACCCTGGATGCTCATCCGGAGGCGATCAAGCAGGTGGCCGTGGCCGATGCGCTGCTCCTGACCAAGGAGGACCTTGCGGATGCGTCGCTGCGGCAAGCCACGATAGCGCGTCTGCATCGGATCAATCCGTCCGCCCGCCAATGGCTGGCGCCACGAGGTGTCGTGGAGCCGGAGTCCGTGCTCAGGCTGGGCCTGTTCAATGCCGACGGCAAGATG
>VGHO01000187.1 GCA_016868175.1 Betaproteobacteria bacterium
GCCGCTACCGGGTGGATCAGGAGAGTGGCGAGCACCGCTTTGCCATCGTTCAGGCGGAGGACGAACTCGCCTCGATCGGAATGGTGCTCGGTGCCGGATGGAATGGTGCGCGCGCTTTCACCGCCACCTCGGGGCCGGGCGTGTCGTTGATGGCCGAGTTCGTGGGTTTGGCCTACTTCGCCGAAATCCCGGCGGTGATCGTTGATGTGCAACGGGGCGGTCCCTCCACCGGCATGCCAACCCGCACCCAGCAATCTGACCTCACCAGTTGCGCCTACCTTTCACACGGCGACACCAAGCATGTGCTGCTCCTGCCGCAGGATCCCCACGAGTGCTTTGCCATGATGGCCGACGCGCTCGATCTGGCCGAACGCTTGCAGACGCCGGTTTTCCTCCTCACCGACCTCGACATCGGGATGAATCACCGGCTGTGCGAGCCTTTGCAGTGGGAGGAGGGACGACAGTACGACCGCGGCAAGGTGATGACGGCGGAAATGCTCGACGAGGGTGAGGTGTTTGGGCGTTATCTCGACGTTGACGGCGACGGGATTCCTTTTCGAACCTATCCGGGTACGCATGACAGCAGGGGCGCCTACTTCACCCGCGGTACTTCGAAGAATGCCTACGCGGTGTATTCCGAGGCGGGCGCCGATTACCAGTACAACATGGAGCGCCTCAACCGCAAGCATGATTTTGCGAGAACGCTTGTGCCGCAACCGATCGTGCGCCCGTCGACCTCGCCGAGTGACTACGGAGTGCTCTACTTTGGTTCCACAGCGGCCTCCATGGACGAGGCCCTCGAGGCGCTCGCAGGGCAGGGCGTGCACCTCGATGCCTGCCGTATCCGCGCCTTCCCCTTTCCCGAGGCGGTTGCACGCTTCGTGGAGCAGCATCGCAAGGTTTTCGTGGTGGAGCAAAACCGTGACGCGCAAATGAAGTGCCTCCTGGTGAACGAGGCCGGGGTTGCACCGCACAAGCTCGTATCGATACTTCACTACGACGGCACCCCGATCACTGCGCGTTTCATTACTGCGGCGATTGCGCGGGCGATCGGAGAAACCGCGCAGCCGCCCAATCAGGCGCGCGACCTGGAGCTCGCCCCGGCACCCGACCCGGCACTCGATCCAGCGCTTAACCCGGCACCCCGCGCGGTGCGCAAGCCGGCCCGGCGGGAGAAGGCAGCATGACCTATCTGGCCAAACCGAAACTGCATCACCCGAGCCTGCAGACCAATGCGGTGGGTTACACACGGCGCGACTACGAGGGCAAGGTCTCCACGCTGTGCGCCGGTTGCGGTCACGATTCAATCTCGGCCGCGATCATCGAAGCCTGCTGGGAACTGAGCATCCAGCCACACCGCCTGGCCAAGCTGTCCGGCATCGGTTGCTCTTCGAAGACCCCCGACTACTTCCTGGGTAATTCCCACGGATTCAACACGGTCCATGGCCGGATGCCCTCGGTGCTCACCGGGGCCAATCTGGCCAACCGCGAGCTGCTTTTCCTGGGCGTATCGGGCGACGGCGATTCGGCATCGATCGGACTCGGGCAGTTTGCACATGTGATGCGGCGCGGCGTGAACATGCTCTACATCCTCGAAAACAACGGCGTCTACGGGCTCACCAAGGGACAGTTCTCGGCCACTGCCGACCCGGGGTCGAAGGCCAAGCGCGGCATGGTCAACAGCGACGCCGCCATCGATACGGTCTCGCTCGCCATTCTGATGGGGGCAAGCTTCGTTGGGCGATCCTTCTCCGGCGACAAGGCCCAGCTCGTGCCCCTGATCAAGGCCGGGCTTGCGCATCGGGGGGCAGCCTTCATCGATGTGATCAGTCCCTGCGTGGCGTTCAACAACCACGATGGCAGCACCAAGAGCTACGACTACATCCGCGAGCACAACGAGGCAGTGAACCGACTGGATTTCTGGCCCTCCCGCGAGGCGATCCGGGTCGATGATGCGCGCGCCGAGGTGATGGAGCTCACGCAGCACGACGGATCGGTGTTGCGCTTGCGAAGGATCCGCCCCGAGTTCGACCCTGGCGACCGCGTTCGCGCGATGAACCAGATCCTGGAGCATGCCGCGCGGGGCGAAGTGCTCACGGGCCTGCTCTACCTCGATGCCGAGGCCGAGGACCTTCACGCCCATCTCTCCACCGACCGGCGCCCGCTCAATCGGCTCGAGGCCGACGAGCTCTGTCCGGGGAAGATTGCACTGGAACGGATCAACGCCAGCCTGCGCTGATCCGCCCTCATTTTCGAGGTGCATACTCCGCAGTCGTCGCAGTCATCCCGAACGACCTGCCCACCGGTTCTCAAGTCCACCCAGCGATCTCGATTCCATCCAGGGGATGCGCCATGATGAAATTCTTCCAGACCAATTCCTACCTCTTCGGCGGAAATGCGCCCTATGTCGAGGACCTCTATGAGAATTATCTGAGCCACCCGGGATCGGTCCCGGAGCAGTGGAGGGCCTACTTCGACCGAATGCAGTCGGTGCCTTCGTCGAGCGGCGACATCCAGTTGCGTGATGTGGCGCATGCGCCGATCGTGAAGTCCTTTGCCGAGCGTGCGCGTGAAGGCACGCTTCAGCCCCGGCAGATGGGTGGCGATGCGGTTTCGGCGCGCAAGCAGGTCTATGTGCAGCAGCTGATCGCCGCCTACCGCTCGGTGGGTAATCGATGGGCGGATCTCGATCCGCTCAAACGCCAGGAACGCGAAAAGATTCCCGAACTCGAGCCTGCCTTCTACGATTTCACCGAAGGCGACCAGGCCAATGTGTACTCGATCGCCAACACCTTCTTTGGTGCCGAGTCGATGACGCTGCGCGACCTGATGACGGCGCTGCGCGACACCTACACCGGCAGTATCGGTGCGGAATTCATGCACATCAGCGATCCGGAGCAAAAACGCTGGATGCAGCAGCGACTGGAGAGCACCCGAGGCCGGCCCAGTTTCAGCGTGGAGCAGAAGAAGCACATCCTCGAGCGGGTCACCGCAGCCGAGAGCCTCGAGCGCTATCTGCACACCCGCTACGTGGGACAAAAGCGCTTCTCGCTCGAGGGGGGCGAAAGTTTCATCGCTGCGATCGACGAGGTGGTGCAGCGCGCAGGCGCGCAGGGAGTGCAGGAGATCGTGATCGGTATGGCGCACCGCGGTCGCCTCAACGTGCTGGTGAACACCCTCGGCAAGATGCCGGGAGATCTCTTTGCCGAGTTCGAGGGCAAGCATGCCGACGATCTGCCTTCGGGTGATGTGAAGTACCACAAGGGGTTCTCCAGCGATGTGACCACGCCGGGGGGTCCGGTGCACCTGTCGCTTGCCTTCAACCCCTCGCATCTCGAGATCGTCAACCCGGTGGTATCGGGCTCGGCCCGCGCGCGGATGGACCGGCGCGGCGACAGGAACGGTTCGCAAGTGCTGTCGGTACTGGTGCACGGCGACGCTGCCTTTGCCGGCCAGGGCGTGGTGATGGAAACCCTCAATCTCGCGCAGACCCGGCACTACGGTACCTGCGGCACCGTACACGTCGTGATCAACAACCAGATCGGTTTCACCACTTCAGACCCGCGCGATTCGCGCTCCACGCTGTACTGCACCGATGTTGTCAAGATGATCGAGGCGCCAGTGCTGCATGTGAACGGCGATGATCCCGAGGCAGTGGTCTATGCCACCCAGATCGCGCTCGACTTCCGTAACGCCTTCAAGAAGGACGTGGTTGTCGACATCGTGTGCTTCCGCAAACTCGGCCACAATGAGCAGGACACCCCGTCGGTCACCCAGCCGCTGATGTACAAGCGCATCGCGCAGCACCCTGGCACGCGCAAGATCTTCGGAGATCACCTGATCGCGCAGGGCGTAGTCCCCGAAGACTACCCGGATCAACTGGTGAAGGGCTTCCGGTCGGCGATGGACGAGGGGCGTCACACCTCCGACCCGGTCCTCACCAACTTCAAGAGCAAGTTTGCGGTCGACTGGTCGCCTTTTCTCAACAACAAGTTCACCGATTCGGCCGACACCGCGGTGCCGCTCGCCGAACTCAAGCGCATCGGTGAGCGGATCACAACATTGCCCGAGGGCTTTGCAATCCATCCGCTGGTTGAGCGTGTGATCCGCGATCGTCGCGCCATGAGCGAGGGCAAGCTCGCGCTCGACTGGGGGATGGGTGAGCATCTGGCCTTTGCCACACTGCTTGCCAACGGCTACGGCGTGAGGCTTTCCGGTCAGGACTGCGGGCGTGGCACCTTCACCCACCGCCACGCGGTGCTGCACGACCAGAATCGCGAGCGCTGGGACTCCGGGGCGCACGTTCCGCTCCAGCATGTCTCGGACGATCAGGGCGAGTTCGTGGTGATCGACTCGGTTCTGTCGGAGGAGGCGGTGCTCGGGTTCGAATACGGATACTCCACCGCAGAGCCCAACAAGCTCGTGATCTGGGAGGGGCAGTTCGGCGATTTCGTGAACGGCGCGCAGGTCGTGATCGACCAGTTCATCTGTTCGGGCGAAGCGAAGTGGGGGAGGGTGACCGGCCTCACGCTGATGCTGCCGCACGGTTACGAGGGTCAGGGTCCGGAGCACTCCTCGGCACGCATCGAGCGATTCATACAACTCTGCGCCGATCAAAACATGCAGGTTGTGCAGCCCACAACGCCCGCGCAGATCTTTCATGTGCTGCGCAGGCAGATGCTGCGCAGCTTCCGCAAGCCGCTCGTGCTGTTCACGCCGAAGTCGCTGCTCCGCCACAAGGAGGCGGTATCGTCGCTCGACGAGTTTTCCAAGGGAGGCTTCCAGCTTGTCATCGGCGAGGCGGATGCATCGATCGATGCGAAGAAAGTCAAGCGGGTGCTCGTGTGCTCGGGCAGGGTGTACTACGACCTCGTCGCGGCGCGTCGCGACGGGGCGCGCGACGATGTGGCGATCCTTCGCGTCGAGCAGCTCTATCCCTTCGGGCAGAAGGCTTTCGAGGCGGAGGTTCGGCGCTATGCGCAGGCGAAAGACTGGGTGTGGGTGCAGGACGAACCGCAAAACCAGGGGCCATGGTTCTACCTTCGCGATAACCTGCTGGATGCACTCAGGGAGGGCCAGAAGCTCCACTTTTCCGGCCGTCCGCCTTCGGCCTCGCCCGCCGTTGGCTACTACGACAAGCACTTTGCGCAGCTAAAGGAACTTATCGGGCACGCCTTCCGCGCGCTGCGTACCTCGCGTCGATCAAGCAAATAAGAGTGAATCCCTGGTTGTACGGATCGGGCTCGCCCTCTCGGGTGCTCCCCCCGGGTAGCCCTCAGGCGGGGCACGCTGCTGAAAGCGGGCCTTCCGATTCCGCGCATGCCCGCCTGAACGCTTTCCTGTCCT
>VGHO01000188.1 GCA_016868175.1 Betaproteobacteria bacterium
ACCCCGCCTGGCAGCGCCCAGGAGCCCTTGTAGGGCGCCTCTTGCCTTCGGATGAGGAAGACGTTCAGGCGCCCATCCACGAGGCTCTGAGCGGTGATTTCGACCCTGCAAAGGGGCATCGGACCGATGGGCATGGTGTTGCTTTTCTTGGGGGTCCAGGACTCTTCGTTGTAGCTCACTATGAAGCAGGATATCCTACGCGCATTGCCGTGACCATACCAGCGCGCCGGCAACGGCTCCCGTCATTGCTCGGGCTGTCGTTTTGGCTCACTGACAATGTACTAAGGAGAGAGGACGATGGCGCACGGATTCAAGAGCGGCGGACGCCTGAAGGGGACCCCCAACCGGCGCACACAGGACCTCCAGACCCAGCTGGAGCGCTTGGGCTGTGATCCCTTCGAGGGCATGGCTCGCATTGCCATGGATCCCGAGAGCCCTGTTGAGGTCCGCGCGCGGATGTTCGCGGAGCTTGCCCAATACATCGCCCCCAAGCGCAAGGCGATCCAAGTCGATACCGGAGAAGCCAACCGTGTGGTCTTCAATATCGGCATCGACCGGCGTATGCCGCTTCACGGCTTGAACACCCCGAAGGAGCCGCTGACCCTTGAGGCTTGAGCCCATCATCGGTCCGCGCCCGCGAGCCGGTAGTTGCTGGAGTCCTCAAGCCCCCGGGGGTTGACGCGCCGTGGTCCGAGGGGGGGCGCGTCCACGAACGTCCCACGACATCTCAGGTAAGCCAGCTACAAACGGGGACGCGGTGCGGGGACGCAAAAACAAAAACCCGAGATAAACTCGACTCTGCTTGATGCTAAATGGCTGATTTTATTGGCCTGCCCAACAGGATTCGAACCCGTGACCTACGGCTTAGAAGGCCGTTGCTCTATCCATCTGAGCTATGGGCAGAGTGGTCGGGGTGAGAGGATTCGAACCTCCGACATCTTGCTCCCAAAGCAAGCGCTCCACCGGACTGAGCTACACCCCGTAGACCTTGAGTTTACCCTCGTGCCGGCCTGCCTCACACACGATGGGCAAGCGAGGCAGCCAACCGCCTGGCATGCGTCTGGGCCAGCTGCTCGCTTGGGCACTCAACCATCACCCGGATTACCGCCTCGGTGCCTGAGGCGCGGATCAGGGTGCGGCCACTGCCGGCAAGGTCGCGGTCGACTTGCTCGAGCGCGTTGCGAAAGTCGGGGTCCTGATCGAAGCTGTAGCCCGGGGTTGCGGGTACGTTGAGGAGTACCTGGGGAAGCAATCGAAGTTCCGCGCAAAGCTCGGCCATCGAACGATTCTGGTCGACGACTGCGGCGAGTATCTGGAGAGCGCTGATGATTCCGTCGCCTGTGGTGTGCAGATCGAGCGCGAGAAGGTGTCCTGATCCTTCGCCCCCGAGTTGCCAGCCGCGCGCGAGCAGCCGCTCATGCACATAGCGATCGCCAACCCGAGCGCGCTCGAAGGCGATCCCACGCGAGCCAAACGCCCGCTCGAGCGCGTAATTGCTCATGAGCGTGCCCACCACGCCAGGTACTGCCGATCGGCGGAGGCGGTCGGTTGCCACGATCCACAGCAACTCATCCCCGTGATACACGCGGCCCGATCCATCGCACATCACGACACGGTCTGCGTCGCCGTCGAGGGCAATCCCGAGGTCGGCTCCGGTCTCGAGCACCTTGGCGCGCATTGCCTCGGGCTGCGTTGCGCCGCAACCCCGATTGATGTTCATGCCATCGGGTTCGCGGCCGAGTTCGACAATACTGGCGCCAAGTTCGTGAAATACGGGTGCAGCAACATGGTAGGCGGCACCGTGGGCCGTATCCACCACCAACTTCAGCCCCTTGAGATCGAGTCGCTGGGGAAAGGCAGACTTGCAGAACTCGATGTATCGACCCGCTGCATCGTCGATTCTTCGGGCACGCCCCATGTGTGAGGACTCCACGCAACGAAGATCGGGGTGCTGGAACTCTCCAATGCGGAGCATTGCCTCGATGCGATTCTCCACCTCGTCCGGCAACTTGTTTCCATCTCCAGAAAAGAACTTGATTCCATTATCTTCATAGGGATTGTGAGAGGCCGAGATCACGATTCCCGCATCGAGTCTCAAGGCGCGCGTGAGATAGGCCACTCCGGGCGTGGGGAGCGGACCGGTGAGACGCACGTCCACGCCCATCGACGACAGCCCCGCCTCGAGCGCAGCCTCGAGCATGTAGCCGGAGACCCGCGTGTCCTTGCCGATCAGCGCGACCGGACGCCGCCCCGACTTTCCCGCGCGCAACAGCACCGCGCCCGCCGCCTGACCAAGCCGGAGAACAAACTCGGGCGTCATGGGCTGGGTCCCCACCCTGCCGCGGATCCCGTCGGTTCCAAACCACTGGCGCTTCATGCCTTACCTCATCCTTTACTGGGGGTGAACGCTTGCCGAGGTGAAGCCCCAATGCCCCTGGTGCAAGGATACTCGCCAGCTACGAGCACCTCAGCGATGGCAATGCAAGGAATCAATCCCTCTTGCTCAGCACCGCCCACCTCAGTTCAGCACCGGGTTTCTGCCTCGTGGCGCCCTCACTTCCTCAGCAACAGGCGTGTGCCCAGGCTTGCTCCGGCATGCGCTGTACACCCGGAGTGCGTCGATCGTCTCGCCAACATCGTGCACCCGAAGGAACGATGCACCTGCCTCGACTGCGGCGATCGCAGCACCGATCGAACCCGCGCATCGCTGGTGCACAGGTTTGCCCGTGATTTCGCCGATCATCCGCTTGCGCGACACGCCGATCAGTACCGGATACGCCTCGTCCGGGACGGAATCCTGGGGTCGCTGGATCGCCGCCACGGAGCGCAGCAGACACAGGTTGTGGTGCAGCGTCTTGCCGAAGCCGATCCCCGGATCCACCACGATCCGCGCGGGATCCACACCGCGTTGGCGCGCTTCCTCGATACGCCCAGCGAGAAAGCGCCGCACCGCGCCGAGAACGCCACCTTGCATATCCGGGTAGTCGGGGCTCTCCTGCATCGTCTGCGGCGAACCGAGCATGTGCACGATACAGATCCTTGGGGCTTGGACCGCCACCTGCCAGGCCCCGAGCGCTCGAAAGGCATTGACATCGTTGAGCATGTCTGCGCCTTCGTGCAGGGCCAGTTCCATGACCGCAGGCTTCATGGTGTCGACCGAAATCCGAAAGTCGATGCCCGGCGGTGCGCGCCTGCTCCGTGCGCGCTCCTCCGCGAGAGTCTTGAGCACCGGCCTGAGGCGCGCTATCTCTTCAGCTTCGCTCAGCGGCAGGGCACCTGGCCGCGACGACTCGGCCCCGAGATCGATCCATGCAGCCCCTAGGCGCGCCGCGTGGAGCGCATGCCCGACAGCGGCGTCGACCCAGTGGCGCCGATGACCGCAGCCGGAGTCCTCGGGCCTTGCAGGCTTCCTTGAAGCACCGAGGAAGCCATCGCCAGAGAAGGAGTCTGGCGTGAGATTGACAACCGCCATCACCTCGGTGAACTGCGGGCCACGCTCTAGCAGGATCGTGCTCCGGGTTGCAGGGCAGGAGAAGGAGACATCGCAGGCCCGATCAGGCCCACCTCGAGCAACCGGCGGTTGACCGAAGTGCAGCCGCCCTGGTCAGGCGGCGGGCGCCTCGGGCACGTCGCTCGGTTTGGGCTGGATCTGCGGGCCGCTGCTACCCACTCCCGAGGGGGGCACTGGCTTGCTACCCGACTCCTTCGGCGCACGCGGCGGTTTGCCGTTCATGATGTCGTCGATCTGGTCGGCATCAATGGTTTCCCACTCGAGCAGCGCGCCCGCCATCGCCTCGACCTTTTCGCGGTTGTCTTCGAGAATCTTGCGCGCCACGTTGTACTGTTCGTCGATGATCCGACGGATCTCGCTGTCAACCTTGCGCATCGTCTCTTCCGAAACATGCGTGGTCTTGGTGATCGAGCGCCCGAGGAAGATCTCGCCCTCGTTTTCGGCATACACCATCGGCCCGAGCACATCGCTCATGCCGTAGCGGGTCACCATGTCGCGCGCGAGCGAGGTGGCGCGCTCGAAGTCGTTGCTCGCCCCGGTGGTCATCTGGTTCATGAAAAGCTCCTCGGCGATACGGCCGCCAAAGAGCATCGCGATCATGTTGAGCATGCGCACCCGATCCATCGAATAGCGATCCTCGGTGGGCAACTGCATCGTGACGCCGAGCGCGCGTCCCCTTGGAATGATCGTGACCTTATGCACCGGATCAGTCTTGGGCAGGGCGCGCGCCACGATTGCATGACCCGACTCGTGGTAGGCGGTGTTGCGACGCTCCTCCTCGGGCATCACAATCGAACGCCGCTCCGCGCCCATGATGATCTTGTCCTTGGCTTTCTCGAAGTCGATCATCTCCACCAGTCGCGCCGCCCGGCGTGCGGCGAAAAGCGCGGCCTCGTTCACCAGGTTGGCAAGGTCTGCACCGGAGAACCCGGGCGTTCCCCGCGCAATGATGTCGGCCTTCACATCCTGAGCAAGGGGTACTTTGCGCATGTGCACGTTGAGGATGTGCTCACGCCCACGGATGTCCGGGAGCGGCACCACAACCTGTCGATCGAAGCGTCCGGGGCGCAGGAGTGCGGGGTCGAGCACATCGGGCCTGTTGGTGGCCGCGATCACGATGATGCCCTGGTTGGTCTCGAACCCGTCCATCTCCACGAGCATCTGGTTGAGCGTTTGCTCGCGCTCGTCGTTGCCGCCACCCAGACCGGCGCCTCGCTGGCGACCTACGGCGTCGATCTCGTCGATGAAAATGATGCAGGGTGCCTGCTTTTTCGCGTTCTCAAACATGTCCCGGACGCGCGCGGCACCCACCCCGACGAACATCTCCACAAAGTCAGAGCCCGAAATCGAGAAGAACGGCACCTTTGCCTCGCCCGCAATTGCCTTCGCCAGCAGCGTCTTGCCGGTACCCGGCGAACCCACCATCAGTACCCCGCGGGGAATGCGCCCACCGAGCTTCTGAAAGCGCGAAGGATCGCGCAGGAAGTCCACGAGTTCCTGCACTTCCTCCTTTGCCTCATCGCAACCGGCCACGTCGGCAAAGGTGATCTGGTTGTTGTTTTCGTCGAGCATCCGCGCGCGCGACTTGCCGAAGGAAAAAGCACCACCCTTGCCCCCGCCCTGCATCTGACGCATGAAGAAGATCCACACGCCGATCAGAAGCAGCATCGGGAACCACGACACAAACACGCTCATCAGGAAGGACTGCTCCTCCCGGGGCTTCACGTCGAACTTGACCCCGTAATTGATCAGGTCGGCAACGAGTCCACGGTCCATGTAGGTGCCGGTGGTGCGCACGCGGCGGTCATCGACGGTGACTGCGGAGA
>VGHO01000189.1 GCA_016868175.1 Betaproteobacteria bacterium
GGGCGTCATCGCGTGAACCGTTTTCGATCGCCTGCTCATCAAGCTGCACGAGCACGCAGCGACGCTCACGAAACCATCCGAGCAACACCCAGGAGTCGTCGGGACTCGAGCGCACGATCGTATGGGAATGGTTGATGAAGGCGGCGGTGGGCGGGTCGCCGGTTACGCCAAGAGCCGTCCCGCGCGCGGGAAGAAAGAGTGTCTCGGCATCGGCTCTGGCCGACTCAAGCCAGCTCGGATCCTCGCGCAACTCGGCCCGCCGGTCGAGATAGGGTCCGGCAAGAAAGTTGGCGGCGGAGCGTTCTGAGGATGGCGGCATGACTTTGGCCCCCGAGCGAGAAACGCATTGATGCGGCACCCGCCACCTGGAGCGACAGGAGTCTAGCAGTCTCTAAGTGCGTGAGCCGAGGGGTCTAGCCGACCCGCGATTGACCGGGGACTTTTCGGGCATGTGCGCTTCGTAAGCCCGACAGGAGGGGTCGCGATGCGAGATGTATTTAGATCAACCGGCCAGGCCTTCCACTCATCGCCGTGTCCGGTTAGATTGTGGCGATGGTGAGGGTGAAGCAGTGGGCGTGGCCGTCCGTTCTAGTGCTTTGCGCGGCTGCGGCCTTCAGCCAGCCCCAACCTGCAGCGGTCGATGGGGCGGCAGCCCCAGGTGAACGCGTGGTTCTCGCGCGCGACGACACTCTGCGTCAGGAGCCGCTCGCCACCGCCCGAGGCGTAGTTGCGCTACGCGCGGGCCACAATTTCACGGGTTTCGAGCGCAAGGGCTTTTGGCGCCGGGTGCAGGACTTGCGTGGGCAGTCGGGCTGGCTCCGATTGTCGAGTTTGCGTTCGCCCTCCGCGCGCCCCATCGATACGGGGCTCGCCGCCTTATCGACGGGCCGTGAGGCGAGTGGTAACGTGGTGTTGACGAGCGGCACTCGCGGCGTCGCAAAACGACAACAACCTTTAACGGCTGAACTGCTGCTTTCCGCCACGCCTAATCAGAGCGAGCTCAGTCGACTGCTGCAGAGCCTTCCGGATCCTCAGGCAGCCCTCGATTTTGCGGCGGCCGGTCAGTTGCAAACACGTCCCTTGCGCTACCTCACGCCATTACCTGAGTCGTTGCCGTCGCAGCTGTTGCCGGAGGAGCGGGCGGCCGGACAGGAGATGGCGGCGCAGCTGCTCGGTGCCTCCCGGCCGGTACGCAATTTCGCCTTGCAGCAATATGTGTCTAAGGTCGGCAACATCGTCGCTGCGGGAGCCGAGCGTCGGGAGGTACCGTGGCGATTCGTATTGCTCGATTCAACCTCCATCGTGAGCTTCGGTCTGCCTAACGGCATCGTTGGCCTGACGCGCGGGTTGTTCGATCTGCTCGACAGTGAGGATGACTTGGCCGCCGTACTCGCCCGCGAGATCGCGCAGGTGCAGCGCCAGCATTGGCTCGGCCGCGGCGCGATGTTGTCCGTGCCGGGACTGGCGCGAGGCGTTGGCTCGGCGGCGGTGCTCGAGGCCGATCATGACGGACTCGTGCTTGCGGGTCGTGCGGGTTACGACACTTCAGCGTTGCTGACCGTGTTCGAGGACATCGAAGAGGCCGTACGGAAGGGGCGTGATGTGTCGCTGCTGCTGGCCACTACACCACCGCTGCCCGAGCGCATCGCGGCAGTTGCAGCGCAGGTTACGGCCGATATGGAGCGCGCTGCGTTCCCCTCGGCGGCTGCACCGCGCATTCGCGCATTCAAAGGCTCAATTCCATGAAACCCGCACTGCTGTCTATTCTGCAAGGTTTCGGCAGCTGGTGTCGACGCTGGGAGGCTCGCTTCTATCTGCTGCTCGCAGTGGTGATCGCGGTGTTTTTACTCGCGGATTATTCGCTGCAGGGGTTCATGGGGCGCGGTAGTGAGGAGATCTACGACCAGCTCATAAAGCTGCGTATTTCAAGTCCCGCGCCGGATTCACGCATCGTCATCATCGACATCGACGAGCGTTCGCTACAGGAGGTGGGCCGTGATCAAGGTCGTTGGCCGTGGAGTAACAGCGTGGTGGCCGAGGCGCTCGCCACTATTGCCGAGGAGTCACCGCAGGCCATACTGCTCAATCAATTGGTGTCGGAGCCTTCGAAGAGCGATCCCGAAGGAGATGCCAGTCTCAATGAAATCGCGGGTGCGTATCCCAACATCGTTTTTCCGTTCGTGCGGCTGCCGGCGGCCAACGACGGCGTGAGTCAACTAGACGCCGCCCGAGTGCCTGGGGCGCGCGCAATTGTTCCTGCACCACCGGCCGATCCGGTGGCGGTCATCCTGCCGCTGTTCGAGAATTTGCAGAAGCGCATGGGGGCTTCCAATCTCTACGCCGAGGGTGACGGCATCATCCGCCGGTATCAGTACTGGGTGCCGACCGAGTCGCACGTACTGCCCTCGACGGCGGCGGTGATCGTGCAGCTCGCGGGCGGCACGATCGACATAAGTGACGAGCCTAACGCCAAACTCAACTGGCGAAATAAACGTCGTGACTACCGGCGGGTGTCGTTCGCCGACCTGTATGCTGCCTCGCAGGGGCGAAGGAGCTTCGATTGGTCGATGTTCGCCGGCAAGATCGTGATCATCGGCGCTACGGCACCTGGAATTTCAGTGATCAAGCCGACCTCTGCGTCAATCATCACCGACGACAGTACCATCATCGCCACGGCAATCGACGATGCGCTGAACGGTACGGCACTGCGCATGATGCCTGCGTGGGTGGCGCTGCTGCTGGCACTTGGAATCCTCGTGGCGATGTCACGCGCCTTCATGGCGGGCGCTGATCAGTCGATCATCAACCGGGTGTTCTTCATCGGGGAGCTGGCGCTGATCGTGATCACGTTTTTCAGCGTCAGCTTCTCCAACTTCGTCATCGATATGACGCTGCCCTTTAATGCAGGACTCCTCTACTTCACCGTTGCGAAGACCTATTTCAGCGCACAGCACGCAACCGAACTCGGCGTTGAATATTTTTGGGATAGTTCACGGGTGGGCAAAGCCCACCATGTTGTGATCATCGCGCTGCATATCGACCGCCCGGGTATGCGAGGGGAGGGTTTGCGCATCCGGCGATTGCTTGAGCGGGAGGTGTCGCACGAAGCCGTGCTGTATCTGACCGACTTCGTCGACGTAAAGACCTTCCTTGGCAAGGAATTCGGTGATATCGAGTTGCTGGTCACTTTTTTGCCGGAGGGTACGGCGCCCGAGTCGCTGCAGTCGATCGTACAGGCGAGGCAGAACGGCCACGAGGTACTGTTGGTCGATATCGCCGGGCTCAATGAAAACGACACTCGCGCCAAACTGTGGCGTGAGGTCGTTCGGGTCGTGTTTCCGATGTATCTGACGGAGCACGCTCGCGCAGGCTGAGAGCGTGCGGGCTTCGATGCCCGCCGGGCACTACGCGCGGCACCCAGGGTTCGCGTAGGGCGACTACCTTGCCGCTTTCACGAGTAAGCGCCTACTCGTTGCGACGCCGAGGCTCAAGGCGCGTGCGGGGAGTGACGTTGCGTAGCACCACATCACCGAACTCGGGAATATCGCCCGACACCTAAGGTGTGCGATAGGGCGAACTGTGCGCTGCCGCGCTGTTGCCACAGCGGCAAGCGTTTTTTCGGCGCACGTCGGTCGTGGCCGACCCCACCCAGCAGGGCCTGCACCACTTCGACTATCACGCCGATCAGGCTCGGGCCGTGGCCGGCGAGACCGCGCGTGTAACGTTCGAAGAACTGCGGCGAGGCGAGCAGTGGGAAGGCCTGCATGCTGTTGGCGACCTCGTCACCCACTCGGATCATGGTCTCACCGGGTCTCATGACCGGATGGGGGTGTCGGAAAGCATGCCTAAAACTGCGTCAGATACGACGGCGGCATTTTCACCCAGCCGACATCCGGGAGAGAAATCCCGTCATCCCCGCTTACCCGCCCAGCGCTGCATCGTCGGCCGCACGCTGTTCGATGTCTGGCGACCGTCCGCGCCCTATATCCTCACCGGCTGTCTGAGCGGTCTGTTGTGCCTGATGGCGGTGTATGTGTGGGGCCGGGGCGCGCTCGGGCTGCCGCGGCCGTCTGACCAGAGCGGATTTCCGGCGAACCAGCGAGAAATGCGGCGTGCCGATCGGCCGACCGTAGGCCATCCTTCCGTGCCATCGGCGGTCGGAAATCGGACCATGACCCTTGCGCGCACTCGTGGCTATAATAGCCATATGAAAAAGGCCAGTATTTCAGAGCTGAAGGACAAGCTGAGCGCGTGACCTGACCCGGTATTTTTGGTCCATGTTTAATGTTCAAAAAAGGGACAGGAGACGTGGACGATGGCGAAGCAGAGATACACGACCGAGGAGATTATCCATAAGCTTCGGGAGGCCGATGTGCTGATCGGCCAGGGGCAGACGATGGGTCAGGTGACCAAGCAGATCGGGGTGACGGAGCAGACGTACTTTCGCTGGCGTAAGAGCCACGGAGGCTTGAGGATCGATCAGGCGAAGCGGCTGCGGGAGCTCGAAGCGGAGAACAGTCGACTCAAGCGCGCGGTGGCGGATCTGACGATCGATAAGATCATCCTGAAGGAAGTCGCCGAGGGAAAATTCTAAGCCCGGTGCGCTGTCGTGAGGCTGTTGCGCTGGTGCGCTCAAAGCATGCGTACTCAGAGCGACGGATCTGCAGGGCGCTGGGCATCGCCAGATCAGTCGTCAGGTACGTCCCGCAGCCCAGGGCTGATGAGGCGCCGCTGCGGCAGTCGATCATTGCACTCGCCGCGCAGTACGGGCGCTATGGGTATCGGTAAGTGACGGGCTTGCTCTGGCAGGAGGGCTGGCAGATCAGCCGCTCACGGGTGGAGCGGATCTGGAAGCAGGAGGGACTGAAGGTGCCGCAGAAGCAGCCCAAGCGCGCTCGGCTCTGGTTGGCCGACGGATCGTGTGTACGGCTGCGGCCGCTCTACAAAAACCACCTCTGGAGTTGGGACTTCGTGATGGATCGGACCGCCGAGGGGAGGCCGCTCAAGATCCTGACCCTGATCGATGAGTTCACCAAAGAGGCGCTCGCGATCTACGTCGCACGTCGTATCCGCGCTCACGATGTGATCGATCTATTGGTCGACGTGATGATCGAGCGGGGCATTCCTGAACACATCCGCTCCGATAACGGCCCGGAGATGGTGGCTAAGAGCCTGCGCGCTTGGCTCGGGCGACTCGGTACGAAGACCCTCTATATCCAGCCCGGCAGTCCTTGGGAGAACGGCTACTGCGAGAGCTTTAACGGCAAGCTGAGAAACGAGCTTTTGAACGGCGAGCTCTTTTACACCCTACGTGAAGCGCAGGTGC
>VGHO01000190.1 GCA_016868175.1 Betaproteobacteria bacterium
CATCGCAAGGGCGAAGTGGGCGGGGACGAGTCCAGGGACGATGAGGGGACGAAGTGGGCGAAGAGCCAACCACCGGAAACGGAACGACAGGTGCGACGCGGGGTGGCTCACGGGGGGTGGGCACGAGGTGCCGCCAAGGCAATCCGCGCAATGGGTGTTGCCAGGCGATGCTGGGTGCCACTCAGGTGATAACCGCCCCAGGGGCAGCCCCACATTGTTTCACTTCCGCAAGAAGCTGAAACTGCACGGAAAGTATAGGGGCTGGACGGCAGCGACTTCATCACGCCGTGATCACGCCCACAGGCCCTGCCGGTGCACCGCCAGTGACCTGGCGAGCTTCGCGCGGTTGTGCCACACAGCCTTGGGGGCCACGCCCTCGGTCGCGGCGGCTTCCTCCACGGCCTTCACCACCAGGGGCACCGGCGCCTCGCGCCGCCCGCCGATGATGGTGCCCAGGTTGGAGAGGTCCACAGCTCGGCCCATTCCATCTTCCGGATGTTCCCTGGCCGCTGGAAGAGCAGCGCCGACAGCGTCTGCAGCAGCATCGGTACGCCGATCGGGGAAAGCGGAAGCTTACCCAGCCGGGGGAACACGTCTTTCTCGAGGCGCTCCGTCCAGCGCCTGGCGCAGTGATCGCTCCAGCCGACCTTCCTGATCGCGTGGAACCCGCGCGCGCTTGCCTCGAAGCTGGCGTTAGCGCCGAACCGTACGCTAGCCTTGCCCTCTGGGCAGGACACGTTCTTGCACGGCTTGTCGGTGAGCACAGGGGAAGCAGAATTCCAAATGGCATGACGAACGCCATTGCTTTCCCTACATGCTCCGCTGCTTGCGCTGCTCTGCCGTGGGACGGCAAACACCTTCCTGACTCAAGCGACTGCTCAAGTCGTGGATCTGGCGGGAAGTTCGGAAAGGCATGCGACCGGATGAAACGCTTGGATGGGGTGGCTGATGGGATACATGGCGACCTAAGCTGTTGCTCTAATTGAGAAAACTTGCGAGAGAGTCTGCGCTGTTCCCCTGCCTGTTCCCCCAGGCCGCGTGGGACTTCTTGAGACCAGCAACGGCATGCGCTCTGCTGCGATCCCGCGGCTGTCGCAATGGCTCCTCTCCGTCACGTCTTCGTGGGTGAGTTGGATACTGCAAGCTCAGCCAGCAGCCCCGAAGCCGCTTCGCACCAGATCCGCGATCCGAACCGACATGCTGCGCCCGGGATCGAACGGAAGGTCCTCGAATCCGAAGGCTGCATAAAGCGCCCGCACATCGTCATCCAGCGGGTGCGTTAGCACGCAGAAGCATCCAACCTGGTCGGACAGGCGCACCGCCGTAGTGAGCGCATAGAACATCAGCGATCGCGCAGTGCCCTGCCCCTGCCACCGCAGGTCGACCGCCAACTGTCCCAGCAGGATCGCGGGCAACGGGTCGGGGCGATTGCGTTGCTGTGCCTTGGGCAACCAAGCCCGCTCGATCTGCGCCGTCGACAAACTCACGTAGCCAACGATGCTGCCCGCTCGCGCATCGCAGATCACAGTTGTCCGCGAGACCCCCAATTCCTGATTGCGCCACGCGTGGCGCCTGAGCCAGTGGTTCAACGCGTCACGCCCGCAATCGAACGCCGCCGTGTCGTCGTCGGCCGCCAGAGGTCGCGGCGGCGTGAAGGCGGCCATTGCGCCTGAGGTCACTTCTGCCAGACGGGGCGCGTCTTGGACAGTTTTCGAAGCGACGGTACTTCCCGCGGTGCCGAACTGGCCCAGGCCTCGAACCGGGCCCAGTCCTTCGCTGGAATCGTCACGATGCGGCGATTCAGCAGATCGGTCTCGGCGGCTTCGAGGGCGCGCCGCCTCACGAAGTCGCTGAGACTGGTACTGGCCTGTTCGGCCGCGGCCTCCAGCAAGGCACGCTCGCTGGCATTGACACGAACACTCAGAACGGCGGCGGAGGCGGTTGGCATGAGGACATCTCCCAAGAGATGTGTGACAATAGCATACAAGACGACCAGACGCCACGTTCCTGCCATGTCGCCTGCCCGCGACGAGCGCCGTACTGTGACGTCGTTCGACAGCAGCTCGCCCAGCTTCACCCGCCTCACCTGACTTCAACCATGAACATTCACCCCCTGCGCCCGCGCGATCACGAAGACGCGGCCCGCGTCGCGATCTCATGGCTGGCTGAGCGTCATCGCAAAGGCTGGCGCAGCGCGTTCGAGGCCCTGCTCGACCTGTGGCGGCCCGAAGGTCCGCGTGACGGCTGGCAACTGGACGAAGATGGCATGACGATGGTGTCGATCAACGTCGGCGAGTGGTTGATCGCCCGCGGGGAGATCCACGCCCGAGGTGGCCGGCGCGAGATCAACGCCTACCTGTTGGGACGTGATGGCCCATTTCTCACGCCCGGCCAGCGCGACTGGATCGCTCAACTGCGCGCACGGCCCCTGCGCCTGTACCGGGTCACCAACGTGCAGCCCGGCGTCGACATGACCCTGATCGACGAGTTCGACCCGCAGGCCCCACCGCAATTGGTGCGCGAGATCAGCGGCAGCCGCACCGCGAAGCCGGGCATGCTGATGGGCGCTCGCGTCGTGGAGGTCGCTGCCGGCCCGGGCATAGCCGGGCACTTTGAGCTCTCGGGGGCCAGCTACCCCTTCGCCAAGCTGGCCGAGGGAGCCGTGCTGGCGCAGGCCCGGCAGGTGCTGGCCGGCTCTGGCGAAATGAACCTCCACAGCGACAACCGACGCGATCTGCTTGAGCTCGCGATCGCCAGCGCCTGGCTGGACCAGTGGTTCGCGCCCGCACCATTGCCACAGATCCAGGATGCGTCCACCGGCGATCCCGTGCTCCTCGTGACAGACCACTACCGCGTGCTCGATGCGACGGCGCTCGCTGCTTACTTGTCGTCGCAGCCCGATGTCCGCGGCGATGCACGGCAGGGATGGAATCGCATGATCGAGAGCGCTGACGGCGCGCAGCGCAGCCTGTCGACCGTCAACCCAGGACGCAGCACCGACCGCGTCGAACTCTTCCACCGCACCCAGCGGCTGGCGGACGATGGCCGCGCGTGGTTCGAAAGCTTGGCCGGCGCGGCCGTGCAGCACCTGACGCGCGAGATCACCGATCCGGCCGGCCATCTCTCCCGTGCGGGCGGCGGCAAGGGTGCCAACAGCACGGGCCGCACGCCGCGATCCGCCTCCGCAGCCACCACGGACCTGCCTCCCGAGGTTATCGCACAGGCCATCGAGCATGCGCTCCATCGCCATTACGCCAACTGGGCTGACGAGACGATTCCCGCCCTGGGTGGACGCACGCCGCGCCAGGCCATCACCGCGCCGGCAGGCTTGGAGCGCGTGAAGGGCCTGCTGCGCGAGTACGAAGAAGGCGAACGGCAGCAGTCCGCCGCCCAAGGGCGGCCCGCCGTGTCCTACCAGTTCCTGTGGGACGCCTTGGGGCTCTCGAGATGAGCATGGATGACACCCCGCACGGCCACGGTAGCCATGACGCACGGGTTTTGACCATCGACCTTGAGGAGCTGACCTGGGCATTGAACTCGCGCGACCCTCTCGGGGAGAGCAGGCACTGGCTGAACCTCGAGTCCGGGTCAATCCTGTCCCTGATCGGACCCGATGCAGTCAACGAAACCGATGAGGATCCACGGGATGACGACTGTTGGCTGTTCATCGAACCCATCGAGTCGTCCGAGGCCTTCCGCGTCATGGAGGATTTTGTCGATCAGTGCGGCGATGACCGGCTCGCACGGACGCTCGGGCAGACGCTGCAACAGCGCAAGCCCTTTCGTCGCTTCTAGGACGCGTTGGCCGCGCGTTCGACGATGCCGTCGAGCATGGCCGGTCTGTGCCTGCCACGGATGCGAACGCGGTCGACGCCGATCTGCCAGGTGCGGCGCACGGTGGTGTCAACCAGCGTGTCTGCCCCGCGGCCATACGGGGCGCGCTCAGCCACCGCGATGAGTTGAGCGGCCCGCGCCGGCAGCAACGGCAAGGCGATCGGGCCGATGCCTTCAACCTCGATCAGCGGAATATGCAAGGCGCACACGCCAGCCGCAAAGTAGTCGCCCGGCGTCTGCACGGTTTGCAGGATGGAGGCCATGTCGGCGTTGATCGAATCCATGATCGTTCCCTCGCGGCCGGCAGTGTGCCGGGTGTCGCACGAGTCGCACCCGGTCGGCGCTGCCGCATCAGGTGATCGGATGCACCTGAACCGTCAGCAGCTACGGCACTTCGTTGAGCCGCACGCGCTTGCCGCGCCCTATGCCACCAGCTTCAATCGAACCGACATCAGCACAGCAGAGGAGGAACGTATGGGCAGGAGAGGCAACGGCGTCGAAGTCTGCGGCAACGCCATCCGCATTCAGTTCAGCCTGAACGGTGAAGTCGTGCGCCGAACGCTCAGGCGTGACAGCACACCGGTCCCACCGTCCGAAGAGAACCTCGGCGAGGCCAAACGACTCGCTGCCGAGATCCGTAGCCGAATCGCCGCTGGCACCTTCTGCCACTCCGAATACTTCCCCGCGACCCGCAAGGACGGAAAGCCGCTGACCGTCGGCGAACACCTCGACGTATGGCTGGCGGTCCAGCGCATTGAACCGTCCACCGCCGCGGCCTACGCGTCGGCCGTTCGCTTCTGGAAGTGCGCGCCTTGCGACGACAAGGGTTCACCGCTCGGGGAGTGTGCCTTGCACCGACTGAAGGCCAGCCACGTCATGCGTGCTCTGACCTTTCGTCCAGGCCTCAATGCGAAGACCGTCAACAACTACGTGACCGTTCTTCGCCGCGCCATGGACGTGGCCGTCGCAGACCATGCTCTCGAAGACAACCTGGTCAGGCACATCCGCTATCAGCGGCAGCCTACACCGTTTCCCGATCCGTTCACGCGCGACGAGGTGGAGGCCCTCATCGGGTAAATGACCGAGCGGTACCCGGGCGGCGTTGCGAACTACGTGGAGTCCAAGTTCTTCAGCGGCTTGCGCCCATCGGAGACCACAGCACTGCGTTGGGCCGACTGGAGGCGTCGCTTCGACGCGATTCATCCCCGGATTTATCCCGGAGCCGGCACCGCCGGCGGTCTGTGCAATGCTGACTGCGGAGGGAGCCCGAGGCATGCCGCCTTGCTACCGCTTTCGATTCGCGCTGCTGTTTTGTCCCACAGACTGGGGGGTCAAAGCACAAGGTATTGATTTCGCTTTGTTTTTCGGGATGGCGGATGGGGTGGCCGATGGGACTCGAACCCACGACAGCCGGAATCACAATCCGGGACTCTACCAACTGAGCTACGGCCACCACCGCAAAGGTGATTGTAGAGCTTTCCGAACG
>VGHO01000191.1 GCA_016868175.1 Betaproteobacteria bacterium
TCCCGCAGGTTCCGGATGCGCCGGCGGCGCCGGATGCATCCCGCAACCTGGCCCTGCGGATCGACGCCAGGCGCGGGACCGAGAACTTTCCAGTGGCTTCGCTCCTTCTCCAGCGACCGGTCCGTTCGAAAGTGCTTGCCATCTACCGCCTTGCGCGGCTCGCCGACGATCTTGCCGACGAACCCGGCATTGAAGACGCTGCACGGCTCGCGTGCCTTGGCGAGTTGATGCAAGCGATCGAAACGCCGGCGGGTGCTCGGACCTGCGAACAACTTCCATCGCTCGAGGCGCTCGGGCTGCGCCACACTGCAAGCCGCGTCCTCGCGCAGTGGTTCGAGGAAGTGGGCACCCACCCGATCGTGCAACGGGAGATGCGCCTGATGCTTGCCGCGTTTCACTGGGACGCCCGGGGCTTCGAGCCCCTCGACTGGGAGCAGTTCGACCGCTACTGCCGTGGTTCGGCAGCCACGGTCGGACGCATGCTGCTGGCGCTCCACGGCTGCACCCATCCTGCGGCAATCGCGGCCTCGGATGCCATTTGTCTTGCGCTCCAGCGCATCAACATGCTGCAGGATGTGGCCATCGACGCGCTTCGCGATCGGGTCTACATTCCCGGCACGGTCCTCGGTGGCTGGGGCGTGACGCGGGATGCCTGGCTTGGACTTTGCCGGGCGGGAAGTCTCGGGCCGGAGCTTGCGCGAGGGTTACGCGAGGAGGCGCTGCTCCAGGGCGAGCAACTCAGGCGCAACCAGCATCTCGCAGCGTTGCTGCCGTTTCGGCTGGGACTCGAGGTGCGTGCCATTCTCGCGGGCGGCAACAGCATCGTCCGCCAGCTCGACGCAAGCCCCGACGCTGCCCTGCGGCGACCGACTCTCGGCGGTCGCCTGCCCTGGCGGCTGCGTTTGCAGCTCGTGGGCGACTTTCTGCGGGGTCTTCCGAGCGGATCGGGAACGCGTGGGCGCGCCCACCCGCAGGCACAGCGGTGGTCGCTTTGACCCCGGAGGAGTACTGTCGCAGCAAGGCCGCAGCAAGTGGCTCAAGCTTTTATTACAGTTTCGTCTACCTGCGCGACCCCAGGCGCTCGGCCATGATGGCTCTCTATGCCTATTGTCGCGAAATCGACGATGTGGTCGACGAGGTAAGCGATCCGCAGGTTGCCGAGAGAACCCTTGCCTGGTGGGAGCAGGAAATCGAGGCGCTCTTCAACGGGCAGGCGAGTCATCCGGTCACACGCGCACTTGCCGCGCACCTTGCGCCGATGGGGCTCCCCAAAGGCCGATTTCTGGCAATTCTCGATGGCATGCGCATGGATCTCGCAGTGCGTCGCTATCCCGACGAAGCCGCGCTGATGGTTTACTTCGACAGGGTTGCAGGTGCGGTCGGGCAACTCGCGGCACGGATCTTCGCAGCGGCGGATCGGACCGGGATGGAGGGCGCAAGCCACCCCGGCCGGGGGGCAAACTTCCCAACCGCCGAGGGCGCCGGGCTCACGGTCGAGGAAGCGCGGGCAGCAGAATTCGACTGGCGCGACCGCTACGCGCTCCACCTCGGGCGAGCGCTTCAGTGGGTGAACGTGATCCGCGATGTGGGCGAAGACGCCCGGCGTGGACGGATCTATCTTCCTCAGTCCTGGCTGCAGGATGCGGGGCTGCGCGAACAGGAACTCGTCGGCCTGCGAGACACAGCCGCGCTGGGCCGGGTACTTGAACGCGCCGCCCACCAGGCACGGTCCGAGTTTGGCCTGGCCTTCCGCGAGCTTCCCAACCGGGAGCGTCGCTCCCAGCGACCGGGCCTCATCATGGCCGCGATCTACGCCGATGTCCTCAAGTGCATCGAGGAGGAGCGCTTTGCGGTGCTCCACCAGCGCATCACGATCACGCCGATTCGCAAGCTCTGGCTCGCGTGGCGCACCTGGCTCAGCGCCACACCGCCGAAGATCCCTCACTGAATGACCCAGCGCCCCACGCAGCGCATCGCAGTGGTGGGCGCCGGGTGGGCGGGATTGGGTTGCGCTCGCCTGCTTGCGGATGCAGGTTGCACTGTGGAAGTGTTCGAGGCCGCACCCCAGGCAGGTGGCAGAGCGCGTGGCATTACCCTGCCCTTGGGCGGCGTTCGCGCGCGGGTCGACAACGGGCAGCATTTGCTGATTGGCGCCTACACTGCGGTCCGCAGCTTGCTTGCGCTTCACTGTCATCCAGCGAGCTTCACCCTGCAGCCTGCAGCCTTCGACATCGCTCGCCCGGGTGCCCGCCCCATGCGGCTGGCCCAGAGCGATTGGATCGAGGGCCATCAGCGGCGGCTGTCCGACGGCGGCGCGCGGCTGCGGCTCCCGGCCCCTGTGCTGGTTGCCCTGCGTCAGGCCTCATGGCTCCTGGGATCCAAGAGACTCCCGCTCGGCTGGGTGTGGAGCTTGCGACGGCTGGTTCGGGCGTCGCTCGCAGGCCCGCCGGATCCCGGGCAAGCGCTCGGCCACTACCTGCGGAGCCTGGAACTCCCCCCAGGCTTTGTGCGCGGCTTTGTGGCGTCGCTCGCGGAGTCGGCACTCAACACAAGCCTTGAACAGGCATGCGCCGCACGCTTTTCGCTCGTCCTGCGTGAAGCCTTCGGTGGGTTGTCACCCGACTCGGCCTATTTCCTCACCGGCGCTGGCGATCTCTCGAGCCTGCTCCCCGACGCCCTGATTGCCGCAAACCCGGCCAAGGGATCGCGGCTGGACCTGAGGTACGGAACCCGGCTCACACGACTCGAGCGGTACTCGGGGACTGCGGGAAACGCAGGGACGGCGGGGGGTGCGGGGGGTGCGGGGGGTGCGGGGGGTGCGGGGGGTGCGGCGTGGTGGTTGCGCACCGACCGCCACGCAGCGCGGATCGGCCCCTTCGACCAGGTGGTACTCGCGATCAGTCCGGATCGCCTGCGCCGGCTGGTTCGCGATTCCCTGCTGGCAAACGACCCCGCGATGCCCTCGTCTTCGCGTGTGGACGGCGACGCCCTGGCGAAGGTCTCAGCGGCGCTGCATACCGTGCCCGACCCCTGCGGCATCCTCACCCGTTGGCTTGCCCTCGGAAGGCGGCCTCCGGCACTACCCGTGCTCGCGCTTCCCGACCTGGAGTCTGCGCATGGCCGCTCGGTGCCGCGAAGATCGGCAGTTGCGCCGGCGCAGACGCTTCATTCCGGGAGCGCCTGGGTTTTTCCCAGATCCGGCACCCCTGAAGCGCCGCCACCGCCCTGCCGCGCCGTCGCGGGCCTGGTCGTCTCCGCAATCAACGACAAGGCAGACGCAGCCCGGATCGCCGACCGCATCACTGCTCACTTGGGACTCGACGTGGTCGATCACTTCGACGTTTTTGAGCGCCGGGCCGCCACGCCCTCGGTGGCCGGGCTCACGTGGCCGGCTTTCGACTTGTGTGGCGCCCACCGACTCTGGCTCGCGGGCGACTGGGTGGGGGATGGAAGCGGCGAGGCACTCCCAGCCACGCTCGAGTCGGCTGTGCGCAGTGCCTTCGCAGTTGCAAGGGCTGCGGCCACAGCGGGTTGAGGCGCTGAGCGTCACCTCCCTCGCACTCACGCCTTCTCGATCGAAGCGGTTGCCTCCCAGAGCGCCTGCAGCGCCTGGTCGAGTCGCTCGATCGGCCGCAAGTGCACCCCCTCGGGAGGAGTGCGCGGCGCGTTGGCACGGGGCAGGATCAGATG
Source organism: Betaproteobacteria bacterium (assembly GCA_016868175.1). GTDB lineage: Bacteria > Pseudomonadota > Gammaproteobacteria > Burkholderiales > Burkholderiaceae_E > UBA3064. The sequence goes on from VGHO01000191.1 coordinate 3,691, forward strand.
CGTGTAGCCAAGCTTGACCGCCTCGCGGATGCGCTCCTGACCCCGTGGACTGGGGCGGATCTCGCCCGCGAGACCGATCTCGCCGAACGTTGCGATTCCCTTCCCGAGGGGCTTGTTTTTCAATGAGGAAACAATCGAGAAAACACATGCGAGATCGACGGCGGGTTCGCTGATCCTCGCCCCACCCACGGCGTTGAGGAACACGTCCTGAGCGTGGCATGAAACCCCTGCGTGGCGATGCAGCACCGCCAGCAGAAGCGCGAGCCGCTGCGCATCAAGGCCCACCGCCAGGCGTCTCGGGTGAGCACCCGAGCTTGCGTCAACCAGCGCCTGGATCTCCACGAGCAAGGGGCGACTCCCTTCAAGACTGACGAGCACGCTCGAACCGGGCACCGGCCTCGGATGCTGCGACAGGAACAGCGCCGAGGGGTTTGAAACTGCCTTGAGACCGCGCTCGGTCATGGCGAAGATTCCAAGTTCATTGACAGCGCCAAAACGGTTCTTGATGCTGCGGATCAGCCGGTGCTGCGAGTGGGTGTCGCCTTCGAAGTACAGCACTGTGTCGACCATGTGCTCGAGCACCCGTGGTCCGGCCAACGTCCCCTCCTTGGTCACATGCCCGATCAGCACCAGCGCGGTCCCGGTCTGTTTCGCCACCCGGGTGAGCTGGGCTGCGCACTCCCGCACCTGCGACACCGACCCTGGAGCGGCGCTCAGTTCCTCGCTGAAGAGCGTCTGGATCGAATCGATCACCACCAGTTCGGGCTTGCGGTCGCGGATTTCGGTCTGGATCCGCTCGAGCGCGATCTCGGCCATCAGCGCAACCGGCGAGCCCGAAAGCGCAAGCCTGGTTGCCCTCAGGGCAATCTGCGCCAGCGACTCCTCGCCGCTGATGTAGAGCGTGGGACGCGACCGCGCCACATGCGCAGCAGTCTGCAAGAGCAGGGTCGACTTGCCGATACCCGGATCGCCGCCGATCAGCAACACCCCGCCGTGAACAAATCCGCCGCCAAGTACCCGGTCGAGTTCGTCCGAGCCCGAGGCGAATCGTTCCACCGACTGGGCCTCCACCTGTTCAAGCGGCACCACCCGGCTTCGCTCGGCGAGCGACTCGAATCGATGCGTGGGTGCCCGCTCGCCGCGCTGCTCCTGGAGCGTGTTCCAGGCCTGACAGCCCGGGCACTGACCCACCCATTTGGGGCTTTGCGCAGCGCACTCCTGACACTGGAAGAATGTCTTTGCCCGGGCAGCCTTCATGCGCCGAGCCCTGCGCGGCAAACCACGCGGCGCACCCTTGGTGCGAGTCCGCAGAGCAGTTGGTAGCCGATCGTGCCACTTGCCAGTGCAACCTCATCCACCGCCACATGCTCCCCCCAGAGTTGCACCGGCGAGCCCGGCCCCGCGCCCGGGTGATCGCTCAGATCCACCGTGAGCATGTCCATCGAAACCCGCCCCGCCAGCCTGCAACGCTGTCCCTCCACCCAGACCGGAGTACCGTCGGGCGCATGACGGGGGTAGCCGTCGGCGTACCCACCCGCCACCACACCGATGCGGGTGCGTCGCTTGGCCACAAAGCGCGACCCGTAGCCCACCGTTTCGCCGGGCTCGAGATCCTGTACCGCCAG
>VGHO01000192.1 GCA_016868175.1 Betaproteobacteria bacterium
TGCGCAAGCGCTCCTCGAAGGCAAGCTTGGCGCGTTGAAAGACGAGAAGCGGTCGCTGCACGCAGATCGCCGAGAGCAGCACGAAGTGCCCGATTGCCGCCTGCCGTGCTGCGTCGAGCGCCTGGCATTGCGCGAGATGTTCTACCTGCCAGGCGTCGCGCGGCGCTCCGGAGCGCGAGGCCATGCACGAGATCATGGCGTCGAAGCGCTCGCCCCGAAGGCCCTGCCTGTAAAGGTTTGCAGCGTCGAAAACGAGACACTCGCGCCATTGCGCATCCGGACAGTCTCGCAACAACCGGTTCATGCGGCCTGGGAGGCCCGGCCGGATCAGGCCCACGGCTTCGTGACCCTTTGCCGCCAGGGCGCCAACGAGCGCCCGACCGATCGTGCCGCTTGCGCCAAGCACCGCTACCCGCATCCCGGTTTACCACCTTTCGCTTGAGGGGCGTGTTGCCGTTTCAGCCCCGCTGTGCCATTCTTGCATGGGTCTGCGCGTTGGGGCTGATGGTTACCCGTTCACGCCTTGCGCAGGTTGGGCTGCCAGAGTGCCGTCTTTGGCCTCCAGCGCAGCCGTGGTACCCGCACAAAACACGAAGGAGACACAAGCATGTTTGCAAACCCGTTTGGCCGGTCGGGCCGTCGTCGCGCCCTGAAAGCGCTTGCGGTTCAGCCGATCCTCGCTGCAGTTCTTGCCCTCTCGGGCCAGTCCGCAACGGCGCAACAGACGATCCAGATTGCCTATATCGACCCGCTCTCGGGGGGCGGCGCAAGCATCGGCGAACACGGACTGAAGCACTTCCGCTACATCGCCGACCAGCTCAACGCCCAGGGCGGCGCTCTCGGCCGCAAGTTCGAGGTAGTGCCCTATGATGGAAAGACCAATCCTCAGGAAAGCATCGTTCAGGCGCAAAAGGCGATCGATCGCGGGATTCGGATCCTCACCCAGGGTAATGGTTCGTCGGTCGCTGCGGCCCTGTCGGACTTCGTTGCGAAGCACAACGCGCGCAATCCCGGCAAGGAGGTGATCTATCTCAACTATGCGGCAGTGGACCCCTCGCTCACGAATGAAAAGTGCAACTGGTCGCATTTCCGGTGGGATGCCGACTCCGACACAAAGATGGCCGCGCTCACCAACTTCATCAAGGATCGGCAGGCGGTCAAGCGTGTGTACCTGATCAATCAAGACTACTCTTTCGGACAGTCGGTGCGTACCCAGGCTGTGGCAATGCTCCAGCAAAAGCGTCCCGACATCCAGATCGTGGGCAACGAACTCCACCCGCTCCTCAAGATCAACGACTTTGCACCCTACATCGCCAAGATCAGGGCTTCGGGCGCAGACTCGGTGATCACGGGCAACTGGGGCCAGGACTTTGCGCTGTTGTTGAAGGCGGCAGCCGATGCGGGGCTGAAGGTTGACTGGTACACCTACTATGCGGGCGGTGCCGGCGGCCCCACGGCGATCAAGCAGACCGGACTCTCCGACCGCGTCTTTGCCATCGTGGAGGGACACGCCAACATTGCGCATCCGCCGGCGCAGGCGGTTGAAACCGACTTTCGCCCCCGGACGGGTCAGGCCGTCTGGTATCCGCGCGCCTTCAATCAGATGTACATGCTTTCGGAGGCCATCAAGGCTGCCGGGGATGTCGACGCCAAGAAGATCGCGCAGCGTCTTGAAGGCATGCGTATCACCACCCACAACGGCGGGATCGGTTACATGCGCGCAGACAATCATCAGTTCATCCAGGACATGTACATCGCCTCGTTCGGGCCGCTGCCCGCAGGCGCGAAGTTTGACGAGGAAGGTACCGGGTGGGGCTGGAAAACGCTCGGTCGCGTCGAGGGCAAGGACACCGAACTACCCACCACCTGCAAGATGAGCCGGCCGTATTGATCGGCGGCCAGCCCTGGCCCTGCTCGAGTCCCCCAGAGGCTCTGGGCAGGGCCAGGCAAGTGCCTCGGTGAGGGCGCGACATGCTCGAACTTGTCGTCTTTTCCACGCTGAACGGTGTGCTCTACGGCATGTTGCTTTTCATGCTGGCGAGCGGCCTCACGCTGATCTTCAGCATGATGGGCGTGCTGAATTTCGCGCATGCGAGCTTCTACATGCTCGGGGCCTACTTCGGGTTCGAACTGGCCCGTCAGTTCGACTTCTGGGTTGGGCTGGTTGCCGCCCCGCTGATCGTGGGCACCGCCGGCGCGCTGATCGAACGCTTCGGCCTGCGCGTCGTGCATCGGCATGGCCATGTGGCCGAATTGCTCTTCACCTTCGGACTCGCCTTCGTCATCGAAGAACTCGTTCAGATGGTGTGGGGCAAGCTTCCTGTTGACTACAGGGTTCCGCAGCAACTCGACTTTGTGGCCTTCAACCTCTTCGGCACCACCTACCCGGCCTACAAGGTCTTCATGCTGGTGATCGCGATCGGGATGTTTCTCTGCCTGATGCTGGTGCTCACACGTACCCGGATCGGCCTGATCATCCAGGCTGCGCTCACCCACCCGCAGATGACCGCGATGCTTGGCCACAACGTTCCCGGCGTGTTCATGCTCGTGTTCGGAGGCGGTTCGGCGCTCGCGGCGCTTGCAGGCGCGATCGCGGGGCCGGCGCTCGTGACGCAGCCCTCGATGGCTGCGCTGCTTGGGCCCATCCTCTTCGTGGTGGTGGTGCTCGGCGGGCTCGGATCGCTCGCGGGAGCCTTTGTGGCTTCGCTCCTGATCGGCCTCGTGCAGACTTTTGCGGTTGCGGTGAACCTTTCGCTCGCGGATCTGCCGGGGATGGCACAACTCAGTCCGGCGGCCGGCACCCTGATCGGCGATCTTTGGCGCGTCACCGTGGCGCAGGTTGCGCCCGTGATCCCCTACCTGCTCCTGGTGCTTGTTCTCATCCTGCGCCCCACCGGACTGATGGGCAATCGCGAGACCTGAGATGCAGACGGCACAGGATCTCGCGAGCCGGAGCGAAGCACAGGCGGGTTTGAGCGCTCTGGTGCGCACGTACGCAGTCTGGATGATGGCAGCCGGACTTCTCGTTGCGCTTCCCCTGGTGTTCGACTCGGGAACCTCACTCACCAAGATGAGCCTGATGTGCATCATGGTGGTGTTCTCGCTCAGCTACAACATGCTGCTCGGCCAGACAGGGATGCTCTCGTTTGGACATGCGGTGTACTACGGACTTGCCGGATTCATGGCGATTCACGCTCTCAGGTTCCTCGGAGTCCCGGGTATGCCGGTTCCGCTGCCCCTGGTTCCGCTCGTTGGGGCGGCGATGGGCCTGGCCTGTGCAGTTGTCTTCGGTTGGATCTCCACGCGCCGCTCGGGCACTGCGTTTGCGATGATTTCGCTCGGCCTTGGCGAACTGGTTGCTGCTTCAGCGCTGATTCTGCGTTCGTTCTTCGGCGGAGAGGAGGGCGTGAGCGCCGACCGCTCGCGGCTGTTGCCGTTTGCGGGGCTCGACTTCGGAGCGCAGCTTCAGGTGTACTACCTCATCGCGGCATGGACCTTTGTATGCGTGGTGGCGATGTTTGCGGTCACCCAGACACCCTTCGGCCGCATCGCCAACGCTGTGCGCGAGAATCCGGAACGTGCCGAGTTCGTCGGTTACTCCACGCATATCGTCCGATTCATTTCCTTTTGTCTGGCCGGTACCTTCGCCGGGGTGGCGGGCGCCATGGCGGCCATCAATTTCGAGATCATGAATGCGCTCTCGGTAAGCGGTGCCCAGTCCGGCGTGGTGCTGCTGATGACCTACATTGGAGGGGTGGGCCACTTTCTAGGCCCGATTCTCGGGGCGGTGCTGATCACTGCACTGCAAATCTCCCTGAGCGACTTCACGGGCGCGTGGATGCTGTACTTCGGTCTACTCTTCATCCTCGTGGTGATGTACCTTCCCGGGGGTCTTGCCGGACTGATCATGCTCCATGCCCCGGTGCTTCGCGCCCAGCGCTTCGGTGTCCTTGTGCCCTCCTACCTGCTGCTCTCGGGCCCCGCACTCCTCACGCTTGCGGGCGCTGCGGGACTGATCGAACTGGCGCACCATCGCCTGGTGAAGGCCGCCATGGACGGAACCGCAATGCGCCTGATGGGCGTGAGCTTTGACAGCGCCGCTCCGCTCCCCTGGCTGCTTGCCGTATTGCTTCTGGTGCTCGGCCTGCTTCTTGCGCGGGTGGCGTTTCGCGCGGTGCGCGGAGCATGGTCCGAGGTCAACGCTGGGCTTCGCCAGCGCAGCTAGCCGTGGCCAGCGCCATGCAGGCAGAAGCGACCGCAGCGCTCGAGTTGCGCGGAATCCACAAGAATTTCGGTCCCACTGCGATCATTCGTGGGGTGGATCTCAGCGTGGGTCGCGGCCAACTGCACGCCTTGATCGGTCCGAACGGTGCCGGAAAGTCAACGCTCTTTCACCTGATCAGCGGGCGCATGCCCGCGACCGCGGGGGAGATTCGGGTCAACGGGCAACTGATCAATGGTCTGAGCCCCTTTGCGATCAATCGGCTCGGGGTGTCGCGCAGTTTTCAGGTCACCAACATCTTTCCCCGACTCAGCGTGTTCGAGAATGTTCGCTGCAGCGTCCTCTGGTCGCTCGGATACCGCTATGCGTTCTGGCACGGCGTTGCGCAACTGCGGGATGTGAACGACAAGTGCGAGGAAGTGTTGCGAAGGATCAACCTCTGGGCGCGGCGCGACACACCGGCGGGGGTGCTCGCATACGCCGAGCAGCGGGCCCTCGAGATCGGTGTTGCCATCGCCCCCGACCCGCAAATCATCATGCTCGACGAACCGAGTGCAGGCATGAGCCATTCCGAAACCGAGCAGGCCATGCACCTGATCCGTGAGGTAAGCCAGGGCAAGACGCTGCTCATGGTGGAGCACGACATGAACGTGGTTTTTGGCCTCGCAGAGCGCATCTCGGTGCTGGTCTACGGGCAGGTCATCGCCTCCGACACGCCGGAGCGCATCCGCGGCAATCCTGCGGTGCGCGAGGCCTATCTGGGGCAGGCGCAGCCCGAATTCTGAGCGAGCGCGTTGCGAGATCCCATGGGCAAGCCCGCCGAAGTGAGCCGCAGGGTACCGGGCGTGTTTGAGGAGTCCGCGAGCGGGGATCCCCTGCTCGCAGTGGTCGACTTGCACGCCTACTACGGCAAGAGTCACATCCTGCAGGGTGTGAACTTCGAGGTACACGCGGGCGAGATCGTCAGCCTGTTGGGGCGCAATGGTGTGGGGCGCTCCACCACGATCAAGGCGATCATGGG
>VGHO01000193.1 GCA_016868175.1 Betaproteobacteria bacterium
GACATGTCAAGGGTAGGTAAGGTTTTTCGCGTTGCATCGAATTAATCCACATCATCCACCGCTTGTGCGGGTCCCCGTCAATTCCTTTGAGTTTTAACCTTGCGGCCGTACTCCCCAGGCGGTCAACTTCACGCGTTAGCTACGTTACTGAGAAAATGAATTCCCAACAACCAGTTGACATCGTTTAGGGCGTGGACTACCAGGGTATCTAATCCTGTTTGCTCCCCACGCTTTCGTGCCTGAGCGTCAGTGTTATCCCAGGAGGCTGCCTTCGCCATCGGTGTTCTTCCGCATCTCTACGCATTTCACTGCTACACGCGGAATTCCACCTCCCTCTGACACACTCTAGCCTCGCAGTCACAAATGCAATTCCCAGGTTGAGCCCGGGGATTTCACATCTGTCTTACAAGGCCGCCTGCGCACGCTTTACGCCCAGTAATTCCGATTAACGCTTGCACCCTACGTATTACCGCGGCTGCTGGCACGTAGTTAGCCGGTGCTTATTCTGCAGGTACCGTCATCCACCCATGGTGTTATCACGGGTGATTTCTTTCCTGCCAAAAGTGGTTTACAACCCGAGGGCCTTCATCCCACACGCGGCATCGCTGGATCAGGGTTTCCCCCATTGTCCAAGATTCCCCACTGCTGCCTCCCGTAGGAGTCTGGGCCGTGTCTCAGTCCCAGTGTGGCTGGTCGTCCTCTCAGACCAGCTACGGATCGTCGCCTTGGTGAGCTTTTACCCCACCAACTAGCTAATCCGACATCGGCCGCTCCATGAGCGCGAGGTCTTTCGATCCCCCGCTTTCTACCTCAGTACGTATGCGGTATTAGCGTAACTTTCGCTACGTTATCCCCCACTCCTGGGCACGTTCCGATGCATTACTCACCCGTCCGCCACTCGCCGCCAGGCCGAAGCCCGCGCTGCCGTTCGACTTGCATGTGTAAGGCATGCCGCCAGCGTTCAATCTGAGCCAGGATCAAACTCTTCAGTTTAATCTCTGTTTTGTTACAACAAGGTTCCGTTCGTGAAAACGGAATTGAAGCTCAAACGAAATATCTGACTTACATCTGAATTTCAAGTGAGCTCCTGCACATCTCTCCGCAGGCGCTCACACTTATCGGCTGTTTGATTGTTAAGGAGCAAGCCCAGGACGGGATGGTTGGGTTGCCCGAGAGGGGAACCCTGTTTTCGCGCTCAAAACCGCCACTTCGTTTGCCGGAACCAGGCCTCTGCGCAGCACTGCCTCACGGTGCGCTGCAACGACTACGGTCCTTCCGCGAATACTGAGCGCCTACTGAGCGACTACTGAGCGGCTACTTTGCCCCTGACGCTCCCGCACTATCCACCGCGTCGTAACGCGATGAAGCAAGACCGCGAGTATCCGACACTTTCACGGAGATGTCAAATCGCCACACGCGTTGCGGCTGCAGGGTCGCGCCGGGGCTCGACTTCCCTCAGGCCAACGCTTGAAGACGCGCCTGCGTCGCCCCCGGGAAGCAGGCTGACCCGTGTGCTGCGCTAGACTTCGTTTCGAAACGGGCTTCCCGCCACGGCTGTGGACTTCCCGGATCGTCAACAGGCAGGCAATCGCTCGGGGAGAATCGCATGACAGGTGCCCATACTTCGATCGCGACCGCGGCAGCGCAGAGCGTTCCGGATGATCCCCGAGGGCGCGGGACACCTTCTTCCTCACATGCGCAGGCAGAGCGGCCCACCGTGGAGTTCGATCGCCACAGCGGCAGCGGCATCGCCCGCATCACGCTCAACCGCCCGGAAAAGCTCAACAGCTTCACCCGCCGGATGCACGAGGACCTGCGCGAGGCGCTGAGCGTGGCGCGTGACGATCGAGGCGTGCGGGTCATCGTGATCGCAGGCCGTGGGAGGGGGTTTTGCGCCGGACAGGATCTGTCGGATCTGAGCTTCGAGCCGGGCCGCATGAGCGACCTCGGCGAACTTGTGGAGAACTGCTTCAACCCGCTCATCCGCCAGATCAAGGCGTGCCCGAAGCCGATTCTCGGCAAGGTTCATGGCGTTGCCGCAGGCGCGGGCGCAAGCCTTGCCATGGCCTGCGACCTCACGGTGGCAGCAAGGTCGGCGTCGTTTCTGCAGGCCTTCGTGAACATCGGACTGCTGCCCGACTCCGGCGGCACATGGTTTCTGCAGCGGCTTGCGGGATCGCAACGTGCAATGGCGCTAGCGATGCTCGGCGAGAAGTTGCCGGCCCCGGTGGCAGCGCAGTGGGGACTCATCTGGCAATGCGTTGACGATGAGGAACTTGACGGCTGCGTGGAGCGGACTGCCGAGCGGCTCGCGGCCCTGCCCTCGCTTGCGCTGAAGGCCTGCAAGTATGCGATCCAGCAGGCGTCGTCCAACACCCTGTCGGACCAACTGGACCTTGAACGGGATGCCCAGCAGTTTCTGGGTCATTCGCACGACTATCTCGAGGGGGTGAATGCCTTCCTGCACAAGCGAAAGGCGCAGTTCGAGGGTCGCTGAGCCGCTTTGAAGGGATCGCTGGCAGCATTGCAGGCAGGATCGTTGACGCGATACGGCGTCGTCGACAACATGGGAGGCACATCCATGCAGATTGATTCCCTCAGCCCTGAGGCGTGCGCCGAACGGGTGCGCGCGCTCATGTACGCCGACGACAAGGCCGCACAGCACCTTGGGATGGTGGTGGCTTCAAGGGGTCCGGGCGAGGCCACGGTGCGCATGCGGGTGCTGGAGTTCATGACCAACGGGCACCACATCTGCCACGGCGGCTACATTTTTCTGCTCGCGGATACAGCATTCGCCTACAGTTGCAATAGCTATAACCAGCGTACCGTGGCCGCCGGCGCGATGATCGACTTCATTGCATCGGCGCAGCTTGGCGAGGAGCTGCTTGCCGAGGCGCGGGAAGTGAGCAGGGGTCGGCGCAGCGGTGTCTACGATGTGCGGGTCACTGGTCCCGGCAACCGGCTGATCGCAGTGTTCCGCGGGCGCTCGGCCACGATCAAGGGCGAGTTCTTCAGCCTTGCCCCTCCCGGCACGGAGGATCACACCCCATGAGCGCCGCGCCCTCGGTGCTCTCCGCCCATGGCCTGCCGCTCGATCCCATCGAGAAGGCCTCGCTGGATGAGTTGCGCAGCCTGCAGCTTCAGCGGCTGCGCACCACACTGGCGCTGGCCTACGAACGGGTGCCCCACTACCGGCACAAGTTCGATGAAGTGGGTGCCCATCCCTCGCAGGTGCGGGACTTCGCCGACCTTGCGCGCTTTCCCTTCACCACCAAGGCCGATCTTCGCGACACCTACCCGTTTGGCATGTTTGCGGTACCCAGGGATCAGGTGGTGCGAATCCATGCGTCAAGCGGCACCACCGGAAAGCCAACGGTGGTTGGCTACACCCGCGACGATATCGAGGTGTGGGCCACGCTGGTCGCGCGTTCGATCCGCGCCGCAGGCGCAAGGCCGGGTGACATGGTGCACGTGAGCTACGGCTACGGACTCTTCACCGGAGGCCTCGGCGCCCATTACGGCGCCGAGCGTCTCGGCCTCACAGTGGTTCCGTTTGGAGGCGGACAAACCGAACGCCAGGTGCAGCTGATCCAGGATTTCAAGCCCGACATCATCATGGTGACGCCGAGCTACATGCTTGCACTCGCCGACGAGTTCGAGCGCCAAGGCGTGTTGCCCCGGGAGTGCAGCCTGCGGATAGGCATTTTCGGCGCCGAACCCTGGACCAACGAGATGCGCAGCGAAATCGAGTCGCGCATGGGGCTTGATGCAGTGGACATCTACGGCCTGTCCGAGGTGATGGGTCCGGGCGTTGCCAACGAGTGCATCGAGACCAAGGACGGCCCCACCATCTGGGAAGACCACTTCTATCCTGAGGTGGTCGACCCCGAAACCGGAATACCCCTCGAGGACGGCGAGTTCGGCGAACTGGTGTTTACCTCGCTCAGCAAACAGGCTCTACCGATCGTCCGCTACCGCACCCGCGACCTCACGCGCCTGCTTCCAGGCACCGCGCGAACCATGCGCCGCATGCAAAAGATCACCGGCCGCTCCGACGACATGATGATCGTGCGCGGCGTCAACGTATTCCCCACGCAGATCGAGGAACTCATCCTGCGCCAACCGCTTCTTGCACCGCACTACGTGTGCATCCTCGGCAAGGACGGGCCCCTCGATACGCTCACCGTACGGGTGGAGATCAAGGCGGAGCGCAGCAACGCCGACGCGCAGGTTCGTGAGCGTGCTGCAGAGGATCTCGAGCACCTCATCAAGAACTACGTGGGTACTAGCGCAAAAGTGGAGTTGCGCGAAGCCGGTAGTATCGATCGCTCACTCGGCAAGGCCAGACGCGTTGTGGACCAGCGCCGCGGTTAGCCGAGGTTTCGAACTCTGCGGGGAGTCCAAGCATGTCGTTTCGAGCCATCCTGCTGGAAAAGGACCCCGGCTTTTCAGCCCGGGTTACCCAGATCGACCCCAGGCGTCTCGAGGAGGAGGCGGGCGGCGGCAATGTCGTGTTGCGCCTCAGCCATTCCACGCTCAACTACAAGGACGGGTTGGCGCTCACGAACCGATCGCCGGTGGTTCGCAAGTGGCCGATGGTGCCGGGTATCGACGGGGCCGGACAGGTCACCGAGAGCGACGATCCTGCATGGCCTGTGGGCGCATCGGCCATTCTCAACGGTTTTGGTGTGGGGGAAACGCACTGGGGCTGTCTGGCCGAGTATGCGCGGCTTCGGAGCGACTGGCTGGTGCCGCTTCCGGTGGGGCTGGATGCGCGCAGCGCGATGGCCATCGGTACCGCAGGCTACACCGCGATGCTTTGCGTGCTCGCGCTCGAGGACTGCGGACTACGCCCCTCGGAAGGCGAGATTCTCGTGACTGGCGCAGCAGGCGGGGTAGGCAGCATTGCCCTTTCGCTGCTCGCCTCGCGCGGCTATCAGGTTTGCGCCAGCACCGGCAGATCGCAGGAAGAGCCCTACCTGCGATCGCTCGGAGCAGCCCAGGTGCTCAACCGTGGCAGCCTGGCCGTAGCCGGCAAGCCTTTGCAGAAAGAGCGCTGGGCTGCAGTGGTTGACACCGTGGGTTCCACCACCCTGGCGAATGCGCTTGCGCAGTGCCGTTACGGCGCAACCGTGGCTGCCTGCGGCCTCGCCGGCGGCATGGACCTTCCGACAACGGTGGCCCCGTTCATCCTGCGCAACGTGAGGCTCG
>VGHO01000194.1 GCA_016868175.1 Betaproteobacteria bacterium
CCGGCGATCGCGATCCGGTCGAGCGTGTAGGAATTGAAGCTGTTCTTGATCCGTTCAAGCGCTTCGATCAGTTCGGCGGGGCCGACCGCAAAACCAACACGCAGGCCGGCAAGCGCGCGCGACTTCGACAGGGTCTGCACAACCATCAGGTTGTCGAACCGGTTCACCAGACCGATGCAGCTTTCGGCGCCAAAGTCCACATAGGCTTCGTCGACCACCACCAGCGTGGCAGGTCGGCTGTGCGCAAAAACCGCGATCGACTCGGCAGGGAGCGCCATACCGGTGGGGGCATTGGGGTTGGGAACGATCAGGCACGCTGCCCCTTCGCTCGCCCTGTGAAGCGGCACGCTGAAGTCCTCGTTGAGCGCAAAGGGCAACGGGGTGATCCCGTAGAGCTGGCAATAGACCGGATAGAAGCTGTAACTGATCGCCGGAAATGCACAGCCGCCCTCGCGGCTGAGCAAACCCTGGAAGGTGAAGGCAAGGACCTCATCGGAACCGTTACCCACGAAGACCTGGGCTGGGGAGATCCGGTGAAGCCTGGCAATGCTGTTTTTCAGTTTGCTCGCTGCAGGGTCGGGGTAGAGGCGCAGCAACGGACCGACGGCTTCGCGCATCGCCCTGAGGGCGGCTTCCGAAGGGGGGTAGGGGTTCTCGTTGGTGTTGAGCTTGATGAGCCCCTCGATCTGCGGCTGCTCCCCGGGAACATAGGGGATCAGGCGGTTCACGGTGGGTGACAGGAAGCGCTTGGCGGATTGGGTCATCGGCAAGTCCAGAGCCCTGCCAGGGCGGAGTCAGCAGCGTGGGAGGATTTCGCGCGAAAGCAATGTAGCACCGAGCGGGTACGGTCGCGAGTTGATCAGCATTTTCAAGAAGTTCTGACCAATGTGTAGCACCGAGCGGGTACGGGCGCGAGCCTGCACCTGCGCGCTGCGCCGTATCATTCGGGTATGCGACATGCTGACGTCTTCCGCAAGACCGCCGAAACTGCGATCAGGGTGAATCTGCATCTTGATGGGAGCGGCGAGCGGTACTTCGAAACCGGGTTGCCGTTTCTGGAGCATATGCTCGATCAGATTGCGCGGCACGGGCTCTTCGACCTCAGGGTGGAGGCACAGGGCGACCTGCAGATCGACGCACATCACACGGTTGAGGACATTGGCATCACCCTGGGGCAGGCCTTCACCCGGGCAATCGGTGACAAGACCGGCATCTGCCGGTATGGGCACGCATATGTCCCGCTCGACGAAGCGCTTTCGCGCGTCGTGCTTGACATCTCCGGCCGCCCAGGCCTGTCGTTCAACTGCAACTTCGTGCGCGCGATGGTGGGCAGTTTCGATCTCGACCTGGTGCATGAGTTCTTCCAGGGCTTCGTCAACCACGCGGGCGTCACCCTGCATGTCGACAACCTGCGCGGAGAAAATGCGCATCACCAGTGCGAGACGATTTTCAAGGCCTTTGGACGGGCCCTGAGAATGGCAGCAGCGTTCGACCCGCGCGCGGCGAACCGGATACCGTCCACCAAGGAAGTGCTCTGATCCTGCGCGGTGCGCAGGGGTCCGGTCCGATGAAGCGCATTGTTGTGGTGGACTACGGCATGGGCAATTTGCGGTCGGTCTCCAAGGCACTCGAACATGTGGCGCCGGACCATCGGGTGCTGATCAGCCAGTTGCCGGGCGATGTTGCCGCATGCGATCGTCTGGTGCTGCCCGGACAGGGCGCCATGCCCGATTGCATGCGCATGCTCAAAGCCTCGGGCCTGGCCGAAAGTCTTCTCCGGGCCGCCGAGTCCAAGCCCCTGCTGGGGGTGTGTGTGGGAAAACAGATGCTCTTCGAGTTCAGCGAAGAAGGGCCAAGCGCGGGGTTGGGGCTCTTGCCCGGCCATGTCCGTCGCTTTCCCGACGACCGTTGGCTCAAGGTGCCGCACATGGGCTGGAACAGCGTCTGGCCAGAAGGGGAGGCCACGCGGCATCGGCTCTGGGACGGGATCGAGCCCGGCGCATACTTCTACTTCGTACACAGTTATTTCCCAAGGCCGTCGGATCCAACCCACATCGCAGCCACCACCGAATACGGCGTGCGTTTCAGTTGCGCGGTTTCGCGCCATAATCTTTTTGCTACCCAGTTCCATCCTGAAAAGAGCGCTGCAGACGGCCTGAGGCTTTTCCGGAACTTTGTGGCCTGGGACCCCTGATTTCCACTTCTTCACTGCCATGCTTCTCATTCCTGCCATCGACCTCAAGGACGGTCGTTGCGTGCGCCTGCGTCAGGGAGATATGGCTGACGCCACAGTGTTCTCGAGCGACCCGGCAGGGATTGCGCGGGGCTGGGTCGAGGCCGGAGCCCAGCGTCTGCATCTGGTGGACCTCAACGGGGCGGTTGCAGGCAAGCCGGTCAATGAAGCTGCCATCCGGAGCATCGTACGTGCGGTCGATGGGCGTGTTCCGATCCAGCTCGGTGGCGGCATCCGCAACCTCGACACCATCGAGCGCTATGTGGACGGTGGATTGAGCTACGTGATCATCGGAACTGCGGCGGTGAAGAACCCCGGATTCCTGCGCGATGCCTGCGGTGCGTTTCCGGGCCAGGTCATCGTTGGGCTCGACGCCCGCGAGGGGCGCGTGGCGACCGACGGCTGGAGCAAGTTGAGCGGCCACGATGTTGTGGACCTTGCGCGCAAGTTCGAGGGCTACGGGGTCGATGCGATCATCTACACCGACATTGGCCGCGACGGGATGCTGGGCGGCGTGAACATCGAGTCCACCGTCCGGCTTGCGGCCGAAGTGGAGATCCCTGTCTTCGCCTCGGGCGGCGTTGGCAGCCTCGAGGACATCGAGGCGCTTTGCAACGCGGCGGCAGACAGCGTTGCCGGAGTGATCCTCGGCCGCGCACTCTACGAAGGCGCAGTGGATCTCAGGACTGCGATCGAGCGGGTCAAGTCCCGCAGCGCACGCTGAAGCCTGAGCGGCGGCGGCAGCATCAAACCATCCGCGTGAAGGCTCACACCAGGCGATGCTTTGCAAACGCATCATTCCCTGCCTTGACGTGACCGGTGGCCGCGTGGTCAAGGGGATCAACTTCGTGCAGTTGCGCGACGCCGGCGACCCTGTGGAGATTGCACAGCGCTACGACGCCGAGGGAGCCGACGAACTGGCGTTTCTCGATATCACCGCCTCGAGCGACGACAGGGACATCCTTGTGCATGTGATCGAAGCGGTCGCCTCGCGGGTCTTCATTCCGCTCACCGTCGGCGGGGGCGTGCGCAGCGTGGCCGACGTGCGTCGATTGCTCAATGCCGGCGCCGACAAGGTGTCGATCAATTCGGCGGCGCTCGCCAACCCGGATCTGATCAATGAAGCAAGCGCCTTTTTTGGTTCGCAGGCGATCGTGGTGGCCATCGATGCACGTTGCGCTGCACCCGGCAACGTTGCGCATCCCGCAGGTTCCTGGCAGGTGTATTCGCACGGAGGTCGCAGGTCGGCAGGTCGCGATGCGCTTGCCTGGGCGGTGGAGGCGAGTCATCGTGGCGCCGGCGAAATCCTGCTTACCTCGATGGATCGCGACGGCACCCGCTCCGGTTTTGACCTGGCGCTTACCCGTGCAGTATCTAGCGCAGTGCGCGTGCCGGTGATTGCCTCCGGGGGTGTCGGCAGCCTGGAGCACCTGGTCGAGGGAGTGCTCGAGGGACACGCGGACGCAGTGCTTGCGGCATCGATCTTTCATTTTGGTGAAGTCAGCATTGCGCAGGCCAAGGCGCATATGGCCGCTCAGGGCCTTGCGATCCGGCCCATATGAACGCCCGCGATGCAAGACCACACGCCGGCGGGGCGGATGGGTGCTCCTCGAGTTCTCGATCCCCACCCAGTCCCGCAGGTTGAGGTCGCTTCGATGCCCGATCCATTGCCCGTGATGCCCAAGGAAGCCCTCGACCGGATCCGCTTCGACGATCGCGGGCTAATCGCCGCAGTTGCACAGGATTGCCGCAACGGCAGGATCCTCATGCTTGCCTGGATGAACGCCGAGGCGCTCCGTGCCACGCTGGCATCCGGCTACGCCACCTATTGGTCCCGCAGCCGCAACCGCCTGTGGCGCAAGGGGGAGGAGTCGGGGAATCTCCAGAAGGTGCAATCGATGCGGCTCGATTGCGACGGCGACGCGCTGGTGCTGCAGGTGGATCAGATTGGCGTTGCCTGCCATACCGGACGGATGTCGTGCTTCTTTCACCGCTGGCAAGACGGCAATTGGCGGATCACCGACGACCCGCTTCCGGACGACGTGGTCGCCCGGTTCAGGCCGCAGGCCAGGGTTGCCCCAGAGGAGCGGCCCTCCGCCGCATCGAGCGACACCCTCGCCCGCCTTGCCGGGGTGATCAGGATGCGCAGGGATGCCGATCCCGAGCGCTCCTATGTGGCGAGGCTTCTCACGCGCGGCGCGGACACCATTCTGAAGAAGGTGGGCGAGGAGGCCACCGAGTGTGTGCTGGCGGCCAAGGACGGTGCCCCGGAGCGTATCGTTGCCGAGTGCGCCGACCTCTGGTTTCACTGCCTCGTCATGCTCGAGCACTACGGTCTCGCACCGCAGGATGTCTTGCGCGAACTCGAGCGGCGCGAGGGGATTTCCGGGCTCGACGAAAAGGCCGCGCGCAAGGCGATCGGCAAAGACGCCGTCCTGGAAATTGATCGAAAGGCCTGATCCCACTAGGAGGAGACGTTGCGATGAGCAACCCGCAGGACTGCATTTTCTGCCGCATCGTGCGCGGGCAGATCCCGTGCCGCAAGATCTTCGAAGACGATGACGTTCTTGCTTTCCACGATATCCATCCCGCAGCGCCAGTGCATTTCCTGATCGTGCCGAAGCGCCACCTGGTCAATCTCTACGACGCAGATCTGCGCGAAGCTGCGCTACTCGGCAAGATGCTTGGCATGTCCGGAGAACTCGCCCGGCAGCAGGGCTGCGACGATGGTTTTCGCATCGTTATCAACAATGGGCGTGTGGGAAGGCAGGAGGTGTATCATCTTCACATCCACGTCATGGGCGGCTCCGAACCCCTCGGTTCCCGGGGTAATGCGCCCGCCAAGGAGTAGACATGGGCTCATTCAGCATCTGGCACTGGCTGATCGTCCTGGTGATCATCCTTCTGGTTTTCGGCACCAAGAAACTGCGCAGCCTGGGGTCCGACCT
>VGHO01000195.1 GCA_016868175.1 Betaproteobacteria bacterium
AGCTTTTCGATTCTCTCCAGCACCCGCCCGTGCGCGTCATCGGCCAGGGCCTTGCGCTTGCCCACGCCAGCATTGGCAGCAAAAAGATGCATGCAAACAGGTTACGCATGGTGGACTCCTACTCCATCGCCCGAGAACGCTTCACCTCACACCGCCGTGCCCTTGCGCCGCACTCACGATCCTCGGAAGCCCGCCACCAGACGCATGAGCACGTAAGCCACGTGACCGGGCGTGCTCAGGGCTGCGGAGATCGTCGTTGCGGTAGCTAAGCTACCGTGTGAGTGTTTGTATCACGCGCCGTAAGCGCACTCAAGAGGCCTTGAGCAGTCCTGATGCACACGGGCTGTCTGACGGGCCGACCAGTCCCGCACAACGCTCGCCTGGGGTGTTACCGCTGGGCCGCAAACGTTGGCGATCGTTTGAGCGGAATACTAAGCAAGAGGTAGCCGGATGGAACCAACGCCGAATTGGGGGGGTGCCCCCGGGGTGGGGTCTGGAGGGTGGGATTTCGCGGAGGGGGGGTGCACAGCGAGCGCCCTCGGCAAGAAGGATGGAAAGCAGGCTTCCTGAGAGGGCCGCAACACCGACGGGCACGACCGGATGCTGGACCCGGCAAACACCAGGAAAGGCCAGTAGGGCGACCTGACGCATCGCAGCAACCTAGCCGCGGTGTATTGGATCCCGCTCCCCAGGTTGCGGGAACGAAAGTAGTGGGAAGGTCTTCCACCAATCCTGCAAAACTGGCAACAGACTGGCAATGGGAAGGGTGCTGAGTGGCAATGTTGCTTAAGTGATTGATTTTTGGTAGGTCGTACTGGATTCGAACCAGTGACCAACGGATTAAAAGTCCGCTGCTCTACCGACTGAGCTAACGACCCTGACCAACCATGATTATACGGGGCTCGAATGCAGGGTCAACCACCTCACTCCTCTCACGCCACTTACTCCTCTCACGCCACTTACTCGTCTCACGCCACTTGCTCCTCTCGCATCGCTCTGCGCGGCTCCGCTGGGCGCCGCTGCTCCCGGCTCTCACTGGCATGCCATGCTTCGCCCCATTACGCTTCGGCAGGAGTCTCAGGAGCTCAGGAGGTCGGGAGATCCGTGGCAGCGGGGGTGTATCGCTGTGTCAGATGCGGCGGAGTTGCCAGCGCATCGCAAGCCAGGCGCCAGCGATGATGGCGGGTACCGTGACGAAGGCACTGAGTGCGAGGAGCGACACAGCGCTGAGCCCCTGGCCGATCGTGCAACCGAATGCGAACACGCCACCGATGCCCATCAGCATGCCGCCAACGAGGTGCAGGGCAGTGTCTTCGGTGCCATGGAAGCCTTCGAAGCGAAAGCGTCCCGAATGCCGTGCATCGAGCATTGCACCGAACACCACGCCCAGAACCGAAACGATCCCGATGGTCAGGGTTTTGCTGCGGTCGCTGTGAAGGATCAGGTAGTCGAGCGTGTAGGCCATCGGCGCAACAAAGCTGAAGGACTCCGGCCCGCGCGAGTTGGTTGCAAGAAAGGCCTCCTCGAGCGTATCAGGGTGCTCTTCCACATAGCCCAGCGAGGCCGACACATACCAAAGGGCGGGAATCGTGAGGCCGACGAGCGCGCCGCTCAGCGCTTCGCCAAGCTGCTCGCGGGTGATTCCACGAAAAGCCGCGAGGAGCAGTATCCCTGCCACAAGGCATGAGGCTGCAATCCGCCCGGTGGCGCTAAGCCCCTCGCCGAGTACGATCCGCGGAAGATCCTGTGCGCTGCCGAGTTGGATTGCAACAGGCTCGAGCCATTCCACCCGCGGCGGGGCGAGGATGCCGCGCATCGTGAGGTAGGCGCTGATACCCATCACGAGAAAAACCACCAACGACTTGAGCGATCCCGTGCCAACCCGGATCAAGGTCTTGCTGCCGCAACCCGAGGCAAGCACCATCCCGAAGCCGAAGAGGAGCCCTCCGAGGAGATGGCTTAGCCAGCTCAAACGCGGGGCAAGGTAAAACGACGGCCCCACATGGATGACCTCGGCGGCCCACAGGACCTGGGTGATCACGATGGCAGTGGCCATGGCCACAAGCCACTGGCGCATGCGGTTGAAGGTGCCCAGGTTCACCCAGTCGCTGATCGCACCCATGGTGCAGAAGCGAAAACGGTGCATGACCGCACCAAGGATCAGGCCCAGGAGCGCTGCGAGGCCGAGAATCAGCGTGGTTGAGGGTGGTGAGGCCTCCACTCAAGCCTCGCGGTTTACTTGAGCCGCGACAAGCGTTCCTTGGCCACCACTGCCGCGTTGCTTTCCGGAAACTGGTCCACCACCATCTGCAGGGATTTGCGGGCAGCCACCCGATCGCCCGCGTCGGCCTGAGACAGCCCCAGGTTGAGCCGGGCATCGGCAGCCCGCGGGTGTTTGGCATGCGCGGTGAGGAAACTTCCATAGCTCGCGATGGCAGACTTGAATTCGCGCAGCGCGTATTGCGCACTCGCGTACCAGAAGAGCACGCTTGGAGCGTAAGGCGAGTCGGGGAAGCGATCGCGCATCACGCTCAACTGCACCGCAGCCTGGCGAAAGTCTCCGTTGCGGAAGGAGTCGATTGCGGTGTCGAAACTGCGCTTTTGCGCGGGGTCGGCGCGAAATTCCACGCCATCCACGGTAACCGGGATCGGTTCAACCGCCACCAGCCGATTGTCGACCGCGCCTACCCGGTTGTCGACTGCGCCGAGTTTGCTCTCGAATGCGCCCAGTTTGCTCTCCACCGATCCGATCTTGTTTTCGACGCTGCTGATCTTGCTTTCGACGCTGCTGATCTTGCTTTCGACGCTGCTGATCTTGCCGTCGAAGCCGCTGATCTTGCCATCGAATCCGCTGATCTTGCTGTCGAAACCGCTGATCTTGCTGTCGACCGTGCCGAGCTTTCCATCGACCGTACTGATTCTGCTGTCGACTGCGCCGAGTCGGTTGTCAAACGCGCCAAGCTTGCCGTCAAGTGCGGCCAGTCTGCTGTCGACCGCGCCCACTTTGGAGTCGATGGAGCCGAGCAGGCCATCGACCGCGCTGATGCGACCGTCAACCTCGGCGATCCTCGACTTGAACCCGCTGATGCGCTCCTCCACCTGCTGATTGAGGTCGCGCTGGCGCTTCTGGGTGAGGGTGAGTTCGTTGATCAGTTCCTCGATCTGCCCGCGTGCCTTTGCAAGCTCGCCGCGCAGCCGTTCCATGTCGGACTGCACGCCGATCTGCCCGGTGCCATCCGCCTTGGTCTGTACGACCTTCTGGGTTTCGCTCAGTTCGCTTTGCAGGGCCTGAATCGAGGACTGCAGCGCCTGGGCGCGCCGACCGAGTTCCTGCGATTGTGTACGCAACTCCTCAAAGCGGACGCGAAGGTCAAGAATCGCCCGTCGCGCTTCGTCGTCGGAGAAGAGGGCGTGGGCATCCCGGGGCGCAGCAACGCCACCGATCAGCAAAGCGGCCGCAAGGGCCAGCGCTGCGCTTTGCTTCACTGCTGGTAGGCCAGTTCGGCGCGGCGATTCTGGCCGTAGGCTGTTTCGTCGTTACCCGGGTTCATGGGCTTTTCCTCGCCAAAGCTCACGGCCTCCAGTTGTGCGTCGGCAACCCCAAGGCTCGTGAATGCCTTGCGCACTGCCTCGGCGCGCTTTTGGCCCAGGGCGAGGTTGTATTCGCGGGTGCCACGCTCATCGGTATGCCCCTGAATGGCCACCTTCAGCTGCCGGTTGGCCTTGAGGAAGTTGGCGTGTGACTGCACCAGACCACGAAACTCCTCGCGAATCTCGAAGCTGTCGAAGTCGAAGTAGATGATCTTGCGGAACACCGGGCTCGAGGGGTCGCTGAGCGCCTTGAGCGCGGAGGCCTCGGATTGGCCCGGACCCGTACCCTGGGACTGCGCCGAGGCGCCCGCTGGCGCACCACCGGCAGCACCGGCAGCACTACCGGCAGCACCACTACCTCCTTGCGATGCCCCCGCAGCGGACAGCGCACCAGGCGCTGGTGGCGGGGCCTCAACCGGGGCCACGGCTGAGCGACCCACCGGCTCGGCAGCAACCACCGGGCCCCGGCCAAGCGGTGCGGTGGTGGCGCTGATGGCCGATCCTTCACGGCTTTCGATCGGGGCACCTCCAGCAGCCTTTTCCTCGTCGAGCTTCACCGAGGAGCAGGCTGCCAGGGTGAGGGCAACGAGCGCAACGGTACACCATGCCTTGGCCTTGCGATTCATGATCGGATCTCCGGTTTGGGAACAACAACGGGCTGCGGGGAGGGTTGGTTTGTGGGACGGCTTTCGGCGCAACGGTTCAGCGTGCAGGTAGCGGGCCCCAGGCGGGCTCGCGCATGTCAACCGAGAGCGCGGCCAGCTGCTGACGCACGCGGCCGTCCACACTCGAGGCAACCAGCGCATCGCGACCACCGAAACGGCTTGCGTACATCACCCATTTGCCGTTGGGAGAAAAAGACGGCGCCTCCTCGCGGCCCCCGTCGGAGACGACGGTGTCGGTGCCATTGGCCAGGTCGCGCACCGCAACCAGATAGCGGCCCTCGCGCCGTGTGATGTAGGCGAGCAGTCGCCCGTCGGGGCTGATGCGCGGTGAGGTGGAGTAGGGCGAGTTGAAACTCACGCGGCGCACTTCGCCGCCCTGCACACTCACCTGGTAGATCTGGGGACTCCCGGCGCGGTCGGAAGTGAAGTAGATGGTTCGGCCGTCGGGCGAAAAGGCAGGCTCGGTGTCGATCGACGTGGACGTGGTGAGGCGCCGCGGTGCACCGCCGCGGGCGCTCACGAGGAAGATCTGCGATCCGCCGTCTACACTGAGCGCAACCGCGAGTTGCTGACCGTCGGGCGACCAGGCCGGCGCGCTGTTGCTGCCCCGGAAGTCGGCCACCGTGGTGCGCTCGCCGTTTGCCAGATTGTGCACATAGACCACCGCCTTCCTGCTCTCGAACGAGACGTAGGCAAGTCGCATGCCGTCGGGGGCCCAGCGCGGCGAAATGATCGGCTCGGCAGAACTGAGCGCAAGTTGGGGGTTTTCCGCGTCCCAGTCGGCCACCTGCAGCACGTGGCGGCTTCCCTGCTTGCTCACATACGCGATCCGGGTGGAGAAGATGCCCTTTTCGCCAGTGAGCGCTTCGTAGACCTCGTCGGCGATCTGGTGGCCCGCCATCCGCAGGTCGTCGGGGTGTACCA
>VGHO01000196.1 GCA_016868175.1 Betaproteobacteria bacterium
CTCCGCAAGAATGCGGCGCAGGGTTTCGATCGATGGCATCTTTGGCGTCGGTGAGGGTTCGGGATTCGATTCCCGGGATTCGATTCCCGGGATTTGATTCTTGGGTTTGGGCGCTGTTGGGGAGTTGCGCGCAAGCACCGCAACACCTGTGCCCACCTGCACCCTGCGCCTCATGGTATCGTGTTTGCGGAAGGGTTGTGGTGTGCACCTCCGTGCCGCTGGGGATGTGGGCGCCACGGGGCTCGCCGGGGCCGTGCACCGTGTTTGGCGCGGCTGACAGCAGCGTCCGGGCCCGGCCGAACCGGCGAGGCGTGTCCAGCCCGAATCAGAACCGATCGGAGCGCAAGGGGTTGCATGAAGCTTGCCACGCTGGACGATGGGACGCGCGACGGCCAATTGATCGTCGTCTCGCGCGACTTGCAGCGCGCGCACCTTGCCACCAGTATTGCTCCGCGCCTGCAGAGCGCGCTCGACGACTGGCCCTTCATGGCGCCCCAGCTTGCCGACCTCTACGACACGCTCAACTTCGGCAAGCCCCGGCACGCCTTCGGATTCGACCCGAGGCATTGTCTTGCACCCCTGCCGCGCGCCTACCAGTGGGCCGATGCCTCGTCGTATGTCAACCATGTGGAACTGCTGAGGCGGGCCCGCGGAGCACCAATGCCGGAGCGCTTCTGGCACGACCCGCTGATGTACCAGGGAGGCAGCGACGATTTCCTCGGCGCCTGCCGACCCGCGCTCTTTGCCAGCGAGCAATGGGGCATCGACTTCGAAGCCGAGATCGCGGTCGTGGTCGACGACGTCCCGATGCAATGCTCGCGGGAGGATGCGACCATCCATGTGCGTCTGCTGATGCTGGTCAATGACTGGAGTCTCCGCCACCTGATTCCCGACGAACTAGCCAAGGGGTTCGGCTTTTTCCAGTCCAAGCCGGCCACCGCCTTCGCTCCGGTCGCGGTTACCCCCGAAGAGGCCGGTGATGCCTGGGACGGCGAACGCTTGCACCTTCCGGTACTTTGTTGGCGAAACAAGGAACTCGTCGGGTCCGCGCACGCCGGTGAGGACATGGTCTTCGGATTTCCGGCGCTGATCGCGCACGCGGCGAAGACCCGCCGATTGCGTGCCGGCTCGATATTCGGCTCGGGCACTGTGTCGAACCGGGACCATCGTCGGGGGGTAAGCTGCATCGCGGAGGCGCGTGCTCGCGAGGACATCGAAAACGGTGAGGTGCGAACGCCCTACCTCCGGTTTGGCGAACGCGTCCGCATCGAGGTGCTCGATGCGCAAGCGCAGAGCCTCTTTGGCGCGATCGATCAGGAAGTGCTAGCGCTCGACCGCGAGGATTCAGGTCCTGGCGCTCTGTCGGCAGGCGGCCACGCCATCGGCGCGTCAATCCGCGGCGCCCCGTCAGTTGAGCCGTCGGCGGTTCACGAAGGAGACCGGGGATGATCGACGGTTCCGCGAGCGGGTCCGGGTTCTTCTCCGGCGCTTACCCCGGGCCAACCCCAGAGACCATCCCCGGCTCATTGCCTGGAAGCTTTCCAGGGCCATTTACGGGCGCCTTCGGAGGGCCTACGCTCAACCTGCCCTTTGGCGAACTCGCGCAGGGCATTGATCTAATGCGCACCATGTGGACCCAGCTGCTCAATTCGCCGATCACCCCCACGCTCGACCTCGAAGAGCTCGAGCGACGCATCCGCGACCTGAAGGCGGTCGAGCAGTGGCTTGCCGTCAACCAGAATCTGTTGCGCACAACGATTCAGGGCCTCGAGATCCAGCGCACCACCCTGGCGACCCTGAAGGCGTTTGCAGGGGCGATGGCGCGCCCGCTCCATGAGGAGCCGGGCGGCGCAGCATCCAATGCAACCGGCTCGAGCGCTGCACATGCGCAAGCCGCATCAACTCCTTCGACCGCGCCCCCTAAGTCTCCAGGGAATGCGGCGGGCAGGCCGCCCCCCCCCGAGCCCCAAACCGCCTCCTTCCAGACAGGGGCCCAGGCCGCAGCCAACACCGCGCCTGCGGTTTCGCAGGGCTTTGCGCCGGCCATGGAAGCCGCAGCTCAGCAGGCCGGGCAGTGGTGGCAGTTCCTCCAGCAGCAGTTCCGTCAGCTGGCCGACTCGGCCGCATCCACGCTGCCCCGTATGCCGGAACCGACCTCGGCGCGGGAGGGCGCAGCCCCCGCCGAGCCCTTGCCAACTCCGGCCGGCCCAAGCTCAGGCACGCCCCTCGACCCCCCTTCGGCCCTGCCGACCCGAATATCTCCGAAACCTCCCGCTGCAGACCGCGAATCACCCAAGCAGGCTGCCGAGCCGAGACCCCGCCGGGCCAGGCCAGCCCGGGGCGCTGCATCGACCTCAGGACCGCTCGCGCCTACCAAAGAAGATCCTGGTGCAAGTCAGGGCCTTGAACCACTGCGGCTTCGCCGCATCCCGCATGGACCCTTGTCGCCGCGCGAAAACGAGCCCCGGCCTGGCCACCCCGTGCCACCAGACCCTCCGGCACGCCTGCGAAAGCGGACCTCGAAAAGCACGCTCCACAATGACTGATCGGGACAGTTCACCCTTCCTCGCGGGTCATGCCACGCACCACGACTGGCGCATGGCCTGCGAGCTTGCGCTTGCCCAGTTCGAGGGTCGAGGTCCGGGGAAGGATCAGGGCACTGGCGAGACGCCCCCTCTGCCTGAAGGTGCCGATGACTGGCTCGGCTGGGTCTACATGACGACACCGATGGCTGCACACGCCGGGGCATTGCTCAACCATTTGATCCAGCGCACAGGGATCCGTAACTGGACAGGTTGCTGCAGTGATCGGGTGCTTGCGGGTTCGGCCGAGTACGCCAACGAACCCGCCATCGCGCTGATGCTGGGGCGGCTTCCTCCGAGGAGCTTCAGGCTTTTCTCCGGGCGTCGTTCCGAGGCCGCAGCAACCGGGGAGAAGGGATCACGGTGGCTGCAAGTGCACGCCGACCCGCAGTTGGCCGACCTTGATGAACTGCTTGATGATCTTGCCCGACGCCACGGTGCGCGCAACTGCTTCGGTGGCATCACCAGCGGCTTCGAGTCGGCGATCCCACAGGTCGCAGGCGAGTTGCTCGAGGGTGGCCTATCGGGTGTGGTGTTTTCCGATAACGTTGGCGCTCACCTGGGATTCACCCAGGGTTGCGCACCGATCGGGACCGGTCACCGCGTCACACGAAGCGACCGCCACCTGATCCGCGAGATCGACGATCGACCCGCGCTGGACGTGTTGCTCGACGAATTGGGTATGCCCTCCGGCGTACGCCGTCCACGAAACGGACGCGATATCATGGCTTCGATGCCGAAAGAGCGCCTGCGCGGCGGCCTGCTCGTCGAACTTGGCGAACCTCCTGCTGCGCCCGGAGAGGTCGCCACGGCGTGGGTCCGCAACCTCCTGGGAATCGACACGGTCGACGGTTGCATCGCCATCGCGGGCCAAGCCACCGAGGGCGCTGCCCTGCGGTTCTGTACCCGGGATGCGGGCTCTGCTCGGGCCGACCTCATCCGCATGTGCACCCAGATACGGGAATCTGTGGAGGAGCGAGGCGAGCGTCTTCGCGGGGCCGTCTATGTGAGTTGTCTCGCCCGTGGCGAACACCTCTTCGGGCGCTCAGGGATCGAGACCGAATGGGTGCAGCACTATCTGGGTGCTCCGGCACTCGTTGGCTTTCACGCCAACGGGGAAATCCACGCAAATCGCCTGCACGCGTACTCGGCCGTGCTGATGGCCTTCAGTTGAGCGGCGCTCCGGCGGCATGCTTCGTTCGCCAGGCCCGCAACGCCGCATGGATCCCGGCAAGGTCGGCGATCACCCGCACATCCGCGGGTGGTCTGCGTTGCAGGATCGGACATTGGCCGCCTGCCCAGATCTCAACCTCACGCGCCAGTTTGGCGCGCAACTCGGTGAGTCCGTCCACGACGTGGTTGGGGTTCATGCTTGCGGAGAAAGACAGGCCCACGATTTCGGCGCGCTGTGCCGCAGCGGCCATTGCGATGTCGTAGATCGGGGTCTGCACCCCCAGAGACAGGCAACGGCAGCCTTCGAGCGCAAGAATCGCCTCGGCCATGAGCAGCCCCAGACCGTGCGGCTCCTGAGGAAAGGTGGTAAGGAGCACCCGCGGGGAACGCCCGGGTCCGGGAATGTTGCTGATCGCGTTTCGCAGCACCACCTGCATCGATTCGGTGTAGAGATGTTCCTCGAAGATCTCGAACTGGTTGCGTGCCCAGGCATCCCCAACGAGTGCGTTGAGCGGCGCAGCCACTTCCCGCACGAATCGGTCAAGCCCCAGCCGCAGCGCCGCCTGGCTGAGCGCGCGCCGCAACTCGTCAACCTGGTGGCGCTTGATCTGGCCCATGAAACCAGCGAGGTCGTCGCGCAAGGGGTGCTCCGCATCGAGGCGCGGGGTTGCGGGCGAGCGAATCTGGCTCGCAAGTTGTGCGAGTTGCTCGGGCTTCATCCGCATGATCTTGCCTGGCCGGTGTCCGGCGTCCATCAGGCGTCGAACCAGTCGCAACCGCTCGACCTGCTCAACCGGATAGTGCCGCTCCCCGAGATGGTCCCGCAGCGGGGTTGGAAACCCATAGCGCCGCTCCCACACACGCAAGGCGTCCTTCGACAAGCCGGTGTCGCGTTCAACTGCGGAAATGCTCAGGTCGACGGCGTGTACGTTTCCAGCGCTGTCGTCGGGGTTTCCCATGGGGTGCACCTTCGTTAAGGCCAAGACCGTTTGTCCAGGACAAGTAATCAGCGGAGCGAACTTTGATAAGGTATTCTAGGTTCTGATCTGTACCGTTGAAATCAAACCGATATGGAGTCGCGGGTTATTGACCCTCCCACAGGTCTCTCCGGGATCGAAGCCAAAATCACAGCCCGGATCGATTCCGGGGCCACCACCGGCCCGGTTACCGTTGCGGCGACGACTGCTGGCGCAGGTGGTTGCACCGGAGCCGGCAGTGAAAGCGGGGAAAGGCACCGGAGCCGAAGCAGGCGCTGACGTCGGATCAACCACGGACTTCGGATCAACCGCGGATGTCAGACCAGGCGCTGATGTCGGACCACGGATCAACCACGGATGCCTCAACAGGCATCGATTTCGAACCAGGCACCGATCATTCGGAGGAAGCAGACCACCATGATCCTTTCGACACCGCACCCCAA
>VGHO01000197.1 GCA_016868175.1 Betaproteobacteria bacterium
TGTGCGCGAGGGGGCCCACGTTCTTGTGGTGGACCTCGAGCCCTTCCCCGACGGCATTGAACCTTTGCACGAAACCGCAATCGCCTCTGCACAGGCTGACCCAGTCCGCGACTCCACCCTTGGCGACTCGGCCGATGCGCCCACCCTCGGAGGCTCGGCCAACTTTCCTGTCCTCGGCGACTCGGCCCGCACCCCCGGGCACGACGCGGCCTCGCCGAGGGACCGGATCCTTTTCCTTCGTGGCGATGTCCGTGCACGTTCCTGCGCCGAGCAGGCGTTATCGATGGCTTTGCAACACTGGGGCACGGTGGACGGGCTGCTCAACAATGCGGGAATTATCCACGGTTGCCCCTTCCTCGAACTCCGCGACGAAGACTTCGACCGCGTACTTGACGTGAACCTGCGCGCGTATTTCGTGTTCAGCCAGGTTGTTGCGAGGCATATGGTGGCGCATGCGATCCGGGGCTCGATCGTCAACATGTCGAGCGTGAACGCGCTCCTGGCGATCCCCGATCAACTGCCCTACGCAGTGTCGAAGGGCGGCGTGAATCAGCTAACCCGCGTGACTGCGATGGCCCTCGCTGCCGAGGGCATCCGTGTGAACGCGGTTGGCCCTGGAACGATCGCCACCGAACTTGCGCGAAAGGCGGTGCTCGGTTCGGAGGCAGCCCGCCGCAAGATCCTTTCGCGCACACCGCTGCTGCGTCTGGGCGAGCCCGAAGAGGTGGCGCAAGTGGCCGCATTCCTGATGAGCGAGGAGGCTTCGTACCTCACCGGGCAGATCGTGTACCCGGACGGCGGACGCATGGCGCTCAACTACACCACGGACTGAGCGTTGCGCCTTCCGGGTTCCAGCGCGCCTTCCCCGCCACCCCGCCCGCCTCGCGCCTGAAGACCGTCAGTCGTCGGCGTCTTCCGGCCTGCGGTGCACCAGCACTGGAATGCCGCTGTGGGTGAGTACTTTCTGCGTCTCGCTGCCGAGCAGCAGGGCCGCAAGGCCGCGACGTCCGTGCGAGGCCATCACGATCAGGTCGCAACCCTCGTCTTCGGAAACTTCGATGATGGTTTCCCAGACGCTGCTGTCGAGCCGGGTGATCGTGCGACAGGACACCTTGAGTTCTTCCGCCCGCTCCTTCACGGTTGCCAGGATCCGCGTGGAGGCAAGGCCCACCGCCTTCTCATACTCGCTGTCGGTGAAGGGCGCTGCGATCGGCATCTCGGCAAAGACTGGCGGAACAAAGGGTCGTTGAATGTTGAGCGCAGTCACCCTCGCGCCGGTCTCCGAGGCGAGCAGGAGCGCGGCCTCGGTTGCCGCCTGCGAGGGCTCGGAACCGTCGGTGGGAAGCAGGAAGTGCTTGTACATGGCAAGGGCTCCTCAAAGTTTCTGGCGCGGGCAGCGCCGCAAAGAACAGTCTCGGCCCGTGTCAGATGCGGCAATCCGAGGCGACCACAGCGATCGCGTCAAGGACCACCGCAAGTTGCTCGTCTCCGATGTCGAGGTGGGTGACGAGACGCAGGGGGCGCCGGTCGAGCACCTCCACTCCGGAGGCTAGCAACTGGGCAACCAGTTGGTCGAGTAACCGAGTGTCGCGCTGCGGATCATCCCCGGCCTCAACCCAGACCATGTTCGTGGCCTGGACGACACGGAGGCCCCCGAGCGAGCGCAAGGCATGCGCGAGTGTCGCTGCCCGCGCATGGTCTTCCTTGAGCCGATCGACATGGTGCTCCAGTGCGTAAAGACCCGCCGCTGCGAGAATGCCTGCCTGCCGCATTCCACCACCCAGCATCTTCCGGATCCGGTGGGCGCGCGCAATCAGTCCCGCAGAGCCCACGAGCACCGACCCGGCCGGCGTGCCGAGCCCCTTTGACAGGCAAACCGAAAGCGAGTCGAAGTGGCAGGCAATCTCGATCGCCCGAAGGCCCTGGGCACATGCGGCATTGAAGAGGCGCGCCCCGTCAAGGTGGCTTGCAAGGCCAAGATCCCGGGCGAGCCGGGTGGCAGCCCTCACATAGTCCTGCGGCATTACCTGACCCGCGAAAGTATTCTCCAGGGCGAGTAGCCGGGTACGCGCAAAGTGCGGGTCGTCGGGCTTGACCGCACCCGCAATCCGCTCGAGCGCAATCGACCCGTCGGCTTCCTGCTCAAGAGGCTGAGGCTGGATACTCCCGAGCACCGCAGCACCCCCCGCTTCGTACTTGTAGGTATGGGCCTTCTGCCCGACGAGCACCTCGTCGCCCCGTTCACAATGCGCCATCAGCGCGCACAGATTCGACATCGTGCCGGTGGGCAGGAAAAGCGCAGCCTCGAAGCCGAGCATTTCCGCGAGGCGATCCTGCAAGGCCAGCACGGTTGGGTCGTCGCCAAAAACGTCGTCGCCGGTACGCGCAGCCATCATCGCCGCAAGCATCCTCGGGGTTGGCCGCGTCACCGTGTCGCTGCGCAGATCCGCAACCGCGCTCCGGGGCCGCATCGCCGCAGTGCGCTGGCGGGCGTCGTGTTCCCTGGTGATTGTCTCCACATCATCCTCCAGATCTCAAGGCTCAAGACTTCGATTGTCCTCCTGTGCGAGAGCGGTGGGGTTGCCGGGACCGCACAGGCAGACCGGAAAAGCGCCTCCGGGGCTCCAGGAGTAGCCGCGAACCATGTATCCCCGGGTATGCGGTTGGAGCATCCGCGCTGCTCCATCAGCGCAGGGCGGCCCAAGCACTCACGCAACCCGAATCCGATGGATACCCACTGACTTGATATCTTCATATCAGCCGGGTATTATTAGCACTCGCAGGAGATGAGTGCTAGCAACAGGCCGAGGGTTCCGGGTCGAGAGACCACCCAGCGGGCGGAGTGGGCTCTTCTCCTCGTTCATCCCATGTTCAACAAAAGGAGCTTCAAGGCATGAAACTGCGTCCTTTGCATGACCGCGTGATCGTCAAGCGCCTCGACACCGAGCGCAAAACCGCCTCCGGCATCGTGATCCCCGACAATGCTGCGGAAAAGCCCGACCAGGGGGAAATCCTGTCGGTCGGCAACGGAAAGATCCAGGACGACGGATCGGTCCGCCCGATGGCAGTGAAGGTCGGCGACAAGGTTCTCTTCGGCAAGTACAGCGGCCAGACCGTCAAGGTTGATGGCGAGGAACTTCTTGTGATGCGTGAAGAAGACATCATGGCGATTGTGGAGTAAGCGGGTTCCCCAGCCACGCATGTCTGCGCTACACGCGTAATACCCAACATCGTTTTGCACTCATCGGAGTAAAGAGTTATGGCAGCCAAGCAAGTCAATTTTCATGATGATGCCCGTTCCCGACTGGTCAACGGCGTCAACATCCTCGCCAACGCCGTCAAGGTCACGCTCGGCCCGAAAGGCCGCAACGTGGTGCTTGAGCGCAGTTTTGGCGCTCCCACCGTGACCAAGGACGGTGTGTCGGTGGCCAAGGAGATCGAGCTGAAGGACAAGTTCGAGAACATGGGCGCCCAGATGGTGAAGGAGGTCGCCTCCAAGACCAGCGACAACGCCGGCGACGGCACCACCACCGCCACGGTCCTCGCCCAGGCGATCGTGCGCGAGGGCATGAAGTACGTGGCCGCGGGCATGAACCCGATGGACCTCAAGCGCGGCATCGACAAGGCCGTGATTGCGATCACGGAGGAACTCAAGCGCATCAGCAAGCCTTCCACCACCTCGAAGGAAATCGCACAGGTCGGTTCGATCTCGGCGAACTCCGACGAGGAGATCGGCCGCATCATCGCGGAGGCGATGGAGAAAGTGGGCAAGGAAGGCGTGATCACCGTTGAGGACGGCAAGTCGCTCAACAATGAGCTCGATGTCGTCGAGGGCATGCAGTTCGACCGTGGATACCTCTCGCCCTACTTCATCAACAACCCCGACAAGCAGATCGCGGTGCTCGAAGATCCCTTCGTGCTGCTCTACGACAAGAAAGTGTCGAACATCCGCGAGTTGCTCCCGGTGCTCGAGGGCGTGGCCAAAGCGGGCCGGCCGCTCATGATCGTGGCCGAAGACGTGGAAGGTGAGGCGCTCGCCACCCTGGTGGTGAACAACATCCGCGGCATCCTCAAGACCTGTGCTGTGAAGGCGCCCGGCTTCGGCGATCGGCGCAAGGCGATGCTGGAGGACATGGCAATCCTCACCGGCGGCGTGGTGATTTCGGAAGAGACCGGCATGACGCTCGAGAAGGCGAGCCTTCAGGATCTTGGCCGCGCCAAGCGGATCGAGATCGGCAAGGAGAACACCACCATCATCGACGGCGCCGGCGATGCCAAGAACATCGAAGCGCGGGTGAAGGCGATCCGGGCCCAGATCGAAGAGGCCACCTCCGACTATGACCGCGAAAAGCTCCAGGAGCGGGTTGCCAAGCTCGCGGGCGGCGTTGCAGTGATTCGCGTTGGTGCAGCCACCGAGGTGGAAATGAAGGAGAAGAAGGCACGGGTGGAAGACGCCCTGCACGCAACCCGCGCCGCAGTGGAAGAGGGCATCGTGGCAGGTGGCGGAGTGGCCTTCCTGCGCGCCCGCGCCGCAACCAAGGTGGTGGGTTCCAACCCCGACCAGGACGCTGGCATCAAGATCGTGATGCGCGCCGTGGAAGAGCCGCTGCGGCTGATCGTGGCGAATTCGGGCGGCGAACCGAGCGTAGTGGTGGCCAGGGTGCTCGAAGGCACGGGCAACTTCGGTTACAACGCTGCCACCGACACCTTTGGGGACCTCCTCGAGATGGGCGTGGTTGACCCCACCAAGGTGGCGCGCACTGCGCTCCAGAACGCCTCCTCGGTTGCGGGTCTGATGCTCACCACCGACGCGATGGTGGCCGAAGCGCCCGATGACAAGCCGGCGGGCGGCGGCGGAATGCCCGGTGGTGGAATGGGCGGTATGGGTGGGATGGGCGGCATGGATATGTAGTTGCTGCGTGTCATAAAGAGCATTCTTGTCGTGTCGCACACCTCATCACACGCCTAGAAGTTCAGGTAGTACAGATAGTTGACTGCGTTGCTAGCGTTTGCGACACAGACTTTTATGTGATTGCTGCGTGTCACGGCCTGCCCGGTGCGG
>VGHO01000198.1 GCA_016868175.1 Betaproteobacteria bacterium
TCGCAACCAGGCGCCGGTCGAGGGCGGCCATGTCGCAGATCCACTCGGAGAAAACCTGGGTGTAGCTCGGCCTGGCTGGACGCCCGGAGGCGGCTGCGGCGGCCGGCGCGTGCGCGCCTGGAGCGGCTGTGACGATACCCGTGGCGGGATCAAAACGCGAGGGCCCATGGTAGAGGATCGGGTCCTTCTCCGCCGGAGCGTAGCCCTTGCCTTTGCGGGTGACCACATGCAGCAGCCGCAGGCCGTGCCTTGCCCGCAGTTTGCTCAAGGTCTCGAGGAGCACAGGGAGATCGTGGCCATCGATCGGACCCAGGTAATCGAAGCCGAGCTCCTCAAAGAGCGTCCCCGGCGTGAGCATCCCCTTGGCGTGCCCTTCGAGCCGGGTAACGACCCGAAGCAGGCGCGGAAACGGTGCAAGCAGGCGCTGCGTGAGCGCTTTGGCGGTACCGTAGAAGCGTCCGAGCAAGAGGCGGGTCAGGTAGTGGCTCAGTGCACCCACGGGCGGCGATATCGACATCTCGTTGTCGTTGAGAATCACGAGGAGATCGATGTCGCGGGTCACACCGGCATGGTTCATGGCCTCAAAAGCCATGCCGCCACTCAGCGCGCCATCGCCGATCACCGCAACATGCCGGCGGCGGTTATCGCGATCCGCGCCCCCGAGTTCACGCGAGGCAATTGCCATACCAAGCGCGGCCGATATCGACGTCGAGGAGTGCGCGGTTCCGAAAGCATCGTAGCTGCTCTCGCAGCGCCTGGGAAAGCCGGAGAGTCCGTCGAGCTGGCGAAGCTGCGCCATCTGCTGCCGGCGCCCGGTAAGGACCTTGTGCGGATAGCTCTGATGCCCCACGTCCCAGATCAGGCGGTCGCGCGGGGTGTCGTAGACGTAGTGCAGCGCGATCGCGAGCTCAACGGTGCCAAGGTTGGAGGAAAGATGCCCCCCGGTTGACGCCACCGAGCGCAGCACGAAGTTGCGAAGTTCGGCCGCAAGCTCCAGCAACTGCCCGGGCGCAAGCCCGCGCAGGTCGTCTGGCGTGTCGATCTGCTCGAGGAGCGGGTAATCCCGATCTGGCGCGTTTTGCGTCATCTTGGGTCGGAGCCTGGCTGGCCCAGGAACAGGCCTAGCCGTCTTTCAGCAAACTTGACACGTTCTTGGCGGCAGCCGCGCCAGACCTGACCGGAGCAACGCCCTGGCCTTGCTCCGATGCCGCGCTAGACTTGACCGGAGCAACGCCCTGGCCTTGCTCCGATGCCGAGCCGGACTTGACCGGGACAACGCCGTCCTTGGCCGGAGCAGCATCATCCTTGCCGGGTGCCACCATGTCCTTGGCTGCCGATGGCCCGGGTGCGGCGAGCTCCGGATGCGCCTTGAGCATCGACACCCCGCCGAGCGGCTTGTTGAGGCCCTGATGGCAGGTTGCGCAGAACGCCTTAGGCGCATCCCCGAGCGGACCAAGGTCCTCGGGGGGATAGGTTCCCCTGAGCGGCTCGAGGTAGCTCAGGTTCAAGTCCCTCACCATCTGGATCCCGTGCCAGGCGGTGACCCGCTGAGGACGGCTACCCGACCAGGATGCGAAATTCTGACTGTTGTGGCAGTAGGTGCAGTTGACGCCGAGCGAACCCGCGAAATGCATCATCAATGCGTAGTTGCTTTCGGTGTGCTGAAGCGCTTCCACCGGCCGGAGCGCACGGTCGTTGGCGTCGGGAAGTGCCTTGCCCGACTGCACCCGGATCGGCTGCTTGTCGAGGAAATAGATCTTATAGG
This sequence comes from Betaproteobacteria bacterium, assembly GCA_016868175.1. Lineage (GTDB taxonomy): Bacteria > Pseudomonadota > Gammaproteobacteria > Burkholderiales > Burkholderiaceae_E > UBA3064. Next base: position 1,766 of record VGHO01000198.1, read on the forward strand.
GATCGTAGGGTAGAGAGGAGAGACCCACTGCGGGCGATGGCGTGTTTTGTGCGTTACGCCAACCCATTGCACCCCCCTGCTTCGGGGCAGGCTGCTCAAACCAGAGGTACTGCGGTACCGGCTGGCCGCGGTGGCAGGTGTAGCAGGTCACCCCTGTCTCGGCCACATGAGACTTCCAGGTGCTGTTGATGTGCGTGGTCATCTGGATCATGCGCCGCGCGACCAATTTAGTGTATAGATCGTCGTCCGCGAAGTTGCCGCCGGCATGACAATAATTGCAGCCCTTCTCTGGAGCGACCCATAGCGTGATCGCAGCCATCAGACGGGTGAATTCGGCCACACTGAGGTCGCCGAGTACCTGTACGTTCTGGTAGACGCTGGAAGCCTTGGGCCCTTCCGACGATACCGCGGGCAATTCCTCGGGGACCTGATGCAGGACGGCGGCCTTTTGCATCAGACGGGGATTGTTGATCTCCACGGTCCCGGTGCCGCGAAAGCCGAGTTGCTGCGAGTCCATGGGCGGGCGCTCGCAGGAAGCGAGCAGCAGCCCGCAGAGCGCGGCGACAACCCAGCGCAGGCTCCGAAGAAAGCGGTGGGGGAATGCATCGGGGAACGCACCAGGCCCACCAGGTGCACCAGGCACACCAGGACCGTCATGTGCACCAGGCCCGTCATGTGCACCAGGCGCACCTGGCCCACCCCATCCACCCTGCACCTGGAATGCGCCGCACCTCGACTCCGTGGATTGGGGCGCTCTGCGGCGGGTCATGACGGTGCGGGGTGCAACGACTTCCGGGACGTGCGTATCGGGGCTCATTGGCTTGCTCCCTTTTGCATCAGCGCAGGGTCAACGATTGCAGGGCTTGCCTCGGGATAGGCGGGTGCCACGCCGTGCTTCACCGCCCACAGGTACCAGTTGTCGACCACCGTTCCGGTGAGCAGAATGCCAATGCCACCGGTGAGCGTGCAGAGCACCGCAAACCACCATGCCCAGCGGTGGATCGATTCCATCGATGCGTTGAATCCCATGGTCCACCGCCAGAAGAGTGCGGCGCGCTCGGAGGCCGTCCCGCGGTCGACGATCTGCTCGATCTCGCGTTCGCCGCCGTAGCGGCTCACTGCAAGGATCGTTGCGCCGTGCATCGCAAAGAGCAGTGCCGATCCATAGAGGAACACGATCGAGAGCATATGGAAAGGGTTGTAGAAGAGGTTGCCGTAGCGGATCGAGAGCGCCGAGGTCCAGTCCAGATGCGGAAAGACCCCGTAGGGCACACCCTCGGACCAGGAGCCCATCAGGATCGGACGGAAAAGTCCAAGCACCAGGAAGAGCCAGATTGCCGAGGCGAAGGCCCACGCCACGTGTGTGCCCATTCCAAGCGCACGCGCGCGCCGGTAGGTTCGCGCCCACCAGAGCAACACCGAAATCAGCAGGCATGCGCTGCCGATAACCCACCATCCGCCCTTGCCGAGCGGCGGCATACGCAGGCCGTACTCGGGCGCCGGAGGCTCGAGCGCGAGCCACGGCAGCTGACGGATCATTTCGATGATGTTCCAGTTCACCGAGGCGAGCATCGAAAAGCCAACGATCCAGAACCACAGCACACCGAACACGAGCGAGGCCGAGCCGAGCACCCCGAGGTAGATCGGACCGATCTGCGCCTCGCCGAACTTTCCGAACCAGTACACATACCAGGGCTCGCCTGTGCGCTCGAAGTCGCCGCGCGGCAGGGGCAGTCCGGTGTGCGCGGGTCCGTGCGAATCGGTACGCACCTGCACCCGGGTGAAGATGTTTTGGTATTCGATCATCATGGGAGACCCCTGCTGTCAGGACCAGATGGGCAGCCGCAGCCACCAGTTCCACCACTCCGGCCAGCCGCGCGTCCAGAACGGACCGCTAATCACAATGCAGACCGCACTGAAGAAGACCGCCGCAAGCGCCAGGATCAGCCCGAGGCGGTGAATGCCCAAGGTGCCGATCGAGTAGCCGAGCGTATCGCGAAAGAAGCTGTTTTCGTGCTCGGCGGTCTTGACCGGTTCGCCCTCCATCGGGTTGGTGGCCGAAAGCACCAGCGCGCCGTGGAGCGCAAGCGCAAAGGTGGCGGCAAAGAACAGGCTTACCGCGATCATGTGCGCGGGGTTGTAGTGGAAGTGCAGATACTGGTAACCCACGTTGGAGACCCAGTCGAGGTGGCTGATGATGCCGTAGGGAAATCCGTGCCCCCACGCCCCAAGGAGCACAGGGCGGATCACCACCAGCGTGAAGTAGGCGAGGATCGCCACCGAGAAGGCAAAGGGCACATGCAGCCCCATGCCGAGCTTGCGCGCGATTTCCACCTCGCGCAGCGCCCAGGACCCGAAGGCACCCAGCGCACAAACGGTGACCACCTGCCAGATGCCACCCTCCTTGAGCGGGGCAAGGCCGAGGCCGTACTTGAGGTCGGGCGGTGCGATGTTGATCTTCCAGACATTCCACACCCCGTCGAGCGCAGTGCTGTAGAGAATCATTGCTGTGCCGACGACGGTGAAGAACACGGTCAGCACACCAAAGAACCCCACGTAGAAGGGGCCAACCCAGAAGTCGAAAAGGTCGCCACCGACCAGCGTGCCGCCGCGCACGCGATACTTCTTTTCAAAATTCAACATGCTCATGGCCGAGCCTCCTTATCCCCTCGCCTCGGTGTTTGCGCTCAGCGGCTGAAGGTCGACGCAAAGGTCGATCTTCAGTCGCTGAAACCGGCAACGATGACCTCGATTACTTTGCCGGAGCCGCAGCAGCTGCCTTGTTCGGCAGCGGCTTGGTGTCGATCCACTGATAACGATCGCTGCTCAGTACGATGAGATGGATCATGAACGCAAGCGCACCCATGAAGATGCCCGTTGCCACGATCGCCTTGCGAGGATCGATCAAACGCCAATAACGCCACATGTCAATACCCTCCAGAAAGTCAACTCAGATGCGACATGAAGGTGTAGACCGCTGACCTGACACTTGGTATCAGGGCGCTCTCGCCCTCAGCGCCTGGAAACCAGGTTCGCCAATCCCACGCCAGAAGTTTCCCCGTGAGCGCAATCGCCAGAACGACGACAAAGCCAACGAGATAGATCGGCGCAAAGCCCTTGGTAGCCTCGAGCGGCTCGAGCACAGCATGTCTGGTTGCTTCAGTCATGGCAAAGGTCCTCTCCTATGGGGTAAACCAGGGGCGCCACATCCACACCAGAATATGCGCCACCACCGCGACCACGGTGTGCAGCGCCCAGCCCTGCATGTAGTAGC
>VGHO01000199.1 GCA_016868175.1 Betaproteobacteria bacterium
TCTGATCGGCAACTTTGTGTTTCGCCGCTAGGCGCTGCGCGCTTGAGTGCGCGAGGGCATGCGAATGAAGACTTTTCGGCTTTTCGTTTTGGCGGTGAGCGGTTCGATCGTAACCGGGGGAACCTTGCTTGTCGCAGCGGGCGAGGCGGTGGCGGCGAGCTTCGATTGCCGACAGGCCCGGGCACCCCACGAGCGCTTCATCTGCGCCAATCCGGAGGTCGACCGAATGGACGTGGAGATGGCCGACCTCTACCGTCTTCATACGGCTCGCCTGAGCGAGCCGGCCCGCTCCAGGGTACTTGCAGCGCAGCGTTCGTGGCTCGCTTTCTGGCCGCGCGTCTGCAGCAGCTCGCCGCGGCAGATCCTGCTGAATGCCAATGCGCTGGAATGTGTGCTCGGGCAGTACCATCAGCGCATGGTAGAGCTGCGGCCGCGCGGGCCAGGACCGGGTTTGCAAGCCTACATCGTTGCTCAGCGGCGCTACCTCTCCCCTTCGCAGACCGATGCAGCCGGCGCCCGGCACGAGTCAGGATTTGTGCAGCTGGAAGCATCTGGCGGCCATGCATCACCCGCCTGGCTGGCCAACTTCAACGCTTGGCTTGCGCCCTCCGCGGTGAAGGGCGAACCCGACAATTCCGGCGACGCCGAGGCTGACACGGATTCTTCGACCAGCATCGACTACGCCGACACCGAGTTTATTCAGGTCGTGGACCGTTTCGAGTTTTACGGCCATGGAGCTGCTCACCCGATCCCTTCCATGGCCTACCGGCATTTCCTCGTGGAGCGCGCCCGACCCCTGGTACCAGCAGACCTCTTCGTTGGCAACGCTTGGAAGGATGTGCTGGCGCAAAACGTGCTCAAGGCGCTTCGCGTGGAAGTTCCCGAAGGCCTCGCCGTGTCAACCGTGAGGGAGGTGGTCGACCTTATCGACACTCCTTCAGGATGGGACCTGCGGGGCCCGGGCCTGAGGCTGCATTTCAATCCCTATGCCGTGGCACCTTACGCCATGGGTTTCGTAACCGTCGCGGTCCCCTTGCATCCACTGCGCGCGCACCTCACCGAGCTGGGACGCCGCCTTCTGCGCGCCGGCAGCAGGGCCGATTGAGCGCGCGAGCACAAGGCTCCCTCTCCCGACCTTGCCGGAATGTACCGATCGTCCAACCACCACCTGGCGGATTGCACCATCGCCACTTATTGATCCAGAAGCAGCCGGATGCGGAGCGCCTGCGATCGTAAGCAGATCTTTCCCGCAGTTGCTTGCGTCTCGATAAGGGGTTACGGTCGTCTACGAAGGACTCTCACTGCAAGTCGCCAGCGTCCCGGAAGGTGGACTCTCACCGCGCGCTCCGGAGCCGAGAAGGCACGGTTGCGACTGATCAAGGAGGTTGAACATGTTTGTTGTATCAAGAAGAATCTTTTTGCCTCATCCCGGTATGGAGGCGCGGGCGATCGACCGATCGAAGCAACTGGTTGCTGCGATGAATAGGCTCGGCGCCAAGGCACGGGTGCTCCGCGTGCTGATGGGCGCTGATGCTGGCAATCTTGAGATCTTTGCCCGCTACGATCACTTCCGTCACGGTATCGGCGCGTTTCAGTCGTTTTCCCAGGATGCAGAGATTGTGGCGCTGAGGGCAGAGTACTCTGCAGACCCGGCAGGAACTTCCCACGGACCCTACGTGTACCGCTCCGTCTTCGGCGAGGCATCAACGCAACCGGTACTGGTGCAACGCTCCTACCGACTTTCGCGCGAGCGTCTCGCCGAAGCGATCGCTCTCTTGCCAGCGGCACGAGAGGCTATCGGCCCGACCGCCGGGATGTCTTCGGTTGTTCCCGTGTTTTCGCCCGAGATGGACCAACTGGTGGTGACTTACTACGTGGATAGTCTTGAACACCTCGGTGCGGTCCTCGATGACTTTGCCATGGCACCCGCGTTTCAGGCCGTGGCCGCAAAAGCGGCTTCGCTTGGTACGCTCTACCAGGCTCGCGTCTTGCAGGTACTCTGAGCAGCCAGAGGTGTTTGAGGTGAGGGCGCGGCTGATCGCTTCGGGGTTTGTGCTCGTCGCGCTTGCCATTCCGGGTTGCGGAACAGAATCAACAACCGACACCGCTTCAATGCCGGTCCTCTCAACCAGGGCTATCGTGGGAAGGCTGGAGCTTCCATGGGACATGGCGTTTCTCGAAGACGGAACCATGTTCTTTACCGAAAAATGTCGGGGACTTTCTGTTCGGCTCCCATCCGGCGAGATCAGGAAGTTGTACGGCATGCGCGGCTCCAGCGGATATGCCGCTTCAAGCGAAGATCTTTTCTGCGAGGGTCAGGGTGGCATGATGGGAGTGGCGGTCGACCCTGACTTCGCCACGAATCGCGCCGTTTTTGTGTACTCCAGCGCGAAGTTCGCCAATGGCCCTGTGAATCTGGTTATGCGCGTTAAAGTCGATCCGTCGTTCAGCAAGGTATCCGAGCGATCGGATATCGTCGCGGACATCGCCTATAAGTCGAAGGCGAGCAACCATCCCTTCGGAGGGCCGGGGTCTCACAACGGCGGCCGGATACGCTTCAGCCCTGCTGACGGGTACCTTTACATCACCACAGGCGATAACCACAAAGGCATTGCCCCAACAAGCCCGGTGATCATAGCTGGCAAGATCCTGCGCGTGGACAGGGATGGGAAGGCGGCTCCGGGCAACCAACCTCCTCCCGGATTCGACCCCCGAGTGTTTACCTTTGGACACCGCAACCCGCAGGGCATCGCATTTCGTCCCGGCGATAACCGCCCCTTCGCCGCAGAGCATGGGCCTTGGCACAGCGACGAAGTTACAGCACTGGTGAATGGAGGAAATGCCGGATGGGATCCCCGCCCTAACATGGCCGGGCGCGCGGAATGCCCGGACGACTATTGTGGCTACTCACCGAACCAGATGGCCGCAATGGACCCAAGACTCCGCGCCGAGTACATGCCGATGACCGATCTGCAGACCTATCCCGACGCAATGCGGCCCGCATGGAATAACAATGGACTGTCTCAGGGTCTACTGTGCAACACCTTTCTGAGCGGGGCGAAATGGAAGGCATGGGACGGGCGCATGGTGGTTGGTTTTTCGGGCATCGGGATACACGGGACACCGTTCGGGAATCGGCTTGATGTCCTCAAGATCAGCGCGGACGGTTTGCGAGCGACTTCGGAGACCGTATCCTGGCCTACCGCTGCGGGGCGATTCCGCTCGGCGGTTCAGGGTCCCGACGGCAATCTGTATGTGGCGATTGAGGACCAGGGTGTCATCTATCGGGTAACGCCCGAGTAAGTCGCTCAACCCGAGGCTGTCGCCCTGGGCCTTGGGTCCAGGGTCCTGGGCCCTGGGTCCTGCCTGGGTCCGTATCGATCATCCATGCAGGAATGCATGCCAGTCATGCGATGGCGGCACTTTCCTTGCATGCCGGCGATGGGGATAATTGAAAGCAAATCCACCCGGTCATCGCCAGCCCATGCATCAACGCTCGCACGCCCAGCAGCGGCCCTCCAAAGGTTCCACTACGGTCACGCCCAGGCGACGGTCGTTTCTACGCCTTGCGGGCGGAGGTGCTGTGTTCGCCGCCGCAGGCTCGCTCACTGGGTGCAGCGGCGCCCTTCCCGAGGCTGCAGTACAGCCCTGGCGCTGCCGAGCGCGAGACGGACACGCGGCGCTTCATGCTCGCCCATGCGCTGCTTGCCCCCAACCCGCACAACCGTCAGCCCTGGATCGCCGACCTGCGCGAAGCCGGGCGCATCCACCTGATCTGCGATGGCGAAAGGCTACTGCCCGAGACCGATCCCTTCGGCCGCCAGATCCTGATCGGCTGCGGTGCCTTTCTCGAGCTTGCGGTGATCGCTGCCGCCCAGCGGAGAGTGTCGGTGCGGGTTGATCTCTTTCCGGGAGGTGCGCCCGCCGACCAGGATCTGCCCAAGGGAAGCCGGGTGGCCACCCTGCTGCTGGGCGAGCCGGGCAGTGCGGCTGCCGATCCCTTGTTCGCCCAGATCGTGAGGCGCCACACGCGCAAGACCGCCTACGCGGGTGGGCGGGCGCTGCCTGGGACACTGTTGGGCAGTTGGAACGATACGGCAAGCCACTTCGGCCTGCGTGGCGGCACCGTGGCAACCGAGGCAGCAATGGGCACGATCCGCAGGATCACGCGCGAGGCCTACGAGATCGAGGCCACCACAGCGCGTACCTGGCTCGAATCGGCGCGCCTGATGCGTATCGGGCCCGGCGCGATTGCTGCGAATCCCGATGGCATCAGCCTGAACAGCCCGACGGTTCGGGCGTTTCATGCTGTTGGTCTCTTCGACCCAATGGTGGTACCCACGAAGGGCAGTTCCTCGCTGCAGCGGGTGATGGAGCGCTGGGCACCCTTCGAGACGGCAAGCGGATTCTTTTGGCTGGCGAGCGCAGACAACACGCGCCCTGCCCAGGTGGCCTCCGGCCGCGCCTACGTGCGTGCCCACTTGCTGGCCACGGCCGCAGACGCGGACATGCACCCGCTTTCGCAGGCGCTGCAGGAGTTTCCCGAGATGCGCGGACCGCGCGAGGCGTTGCGCAATGCGCTGGGGCTCGGCGCCGAAGGCGCAACCCTGCAGATGCTCTCGCGCGTGGGCTTTGCCACCGAGCCGCGCGGACCCAGTCCGCGCCGCAGTCTGGAGTCAGTGCTGCGTACCTGAGGCGGCCTGCCGGGTACGCAGTGGACAGCGTGGCTCATGTTTGCCACACTGCGCCCATGCCTCGCGCGCCTCGAGCCAACCGCCTGAGCGCCCCGGCGGCCGAACTGGCACCGCCAGCAGGCGCAGCGCTCAACGACTGGAACCTGCTGCGTACCTTCGTTGCCGTCTACGAGGTAGGCACGCTCACGCAGGCAGCGCGGCTACTGGGCGCAACGCAACCGAGCCTCGGCCGTCACGTGCGTGAACTGGAGCGGGTGCTGGGCGAAGCACTGTTTGTGCGCCGGCCAGGCCGGCTCG
>VGHO01000200.1 GCA_016868175.1 Betaproteobacteria bacterium
ACTGCGATACCCGTGAAGTCTTCGCGCACTACCTGTGTGATGGTCGACCCGGGGATGTGCCGCACGCCTGGGCGCGGCTCCGGGACGCGGTGGCCTGGATCCGCGGGGCAGGGGGATTTGCGGTGCTTGCGCATCCGGCCCGTTACCGTTTCGATGGGCTGTTGGTTGACTGCCTGCTGCGGGAGTTCAGGGAGGCGGGAGGTGTTGGCATCGAGTCGGTGTCGGGGAGCCACAGCCGCCAGGAGATCCGCCACTGGAGCGCGGTGGCGCGCCAGCACGGGTTGCGTGCCTCCCGCGGGTCCGACTTCCACAGTCCGCACGAGGGCCACGCCGCCCCCGGCGGGCTTGCGTTGGTTCCGGATGCGGTTGAACCACTCTGGTCACACTGGGGCTCGGCCTGCTGAGCGTGCGTCGCCTGTTTGTGCACCCTCTGGATCCGCAACCGCGACTGGTGCGGCAGGCGGTAGAGGGCTTGCGTGAAGGGCGGGTACTCATCCTTCCCACCGACGCCTGCGCGGTATTGGCCGCTGGTTTGGATCAGAAGGCTGCGGTCGAACGCCTGCGGCGCATCCGGCAGCTCGACGCGCGCCACCTCCTCACCCTGCTTTGCGCAGACCTTTCAGCGCTCGCGACCTATGCGCAGATCGACAATGCAAGCTACCGCTTTCTCAAGGCATGGACTCCGGGCCCCTACACCTTCGTGCTCAACGCCACCCGGCAGGTGCCCCGCAGGCTCTGGCATCCTTCGCGAAGAACGGTGGGCCTGAGGGTTCCCGACCATCCGGTTGCGCAGGCGGTCCTGCGCGAGCTTGGCGAGCCGCTGATCTGCAGCAGCCTGATCCTTCCGGGCGACGACCTGCCGCTGCACGATGGCGACGAGATGCTGGCGCGCATCGCCGGCGGATCCGAAATGCTGCTCGATGCGGGGCACTTCGGCGTTGTCCCCACCACCGTGATCGACCTGAGTTCCGGGGCACCGCAGATCCTGCGTGAGGGTGCCGGCAGCGTGCAACGCATGCTCGGTCAGGCCGGCTGAGCAAGGGTAAGGCTTCCCACCTACAATCAAACGATGGAAGCCAACTGGCTGCAGATCATTGCGGTATATACGCTGCCAGTAGTCCTCGCGATTACGGTGCATGAGGCAGCGCACGGCTGGATGGCACAGCGGCTCGGCGACCCCACGGCGCACTACCAGGGCCGGATATCGCTTAATCCGGTGCGCCACATCGACCCGGTGGGTACTCTGCTTGTACCCGGTCTCACGCTGGTGCTTGGCGGCGCAATGGGTGCGTTTGCGCTTTTTGGGTGGGCCAAACCAGTGCCGGTCGATCCGCGCTATTTCCGGCATCCAACCCGCGACATGGCCTGGGTGGCGGCGGCGGGCCCGGGGGTGAACCTGCTCATGGCGCTTGCCTGGGCCCTGCTTGCAAAGCTCGTGGTGCTCTCGGTGGGCAGCGGTCTGCTCGGCGCAGTACCGGAGTCGCAGGGCGTTGATCCGCTTGCCGACTTCGTGGCCCGGATGGCTGTGGCAGGGGTTGTGGTGAACATTGCGCTGATGGTGCTCAACCTGCTGCCGCTTCCTCCCCTGGATGGCTCGCGGGTGGTAAGCGCTTTTCTGCCGCCCGCGATCGGCTGGCGCTACGCGCAGCTGGAGCGCTACGGTCTGTGGATTCTTCTCCTCCTTCTTTTCACCGGGGCACTTGGCTCGGTCGTGCGCCCGGTCACCTCGTGGCTGCTGCAGGCGATCGTGAAGGTCTTTGGTTTGCAGTAGCACCACTTGAGCCGCGGAGGAACCATGGACGAATCCGATCGTGTCGCAAGCGACGCAGCGCGCGTGTACGCCGCCAGCCCCACGGAAGGTGCTGCAAATCACAGACATCCCGACAACCCTTCCGAAAACCCTTCCGGCAATGCTTCGGGCAATGCTTCGGGCAACCTTTCCCCGAGGCTTTCCGCCCACCCGTCGGGCAACCTTTCCCCGAGGCTTTCCGCCCACCCGTCGGGCAACTTTTCCCCCAACCCGCCCACCCGCGATGCGGTGCTCTCGGGGATGCGTCCGACGGGAGCGTTGCACCTTGGCCATTACCACGGCGCGCTCGTCAACTGGGTGGCGCTGCAGGACCGCTACCGCAGCTTCTTCTTCGTGGCCGACTGGCATGCGCTCACCACGCACTATGCATCGCCCGAGGTGATCCGCAACAACGTCCGGGAGATGGTGATCGACTGGCTTGCTGCCGGAATCGACCCGGAGCGCTCGGTGATTTTCGTGCAGTCACAACTGCCGCAACATGCCGAACTGCATCTGCTGCTCTCGATGTGTACCCCGCTCGGATGGCTTGAGAGGGTGCCCAGCTACAAGGACCAGCAGGCCAATCTCAGCGATAAGGACCTCACCACCTACGGCTTTCTCGGCTATCCGCTTCTGCAGGCGGCCGACATCCTGGTGTATCAGGCGGCGTGGGTGCCGGTGGGCGAGGACCAGGTGCCGCATGTGGAACTGACGCGTGAGGTGGCGCGGCGGTTCAACCACCTCTATGGACGCGAGACCGATCTGGATACACGCATCACGGGCTTGCTTTCCAGCATCAACGCCAACCTCGGCCAGGAGCTTCGCACTGGTCGTCAGGCCTGGCTCGAAGGCGGTGACCATGAAGCATTGCGCCTTGCGCAGCAGCGTATCGGACAACTTCCCTGCGATCCGGCAAACCGCCAGCGCCTTCTGGGGTGGCTCGCGGGCGGCGGACGACAGATCCTGCGTGAGCCGCAGGCGCTGCTCACGGAAGCTTCGAGGCTACCGGGCGTCGATGGTCGCAAGATGTCGAAGAGCTACGGCAATGCAATTGCGATGCGCGACGATCCGGCTCAGGTCGAGACCAGGATCCGCAGGATGCCCACCGACCCGGCGCGGGTGCGCCGCACCGATCCTGGCGACCCGGAGCGCTGTCCGGTCTGGGAACTGCACAAGGTCTACTGTCCCGCATCGGTCCGCAGCTGGGTTCAGGAGGGATGCCGCGCGGCGGCGATCGGCTGCATGGATTGCAAGCGACCGCTCATCGACGCGGTGCTCGACGAACAGCAGCGTTTCCGCCACCGTGCCGAGCCCTACCTTCGCGATCCCGAAGCGGTGGATGCGATGCTTCGGAAAGGCTGCGAGACCGCAGCGGAGGTGGCCGAACAGACGATGGTTGAGGTGAGGTCCTCCATGGGTCTCATGGCAAGGCTTTGAGCGCATTTGCCCGCGCATCCGACTGGATTGCGACGCACCTGCCCTGCGCCGCATCCGCTTGCCTCATCGAAGATGGGTCGGGCATAGCCGATGCCCCCTGGCTGGTGGACTGGGCCTGCGGCCATGGCCGGCACAGCGCGCTTGCGCTTGCCCGTGGCTGGCGGGTGATTGCGCTCGACCGGGACGCGGAGGCGCTGTGCGGCCTCGAGCGCGCCGCCAGGCAGGCGGAAACTGCCGCCGCACTCAGGGTTGTGAATGAGGATCTCGAAGCCCCCCACGATGCGGCCTACTGGCGGCAACGCCTTCGCTTGGCTGTCGAAGCCACGCCAGAGACTTCGCCGGGCTTGGCTGCCGAGGTAAGGTCCCGGGCCTCGCCGGGCCTGGCTGCCGAAGCCACACAGCGTCGCGACGGCGTTCCAGGAATCGGGGCGCTCCTCCTCACCCGCTATCTGCACCGGGCGAGTTGGGCCATGCTTGCGGGCCTGCTTGCGCCCGGAGGCTGGCTCCTTCATGAGACTTTTGCCCAGGGCCATGCCCGCTATGGACGGCCCAGCCGGGCTGCATTCCTGTTGCAACCCGGCGAGCTGCTCGGGCTTGCGCAGCGTGCGAACCTTGCCATCCTCGCCTATCAGGACGGAACACTCGAGGACGAACACGGCAAGCCCTTCGCCCGGGTGCAGCGGATCGTTGCCCGCAAGCCGCTGCGCGACGCCTGCGTCGATCCGGCAGCCGGATTCAGGTTGCGTAGTGTTGGGTGAGCTGCGGCTGCGGCTGGGCTAGAATTTTGTTTTTCGGGGACCGCACATGATCAAGGGAAGTATCGTTGCCATCGTCTCGCCGATGCTTGAAGACGGTACGATCGACTGGGGCGGATATCGTGCGTTGATCGACTGGCATGTCGAGAGCGGTACGAGCGCGATCGTTGCGGTTGGAACCACCGGTGAATCACCTACGGTCGACCATGAGGAAAACTGTCGGCTGATCGAGGTGGCGGTCGAGCATGCGGCGGGCCGGATTCCGATCATCGCCGGCACCGGGAGCAACTCCACCCGCGAAGCGCTCGAACTCACCCGCTTTGCCAGCCGGATCGGGGCCAGCGCCTCGCTTCAGGTGGTGCCCTACTACAACCGGCCAACCCAGGAGGGATTGGTTCGGCACTTCACGAGGGTGGCCGAGGAAGGCGGTCTTCCGGTCATTCTCTACAACGTTCCCGGACGCACCGTGGCTGATCTTGCCAACGACACCGTGCTGCAGCTCGCCAGGGTGCCCGGCATCGTTGGACTCAAGGACGCCACAGGCGACATTGCGCGCGGTGGGGCACTGCTGGCGCAACTTCCCGAGGACTTTGCGGTCTACAGCGGTAACGACGATTCGGCACTCGCACTGATGGCCATGGGCGGAGTCGGGGTGATTTCGGTCACTGCCAATGTGGCGCCGGTGGAGGTGGCACTCATGTGCCAGCACGCGCTCGCGAAACGCTGGTCCGAGGCGCTTGACCTGCATCGGCGGCTCCTGCCCCTGCACCTGAAACTCTTCGTTGAAGCCAACCCGATCCCGGTGAAGTGGGCCCTGCAACGGATGGGTCGGATCTCTTCGGGTATCCGACTGCCACTCACCCCCTTGTCGGAGCAGCATCATGCGGCAGTGCTCGAGGCTCTTCGGGCCGGCGGAGTAGGCGCATGAAGCCCACGGCTACACCCGAAGTATCCGCAGCGATGCTGCAACGCCTGCCTCGGCCTGCGCAAGGGTATGCG
>VGHO01000201.1 GCA_016868175.1 Betaproteobacteria bacterium
GCCTGCATCACAGCGAGCACTGCGCGCATCATGAAGGGCAAGGTGAAGAGTACATGCCCGACCAGAATGAAACTCCAGTGGGTGCGAAATCCACCCAGGGCACCGTAGCTCACGATCATGGCAAGCCCGAGTGAGATCCCGGGCATCGCCACGGGCATCACAAACATCTCCTCGAGCGCCCGCGCCCATTGGACGCGTGTCCGACGCAGGCCGTGGGCGAGAAGCGTTCCGAGGACGAGATTGATCAGCACGGTGAGTGTGGCGATCCACACGCTGAGCAGGATCGCACCATGGTACTGCTCAACGACTTCCCGCACCCACCGCAGGCTGAAGCCTGCAGAGAAGCCCTGAAACTGGTTGACCATCAGCCCTGTGAGGATCGAGAGCACCACCGGAACGCTCAGAAAGAGCGCAAGGGCGACCGTAAGTCCAAGCGCAGCACGGTCCAGGAGTCTGGAGGTGGTTGCGAGGGCCATCACGCTGCAGCCGCCACTGCCGAGCCGGTCGCGCTTCGGGCAAGGATCAGCACCAGCCAGGTGAGCAGGCCAAGCCACAACGACAACACCGCAGCAATCGCAAGGTTGGCCTGCAAGGTGAACTCCGAGTAGATCACCATCGGCAGGACGTTGATCTTCGTTGCCAGTGTGAACGCAGTGCCGAAGGCACCCATCGCGGTGGCAAAGCAGATGGCCCCGGAAGCAACCAGCGCGGGCCGAATCCCGGGCAGGATCACATCACGCGCCACCGCAAAAGCCGACGCCCCGAGCGTGCGAGCGGCCTCTTCGAGGTCCCGGTCGAGCTTGTCGGCGGTGGCCATCACCGTGAGCATGCTGCGGGGAATCGAGAAGTAGAGGTAGCCCACGAAGAGCCCGGTCATCGAGTAGGCAAACACCACCGCACTGCCGGGATCGCCACCGAGTGCCTGCCCCGCCTGCGCAACCACGCCCTGGCGTCCTCCCAGCATGATCACAAGAAAACCCACCACCACACCGGGAAACGCAAGCGGAAGGGTGAGAACCGCCGTGAGGAGCGGTTTGAAGGCAAAGCTTGCCCTGCTCAGGTACACCCCACAAACGGCACAAAGACAAAGCGTGCAAATCGTTACCGATCCCGCGAGTGCCAGAGTCGACAGGAAGCTCTGGAGATAGCGGGTGTTGTGAAGGACTTCCACGTAGGCGGCCCAACCGGAAGGTCCTGCTGCACCCACCGCGAAGAGACGGGCGAGCGGGACGAGAAAGAAGGCGGCGAAGACGGTGAGCGCAGGAGCGAGGAAGACCCTGGTCCAGCCCACGGTGCGCATTGCGCTCCCTGCGTGCAGAGGCCCCGCCTGTACCCCGGAAACTAGGCAACCTCAGCCTGGTAGCGTTTGGCAATCGTGCCTGCGGAGGCTGCCAGCCTCACCACATCGACGGGTTGCGCGCGACGGTAGTCCTCGTCGGGCAGAAAGCGCCCACGCACCTCTGCACTCATTGCCTGGGCAATCACGGGGCGCAGGAATGCGTTGGCCCAGTGCCGCTGACCTGCATCCGAAAGCACGAAGTCGAGCAGACGCCGACCCTGCTCGGGGTTGGGGCTGTTTCGCACAAGACCCATCACGTACGGAAGTTGAAGACTACCTTCCTCCGGGATCACGAAAGTGGTGGGTGCGCCGTCCTTGTATTGCGCACGGTACGCATTGAAGTCGTAGTCGAGCAGGATCGGGATTTCTCCGGAGAGTACCCGCGCATACGAAGTTTGCGTCGGCACGATCGGCTTGTTGGCCTGCAGCTTCTTGAAGTAGCCGATCCCCGGGTCGAGCCGCTCGTAGGAACCGCCGAGCGCAAGGTTCACCGCAATCACACCAACCTGACCCACGGCAGCGCTTCCCGGATTGAGGTAGCCAACGAGGCCCTGGTAATCGGGTTTGAGCAAGTCGTTCCAGCCCTTTGGAAGCGGCCGTTTACCGAGCGCGGTGCGGTTCACGAAAAAACCGAGTGTTCCGGAGTGGATCGCGAACCAGAAACCTTCCGGGTCCTTCTGGCCGGCAGGAATCTCGTTCCATCGCGAAGGCTTGAAGGCCTCGAGCACGCCGGCCTCCCGCGCCTGCGGTCCGACCTGTCCACCCAGATACACCACATCGGCTACCGGCTTGGCCTTCTCGGCTACCAGCGCAGCGAGCGCCTGGCCCGAATTCTTGTTGTCCGGGGGAACCTGCAAATTCAAGTCCTTGGCAAGAAGGCGAAGCATCCCGCCCCAGTCCGCCCACTCCGGGGGGCAGTTGTAGCAAACCGCGCGGCTTTGCTGGGCAAGCAGCGAGCCGCTGCCCAGCGAAATGGCTGCAACCCCGGCAACCTGAACAAAATCACGACGTTCCATCCCTGACCTCCCGAGCTTTTGTGCTGCTGGAAACTCCGCAATGGAGTCTAGGCAGCCAGGATGACAGTTGGGTGAAGCCGCAAGGCGGTGCTGGGCATGTACCATTCCCCAAGGCGTTGCTGGCGTACCTGCAGCCGCTCGTGCAGCACCATCTGCACCTTTTCTTGCAGTTGTACCTGGAGCGAAGTCAATCGCTGGATCGGAGCCTGCAACTGAGGCGATTTCCGGGCGATAACTGGGTGATTACCGTGCGATTACCGGGCGATTACCGGGCTATGTCAGAGTGAGATCTCGAACCATGCATGCGGAGCAACACCCCGCACGCGCTTGCAAAACGCGTGCTTTCGGCCTGCCCACCCATGGGGCTCATCGTCACGACAGGTACGGCTGCGACGCGCGCAGTAAGCGGATCGGATCACAGCAACTTGCGCGCCGCGATCTGCTTTGGCTTTTCGGCGCCAGCGTAGCAGCCACGGCGCTTCAGGGTTGTGCCACCTCGCCTGTGAGCGGCGAGAGGATTCTTGTGGGCCTGGACGAGGCGGGCGAGATCGCCATCGACCGCAAGCAGTCGGCACACCAGTTTTCGCGCGACCTTGGAGGCTATCAGGATCCGGAAGTCCAGCGCTACCTCAACAGCGTGGCGTTGCGGATGCAACAGGTTGTTCACCGCCCGGCAATGCCCTACAACTACCGCGTCGTCAACGCGAACCATGTGAATGCCTACACCTTCCCTGGTGGCGCAATGGGCATCACCCGCGGCATCATGGTGGAGATACGCGACGAGTCCGAGCTCGCCGGGTTGCTCGGCCATGAACTCGGCCATGTGAACGCCCGCCACAGTGCGCAGCGCCAGGGCCAGACCCTGCTCGCTTCGGTCGCGTTGGCGGCCGTTGCCGTTGCGGCTGCGCGCAACGACGCAAGATGGGCACCGCTGGTTGAGATCGGCGCTGTAGTAGGGGCGAGCGCACTGCTTGCCAATTACTCGCGTGAAAACGAACGCGAGGCCGATGCGCTTGGACAGCAGTACATGGTTCAGGCGGGCTACCCGGCCGAGGGCATGGTGAGGCTGCACCAGATGCTGGTGAAGGAAGAGGAGCGCGACCCTGGCCTGCTCGCTGTACTCTTTGCGTCGCACCCGATGAGCCGGGAAAGGCGTGATGCTGCCCAGGAGGCAGCCAGCAAGCGCTACGCAGCCTCGCGCAATCAGCCAGCCGGGCGCGAGCGCTTCATGGACAGCACTGCCCCGCTACGCAGGATCAAGCCCACCATCGAGGCCTGCCAGAAGGGTGAGGTCCTGATGTCACGCAAGAAGCCGGGCGAGGCCGAAGCTCACTTCGGTGAGGCCCTCCGTGGATCCCCGCTCGACTACCCCGCGCTGCTGCGGATGTCGCAGTGCCTGCAGGCGCAAGGGCGACAGCACGAAGCGCTTGACTACGCGCAGCGTGCGCGCGAGGCGTATCCAGGAGAGGCGCAGGCGATGAAGCAACTCGCGTCGCTGCACATGGGATCGCGCCGCCATGAGGCGGCGCTCAGTGAATTGCTGGCCTTTGATTGGGCGCTGCCCGGCGACCCGGGTATCGTCTTCCTTCAAGGCGTGAACCACGAAGCGCTTGGACGCCGGGACGCGGCTGCGACCGCCTACCGCAGTTTTCTGCGTGAGGCACAAACCGGTGGCGCAGCCGACTATGCAAGGAGCCGGCTCCGCGCCTGGGGGCTCTGAGCTCGAGACCCACTGCTGTGGCGCTTTATCGCGCCGGCTCCGCGCCTGGGGGCTCCGAGGCCAGGCTCAAGCCATGTTGTGCAGTCCGGCGTCCACGAAAATCACGTCGCCGGTCATCCCGGATGCGCCCGCACCAACCAGAAAGGCCACCACCCGCCCAATTTCGGCAATGTCCACCAGCCGATGCTCGGGCGTGCGCTCCATCGCCGTCTGGATCAGTTCATCGAAGTGATCGATGCCGCTCGCGGCACGCGTCTTGAGCGGACCGGGCGAGACTGCGTAGACGCGGATCCCAGCGTCGCCAAGATCGTTGGCCAGGTAGCGCACCGAGGATTCGAGTGCTGCCTTCACCGGGCCCATCACGTTGTAGTTGTTCACTACCTTGTCGGCACCGTAGTAGCTCATCGTGACCATGGCGCCGCCGCGCCGCATGAGTTTCTCGGCATGACACGCCATTTCGATGAAGGAGTGGCAGGAGATCTGCATCGCCTGCAGGAAACCTTCACGCGAGCAGTCCACAAGGCGCCCATGAAGGTCTCCCTTGGGCGCAAAGGCAATCGAGTGGATCAGAAAGTCGAGGTAGCCCCACTGTTCCCTGAGACCCACGAAGAGTTGTTCGATGCTGCCCGGATGGCTCACATCGAGTGGCAGCAGCACCTCTGCGCCGATGCGCCGTGCGAGCGGCCTGACGTGCGGTAGTGCCTTTTCATTCTGGTAGGTGAGCGCAATCTCGGCCCCGAAGCCACGCAACTTGGCTGCGCAACCGTAGGCGATGCTGTGCTCGTTGGCCACACCCACCACGAGGCCACGACGACCCTGGAGCATGTCGCCGATACGCGC
>VGHO01000202.1 GCA_016868175.1 Betaproteobacteria bacterium
GAGCCCTCGAGGTTGCTTCTAGCCCGGACTCTTGCGCGCCACCCGCACCGGCTTCCACGCATGGGACTTGTCCGGATCGCCCGCTCGCCAGGCGTGACCCAGTATCAACTCGAGTTGCACGCGCAGCAACCCGTCGGCGTTGCGCAGGGTCTCGAGCGACTGCAGGACCGAGGCGTACCATTTGCGACCCCGCATCCCACCGAATCGCCCGTCGAGGCAATTCCCTCCAATCGCCCGAAGGTCCCTCAGCATCGTATCGACTTCGCGCCAACTCAGATCGATGCGCTCCATGTCCACCACGGGCTCTGCCCACCCGGCGCGGACCAGCGCATCGCCAAGGTCGTGCATGTCTGGAAAGCGCATCAGCCCTGGCGCCAGGGGCCGCAGCTGGCTGAAACTGTCAACACCCAGAAGCGAAAAGCTCAGAAGGGCTCCGGGCCTGGCGGCCCTGCGCAATTCGCGCAACTGGCCCGGCCAGTCGCTCCACCAGTGAAGCATTCCGTTCAGCCACAGAAGGTCGACGACCGAATCGCGCAAGCCCAAGGGCATCGGGCTGCCTGCAAGCCGGAGAACTCCCGAAGACTTTGGCTTGCGCAGTAGTTCTCTCAGCCGACTCAGGACCCCGGCTTGCGCCGAGAGCTCGCGCCATGCGCCCCTCAAAAGCCCCACTTCAGCCACGCCCAACCGCGCTTCCACGCGGGATTGCCGCGCTACGCTGAAATCCAGAACGATCGCGTTCGGATAGCTCTGGGCCAGGCGCTGCGCGTCGCCAAGGCGCGAGTCGCCGAGGACCAGAACCGACTGTGGCACCTGCCTCACCCACTGCATTCTGTTGAGCATCCTCGCTGCTACCTCATCCCACAGGAACGAGGCGTCGAGTCTGCGGAGTTGCCGTCGCCCCAGTTGAAGCTCGAAATCCCGGCGCAACACGCCATTCGGGTCCATCAGACCAAGCCCTCCCACCGTGTCAACGACGCATCCGGTAGCGCCGACCCGTTGCGCGCGGCCCCCTTGCAACCCAGAGATACGGCGCTCGAGAAAGCACAGCAGGGGTCGCGCGACATTGGCGCGGCAAGCCGCGAGCACGGCACCCCAGCGCAACCCTCCGCGATCGGCCTGGGCAGGGCCTGGTCCCGCGCGCAACGATCAGCCTGCGCCCGAATCTCTTCCAGGGAACGAACATGCACTCCCATAATGCTGGACCTGGTTACTATGCCGCACTCAGAAAAACGGCTGCCGCCTGGCTGCAAGAGCTCTTTCCATCCCGTTGCCTGCTTTGCGAGACCCGCTGCGAGGGCGACTGGTGCAACGCCTGCGGGCCGCTCCTGGAACGTGAGGACCGACTACGCCCGGCGCGATGTGACCGCTGCGGCCTTCTGCAGCAGACCGCCCGACCGCATCCGGTTGATCCGAAGACTGCCGATCAGCATCGTGCCCGCAGTCCCTTGACTGCACTGCGCGCCCGGCAGCCAGCAGGTTCGGACGTTGACTCCGCGCAGCCGGCGCAACGCCCCGAGATGGCAGGGTACCTGCGGCAACCTCAACGCGCGCCGAGTCCGCACAATTGTCCCTGGCCGAACCCGCCCTGGGATCGAATCTGGGTTGGGATGCGTTACCGACCACCGCTCGACGGTCTCCTTCTCGCCGCGAAGTTTGGCGGCGAGCCCCACATCTGTCGGGCACTCGGGCGCTGGCTGGCTTACCGCACGGACCAGCAACCGCGCCTTGTGATCCCGATACCCTCAACCCCTGCCCGCCTGCGGGAGAGGGGCTACAACCCGGTCGAACAGATCGCGCGAGGCTGGCTTGAGGCGTCGTCGAGCCGACAGCGAAGCTGCCTTGGCGCGAACCATAACGGCTCGGCCGGCTGCCCCTCACTGAGCCTGGAGCGCGAGTGGTTGCGTCGATCCGACCGAAAAAGTCGCCAGTCCGCGCTCGGTGCTGCCGCGCGTCGCCGCGCTGCACGGTCGGGGGACGTTGTGGCCCCGGAGTTCGGGAGCCAGCATGGAACGCTGCCAGCTTCGCCCCAGGAGTCGGACGCAGGTTTCTATCTGCATGCGGCCAACGGCGGTGACGGGTCAGCCCTGCAGCGAAGTCTCGGGGGTGTCCGGCGAGAAAGACCCGGGGGTGTCCCACGAGAAAGACCCGGGGAAGTCCCGCAGGGCGGAGCCGAGCGAGGCCGAAGACACGACGCACCGGCGACCGTAGTGACGCTCCTGGATGATGTGATGACGACCGGAGAAACCCTAGCTGCGGCGTGCCGGGTGCTCCGGCGCGCCGGCGTGTCACGCATCGAAGTTGTGACACTGATGCGCCGTGGCTGATGAAGCGAGCTTTCAACAGGTTGGCCTTCCTGTCCGCGAAATCCGAAGCGGCATCTCCTTCGAAATCTGCGTGCCGGCCGGGCAAGCCAGCAAATGCAAGCCAGAGGGGAGCCAAAAACCCGGGCAACGCTAAGCTTGGAATGATTGGAAAACCTTCGTGACCAGTTCATGGGCTCTCCCCCCTCGCCCCGCGCTTCTCCGGCTTCACCTGCTCCGCCCTCTTCTCCCTCTCTTCTCTCTTCCCTCTTCTCCTTCCTCCGCTACCCCTATTACCCCTACTTCCTCTGCTACACGTACTACTTCTGCTAAACGTACTACCTCTGCTACCTCAGCTACTTCTGCGTTCGTTACGCTCTGTTCCGCTTCCTTTGCCCCTTCAGCTGCGTCTACACCCGCTGCCCTCCCTCCTCTGGTGATGATGGTTCCCTGTTCCGATGGCTAGCAAACCCGCACCTCAGAGCCGCGACGGGCGCGACTCCGCAAACACCGCTGATGCCTTGTCCGAGACCCGGCGGGCCCATCCGTCCGATCCGGTCAGCGTGCATGTGGTTCTGGTGCAGCCCGAGATACCCCCGAACACCGGTAACGTCATCCGACTTTGCGCCAACACGGGGGCGTCGCTTCACCTGATCGAGCCCCTTGGTTTTCCGCTCGACCATGCCAAGATGCGTCGTGCAGGGCTCGATTACCATGAGTTTGCCCGGCTCAAAGTTCACTGCGGCTGGGAAAGCTTCGTGGCGTCGGAGTGTCCGCAGCAACTTTTCGCCTTCACCACCAAGGCCAGGCGGAGCCTTTTCGAGCAGCAGATTGCATCCAACGCCTACCTGGTTTTCGGTTCGGAAACCTCCGGGGTTCCAGCGAGCATCCTTGATTCGATCGGCACTCCCCGCTGGCTGCGGCTGCCGATGCTCGAACACAGCCGCAGCCTGAATCTTTCGAACGCTGTGGCGATCGGTGTCTACGAAGCGTGGCGTCAAATCGGGATCCGATGAGTTGATTGGGCGGGCCTGCCGAGAGCAGGGTCATGAGCGGGGCCGCGGACGGAGCAGCGAGCAGGGGTCAGGCCTCTGAGTGTTTCGGCATCAGTTGCAGGCAAAGAGCCTGTAGCGCTTCGAGTTCGTTCACCACATGCCAGGCGTCGTACTCGCGTTGCGCGACAAAGCCCTGGCGAATGAGCGTTTGCACCGTCCCCAGCAGTGGCGACCAGAATCCATCCCGGTTGAACACGATGATCGGCTTGCTGTGGTAGCCAAGTTGCAGAAGGGTTGCCACCTCGAAAAACTCATCCAGCGTTCCCAGGCCACCCGGCAACACAACAAAGGCATCACCTTCGTCGATCAGCCTCTGCTTGCGGATCGACATGTCGGAAACAACCTCGAGGCGGCTGATTCCTTCGAGCCCGACCTCCCGCCGCATGAGCGACTCCGGGATGATGCCGAGCACGTCGCCACCGCCGTGAAGCGCGGCGCGCGCGAGTTCGCCCATGAGGCCCACGTTGCCACCCCCGTAGACCAGTCTCCAGCGCTGGGCGGCGATCCAGCGACCGAAGGAGCTCGCTTCTTCGGCAAAGCGGGGGTCGATGCCGTGCCGCGAGCCGCAAAACACCGTGAGAGCGGGTGCTGAAGGCATCGTAAGCGTGGAGGGGCTGGGCTGGGCATGGGCAGTTGCTCGAACCTGTACAGCGGACGTCAACGAGGTGTCGGGGTTGATCATGGTTTGGGCTTCAGGTCTTGGGGTATTGGTTTGGCCTCTGGAGCTGCAGAGTTGCGGTTTAGCCTTCGGGGCTGGAGGGTTGCGATGTGACCTTCGGAGTTGGAGGGTCGCAGGTTGGCCTTCGGGGCGGCGTTGATGATGAGCCGGGCTGGTGGACCTGGAGCCGACCAACTTCGGTTCCACTGGATCGACAAGGGCTCGACCTATTCGCTTTCCATACGGGACCCGCGCGCGAGCAGGGCCTCGAGCGCCTGCCTTGGGGAGCAAGTTCCAGACAGCAATTCGTAAACAGCCTGCGTGATTGGCATGTCGACTTTGTGACGGACCGCCAGGCTAAGCGCTGTGGCTGCCCCTGGAACGCCCTCGGCAACATGCCCAAGCGAGGCGAGGATGGAAAGCAACGACTCGCCCTGGGCCAGGCGCATCCCCACCTGGCGATTTCGCGAGAGGTCACCCGTGGCCGTGAGCAGCAAGTCTCCGTGTCCGCTCAGCCCCATGAAGGTTTGAGGCGAAGCGCCGAGGCAGCGACCGAGCCGCGCAATCTCCGCGAGTCCCCGGGTGAGCAATGCCGCGCGGGCGTTGTTGCCCATGCCAAGCCCGTCGCTCACGCCGGCTGCGATCGCCATCACGTTCTTCAAGGCGCCGCCGAGCTCGACACCGATGAGATCCCCGCTCGCATAGATGCGGCAGGCACTGTGGTGGGCCGCCTCCCGGACTACGTCGATGCAGGCGCGACTTCGCGATGCAGCCACCAGCGCCACCGGAAGTCCGGCCGCAACCTCCTGGGCGAAACTGGGTCCGCTCAACGCCGCACCGTTGACGCCAGGACAGCACTGCGCCACGATTTGGTGAGGGAGCA
>VGHO01000203.1 GCA_016868175.1 Betaproteobacteria bacterium
GAGCCGCGAGGGCCGACTGGCGGTGGTGGGGGTCTTGCTCGATGCGGGCGGCGTCAACCCGGTGATGGATTTGCTCTGGTCCCATCTGCCGCTCGAGAAAGGTGAAGCCCTCAGCCCGAAGTCGGCGCTGCTCGACCTTGCGCAGCTTCTTCCCTCCGAGCGCGGCCACTTCCAGTTCATGGGGTCGCTCACCACGCCGCCCTGCACCGAAGGCGTGCTGTGGACCGTCTTTCAACAACCGGTGAAAATCCGCGGTGATCAGGCGAGTATTTTTCTGAGGCTGGTGGGCATGAACGCTCGCCCGGTGCAACCACTCAACCAGCGGCCAGTGCGTTTCTCGCGCTGAGCGGCGCGTCTTCTGCCCTGCGCGCAGAGCAGGTCCGCACCGCCGGCCAGGACGCCCGCCAGAACATCGGCCAGCACATTAGCCAGGACGTCGGCCAGGTCATCGGCCCGGTCATCGGCCAGCACATCGGCCACGACATCGGAAGACACCACCACCCCTGTGGCGGTGGAGGGTCTCGCCTCGCGCGCCCGGGCACCAAGTATGCTTTCGGGTCTGCACGTTTCCTGCGCAAAGCCGCTGGAGCGCACGCAGTCATGACCAAAACTTCCAGGAGATCCAGACCATGATCATGCAACCCTTGAAACGGCTCTTGCCGCGCCTCGGTCTCATCGCCGCAACCGCAGCCTTCGGACTTGCAGCCGGCCTTGCGCAGGCGCAGGCGCAATCGAGTCTCTCGATCGGTACCGGCGGCACCGGGGGCGTGTATTACCCGCTTGGCGGCGGCATTGCGGCGGCGCTCTCGAAGCATATTCCGGGCATGGCGGCAACCGCCGAGGTGACCGGCGGCTCGGTCGACAACCTCAAACTGATCGCCAGCGGCAAACCCTACATCGGCATGACGATGGCCGATGCCGCAAAGGACGCGATTGACGGTGCCGACAAGTTCAAGGCCACCGGGAAGATCGAAGCGAAGACGCTGCTTGTGCTCTACCCCAACCGCATGCATGTGGTGACCGTGGAGGGAAACAGTATCGCGAGCTTTGCCGATCTCAAGGGTAAGCGCGTCTCCACAGGCTCTCCGGGCAGCGCCACCGAGGTGATGGCGTTCCGCCTGATCGAGGCGGCCGGGCTCGACAAGGATCGCGATCTCAAGCGCGAGCGGCTCGGCGTTGCGGAATCGGTGAATGCGATCAAGGATCGCAAGATCGATGCATTCTTCTGGGTGGGCGGCCTCCCCACGGGAGCGGTTACCGACCTGGCGAGCACTCCGGGGGTGAAGATCCGCTTCATCGACCATGACCAGCTCGTTGCCCCGATGAACAAGAAGTACGGCAACCTCTATTACACCGACGTGATCCCCAAGACGGTCTACGCCGGAATGCCTGCCGACAACAGGATGGCTTCGGTGGCCAACCTTCTGGTGGCATCGGCCAAGATGAGCGACGCGCAGGCCTACGCCATCGTGAAGACGATCATCGAGCAGCGCGAGGATCTGATCGCAGTGCACAAGGAGGCGGCCAACATCAGGCTCGAGAATCAGAAATCCGCAGCAACGCCGGTGGCTTTCCATCCCGGGGCACGCAAGTACCTGGAGGAAAAGGGCGTGAAGCTCGACTGAGGTCGACTTGAGCGATCTCGATGCAAAGCTCGAGAAGTACATCGAGCAGGAGGAGGGTGCGTCCCATCGCCTGAAGGGTTGGACGCACAGGCTCCTGGTGGTGCTTGCGGTGGGGATGTCGGTATTCCACCTCTACGCCGCCTATGAGATCGTCCCCACGCAATTGATGCGCACCCTCCATGTGGCGATGGTGCTCAGCCTCGTGTTCCTGATGTTTCCGCTTGCGCGCCGCTTCCGCGATCGACTTCGGTTCTGGGACGTGGCGCTTGCACTGCTTCCGCTGTGCATCGTGTGGTACATGGCGCAGGGTGGCGACGATTTCACCGACCGCAACACAATGCCCCTGCCGCTCGACATCTTCTGGGGTGTGGTCCTCATCGCACTGATCCTCGAGGCAGTGCGCCGCACCGGTGGATGGGTTCTCGTGGTGGTAACCGGCTGCTTCCTCGGCTACGCACTCCTCGGGGAGTACTTCCCGCAGCCATGGACCCACAAGGGCTACGACCTTGGAAGGCTCGTCGGACATATGTTCATGACGCTCGAAGGGATCTTCGGCGTGGCGGTTGACGTATCCGCCACGCTGATCGTGCTCTTTTCGATCTTCGGCGCCTTTCTCCAATACTCGGGCGCCGGAAAATTCTTCATCGACTTCTCTTTTGCCGCGATGGGGGGGAAACCCACCGGAGTTGGCCGGACGGTGGTGTTGTCGTCGTTCCTGCTCGGAGGCCCCTCGGGTTCCGGAGTGGCCACCACGGTCACGATCGGATCGGTTGCGCACCCAATGCTTGCCAAGGCGGGCTACGAGCGCAATGCTGCGGGTGGCTTGCTCGCCGCTGGAGGCCTCGGGGCGATCATCTCGCCCCCGGTGCTGGGCGCTGCTGCCTTCCTGATCGCCGAATTTCTCAAGATTGCCTACCTCGATGTGTTGCTCATGGCGTGCATCCCCACGCTGCTCTACTACGCCTCGCTCTTCATCATGGTGGAGATCGACGCGCGCAAGTACGGCATGAAGGAAGCAAGCTTCGCTGCGGTGGAACGCATGGGCACGCTTGCAGCACGCTACTGGTTTCACTTCCTTTCGCTGATCTCCATCGTGGCGTTCATGTTGATGGGGTTCTCGCCCACGATGTCGGTGCTCTACGCCACTGGCGTGTCCTTCCTCACCAGCCTGCTGCGCGCCGACACCAGCCTCATCCCGCGCGATCTCCTTTCCTTGCGCGCTCCTCCCGAAGGCGGCGATCCCCGGTCCTCCTGCGGTGATCCCCGGTCCTCCCGCGGCGATCCCCGATCCTCCTGGGGCGATCCCTGGTCCTCTCGCGATCGCGGTGCTCCGGTTGGCTCCCAGTCCACCCATGGTCGCCCTTCCTCTGCCGCCAGGCCTTCCGCCTTGCGCAATGCCGCCTCGGGGCTGCATCGCTTCGGGCAGTCCGTTCTCGACAGCGGGCTCGTGAAGGCCCTGCAGGGAGGGGCGGTGGGCACGCTCGGCGTGGCAGTCACCTGCGCGTGCGCCGGACTGATCGTGGGCACCGTGACCCTCACCGGGCTCGGGCTGAAGTTCAGCGGGATCGTGATCGCCTACGCCGACGGATCGCTTCTGCTCACAGCCATCTACACCGCGCTCATCGTGTGGGTGGTGGGCCTGGCAGTACCTGTCACCGCCTCCTACATCATTTGCGCAGTGGTTGCGGCGCCGGCCATGATCAAGCTCGGAGTGCCCGACTTCGCTGCGCACATGTTCATCTTCTACTACGCGGTGCTTTCCGAGGTGTCCCCGCCCACGGCGCTGTCGCCCTTTGCCGCTGCCGCCATTACCGGGGGCGACCCTTACCGCACCACGCTGCAGAGCTGGAAGTACACGCTACCCGCCTTCCTCGTACCCTTCGTGTTCGTGCTCGACCCCCAGGGGCAGGGTTTGCTGCTGATGGGTTCGCTCAAGGCGCTTTCGCAGGCCGACCCCGGATCGATCCTCCTCGTCACCGGCACCACAGCGCTTGGCGTGCTTGCAATGTCGGGCGCATTTCAGGGCTGGCTGCTGCATCGGCTTGGGGCCGCTGAGCGCGTGTTCCTTGCCTTTGCCGGCGTTGCGCTGATCTTCCGGTTTCCCTACAGCGTACCCCTGGGGCTGCTCTGCCTCCTGATGGTTCTGGCGTGGCAGGCGATGAAGCATCGCGAACTGCGCAGGGCCGCCTGAGCGCTGCGTGCGCGGCACAATCCGCGTGCACTGGAACTGCGCTGTGCGCGCGCGTTGCTTCACGCTCTTCTTGCTCCTCTTGCTCGTCGCCCTCGGGGCTTGTTCCGACGGAGGTTCCCCCTCGCGCCCTCCCGCGGGCGAGCAGTTGCCGTTGCAATCCGGGGACTGTTCCGTTGGGCTGCAGCAGGCAGGGCTGCTTGGCTGGATGCGCGACTGGTATTTCTGGTCAGGCGCGATTCCGGAGTCGTTTCGATTCCCGGAAAGCACCACGGCTCCCGGAGTCCCGGATGTCGGTGCAATGCTGGCGAGTTTCGAAGCGCTCCGATTCCGCGGCAACGACAAGGCGCCTGCAGACCGCTGGAGCTATGTGAGCGACACTGCGCGGACGAACCTCTACTTCGACGAGGGCTACGCGCTTGGCTACGGGGTGTCGGTGGCCGGGCAGGACAACGATCCGCTGCCGCTGCGGATCCGCTGGATCGAACCCTTGTCGCCGGCAGCAACTGAGGGACTTGCGCGCGGGGACGTTGTGGAGACCATGCAGGGTCGCAGTGCCAAGAGCTGGAAGGAGGCGCGGGACTTCAGCCCTCTCGTGGCCAACCAGGCAGGCGACGAACTGGTGCTGGAGGTGCGGCGCGGCGTGTCGCTTCGTCGTGTGGTGCTTCGCGCGGACCTCTACCCGATTACCTCGGTGCTCGACTTCAAGGCCGATGCGCTCTGGAGCAGCGCCAACGGAAACCGGGCGGGATATGTGTTTCTGAAGGATTTCATCGATACTGCGCGCCAGCCGCTCGCCTTGGTCCTGCAGGAGTTGCAGCGGGCGCAGGTGAAGGACCTGGTGCTCGATCTGCGCTACAACGGCGGCGGGCGGGTGGATATCACGCGCCAGGTGGCAAGCGCGATGGGGGGCCAACGCCTCTATGGCGAGGTCTTCACCCGCCTCGTCTACAACGAGCGCCAGCCCGAGGCCGAGTTTGCCTACCTGTTTGCCGATCCCCACCCCCTTGCATCCCTTGGTCTTGAACGGCTCGTGGTGCTGACCGGTCCGCGCACCTGTTCGGCAAGCGAG
>VGHO01000204.1 GCA_016868175.1 Betaproteobacteria bacterium
GGGCCATGCCGAAGACTTCCGCCACCAAGGCTGCCGTCATGGTTTCTGCCGGAGAACCTTGCCCGACCACGCGGCCACCGTTCAACACCACCATGTGGTCGGCGAATCCAGCCACTAGCGACAGTTCATGCAGCGCTGCCACCACCGTGATGCCCAGACCGCGCACGAGATCCAGCAGCTCGACACGGGCCCGCAGGTCAAGGTGATTGGTCGGTTCGTCCAGTAGCAGCAGCGCTGGCTCTTGCGCCAGTGCACGCGCCAGGTGAGCACGCTGCCGCTCGCCGCCTGACAAGGTGTGCAGCCCGCGCTGCGCCGTGCCGCGCAGATGGCACAGCGCCAGCGAATGAGCAACCACCTCCTGGTGGCGAGCGTTCGAGCTACGTCCTTGGTGGGGCACGCGGCCCAGCCCCACGTAGTCGTGCACGGTCAAGCGCAGGTAGACCTGTTCGGTCTGACCCACTATCGCCACCTGATGCAGGTGCCGGGACGGATGCCCAGACGGGTGCCCGAGCACACCGACATGCCCTTGCGCCAGCCCCGGCACATCGCCCACATGGACTAGCCCTGCCGTCGGTTGCAAGCGCCCGCTGATGACCCCGAGCAAGCTGCTCTTGCCCGCGCCATTGGGCCCGACAACGGCACAGCGCTGGCCGGCAGCCACAACCATCTCGATGCCCTGCAACAGGGCCACACCTTGCGAGGTGCGCAGGCCCACCCGGTCCAACCGTACAGATGCGCAGGCCATGTGTTCCTCAGAACTTTAGACCCAGAGACAACTCCAGGCTGCGTGGTGCGCCGAGCAGAACCTGGTCGGGATAGAACGGGTCGCTCCAGACGGCGTAGGTCCGGTCTGTGAGGTTGCGCACGCGCAGACTCAGGCGGGTGCTGGGCTGTAGCTCCATGGTCACGGCTGCATCTGCCACGGTGTAAGCGGCCAACCTCACCGTGTTGGCATCGCTGTGGAAGCGTTCACCGACGCGGCGCACCGAGCCTGACAGCTCCACCGGCCACTCGCCACCCCAACGGTAGGTGGCGCCCGCGTTGGCCACCAGCCTGGGCGCATTGGGCGGTGTGTGGCCGCTGAGCGAGCCACCAGGGCTGGCATAGTCTTCATAGCGCGTGCGGTTGAGCGCCAGGTTGCCCCAGACACGCCAGGCCTGCGCGGTGCGCAAAGACGCTGACAACTCGGCACCGCGCGAAACCTGTTGCCCTGCCAGCGCCAATGCCTGCCCCCCTTGCGCCGCATAGACGTTGCTGCGAACGATGTCGTACTGCGCCAGCGTCCATTCGCCGCGCTGTGCCCAGAAGCTCTGCTTGACACCCACCTCCAAGCTGCGGGTGCGGGTCAGGTCCAGCGGCTGATTGGCGCGCAACAGGAAGAGGTTGTTCGCGGCCACGTCGGCGGCCGTGGCGTATTGGCCATAGATCTTCAGCTCCGGCGCCGCGTCCCACGTCAGGCCCAGCCGGCCGGTCGTTGGCCGCCAGGTCTTGCTGAACGGAAAACCCGTGCGCTGAACACCTGCGGCGTTGGCCGAACTGCGGTCCAGGGCAATCGACTCGTGTCGCAGTCCGGCGATCAGTGCCAGGCCGGGGCGCAGCACCAGCCGATTTTCCAGGGCCAGCGCCAGGTTGCTGATGTCCGATGTTTGTCGCTGCGTGGTCAGCAGGCCGAAGTTACCACGCTGGGGGTCAACCAGGCTCACGCTGTCCCCGGGAAAGTTGGCCGATCCGGGCCGCTCGAACCGGGTATCGGCCCACTCGAGCGCCGCCACCAGGCGGTTGCTCAGGCCGCCAACAGGCGTGTCCCACTGCAGTTCGGTCTTGCTGCCGACAGTGGTCTGGTCATGGGCCACGTAGAAGCGCTCGCGATCCACCAGCCCGGTGCCGGCGTTGAAGGCCGTTACTTCGTTGTTGAACCACTCCCGGTCAGCACTGAAGTGGTAGAACTGCGTGCGCAGGGTCAAGGCTTTATTGGCCTGCCAGTCGGCACCCAGGCGAAACCACTGCTCGTCTGCCTTGTTGCGGTTGTCCAGCACGTTGTAGTTAGTGCGCAGCGTGCGGCGATCGATGGTCACGGCGCCCAGGTCGCTGCCGTTGAAGCCCGACACGTAGGTGCCCGACACCACGCCCGATTGAGCCTGGATGCCAGGGGCTGCGGCTGACACCAGCGGCGTGCCCCAGTAGGCACTGCTGTTGTCCTTCTTGAACTCCACTGCGCCGAACATCTTCAAACCCGGCTGGGCATACCAGTCCAGCCCACCTGAGAAATGCCAGTTTTCGTGCCGGGTATCGGCGATGAAGCCCTTGCCTGCCGAGCGGTTCAGGTCAATGCGGTAGTCCAGGCTGTCCACCGACGTGGTGCCGCCCGACCCGAATCCGCTGCGCACGGCGCCGAATGACCCTGCGGACAGGTTGACTTCGTGCTGCGGCTTGCCCCGGTGTGGCTGCCGCGTGACGAAGTTGACCGCGCCGCCCGATGCGCCCTCTCCCGACATCAGCGATGCAGGCCCCTTCAGGAATTCGATGCGCTCGAGATTGCCCACGTCCATCACGCGCGAGGTCATGTTGGGCGGGCCGATCTTCAGCCCGTTGTACAGCGTGTTGATCTGGCTGTTGGCAAAGCCGCGCATCGAGAAGTTGGCCGGCTCGGCGGGAAAGTCGCCTGCAGTCACGCCTGTTGCGGCCTGGGCTGCCTCGGTGACAGTGCGCGCCCCGCGCTCGCGCAGCAGCTCCTGCGGAAGGATGTTGATGGATGCGGGCGTTTCACGCACGGTCAGGCCAAGACGAGAGGCCGAGCCGGCCGGCTGCTGCAAGGCGGGCTGCTCGCGTTCGCCGACGATGGTCACGCGCGGCAGCGCGGCCTGGTTGGGATCCGAGGCTTGAGCAGGCTGGGCCAACGGTTGGCCGCTTTGGATCGCCAGCACAAGGGGCACGCCCAGCGTCGTGGCCCAGCGTGGGCAGGCAGGGCGTTGCCGTCCAGACGGCAGCTTTGGGATCGGGTGGGCCAAGGTCTCAGCGCTCCGGTACTTGCTTGGGTCTTGCACCCCCGGCCACGCACTGCGCCAGTCCATCCAGTAGCACGTCCTTGGGCATGTCGCGCCCGATGAACACCATCTTGGACTCGCGCTTCTCGCCAGGCTTCCAGGCCGCGCCCGCATCCGAGCCCATCAGCATGTGCACGCCCTGGAAGACGACGCGCTTGTCAATGCCTTTGATGTTGAGCACGCCCTTGTAGCGCATCAGCTTCGTGCCATAGACCTGAACGATGGCGCCGAGGAAGTCCTCCAGCCGCTCGAGATCTAACGGCCGGCTCTCGCGGAACACGAACGAGGTCACGTCGTCATCGTGTTCATGGTCCACATCGGTGAGGAAGTCAGGCTCGATCTCGAGGATGGCGTTGAGGTTGAAGCCGCGGATGTCCAGCAGGTCGTCGATGGCTGCGACGCCATGTTTTGCCTCGCCGATCTTGGCGCGCGGGTTCATCTTCACCAGCCGCTGGCGCAGCTGCGCCACGTCGTTGGGCTGCACCACGTCGGTCTTGGTGATG
The DNA here is from genome assembly GCA_016868175.1 of Betaproteobacteria bacterium. Lineage (GTDB taxonomy): Bacteria > Pseudomonadota > Gammaproteobacteria > Burkholderiales > Burkholderiaceae_E > UBA3064. The sequence continues at coordinate 3,548 of VGHO01000204.1, forward strand.
AAGATGCGGTCGGCGAAGCCCACCTGCTCCTGCGCCTCGTGGTGCTCGTCCAGTTGCTCGGGCGCGTGCTTGGCGTCGACCATCGTCACTATGGCGTCCAGCAGGTACTGCTGGCCGATGTCTTCATCAACGAAGAATGTTTGCGCCACTGGTGCCGGGTCCGCCAGGCCGGTAGTCTCAATAATCACGCGGTCGAAGTTCAGCTGGCCGGCCTGCTTCTTGGCGTGCAGCTCGCCCAGGATGCGCACCAGGTCGCCGCGCACCGTGCAGCAGATGCAGCCGTTGTTCATCTCGACGATCTGCTCGTCGCGGTCCTGCACCAGCAGTTCGTTGTCGATGCCGGCTTCGCCGAACTCGTTTTCGATCACGGCAATGCGGTGGCCGTGCTGTTCTTTGAGGATGCGGTTGAGCAGCGTGGTCTTGCCACTGCCAAGAAAGCCAGTGAGGATAGTGACGGGGACAAGACTCATGATGTGCTCCTGCGGGACAGTTGGCGGGTAAAAGGCGACGGTACCCTTTATTACTAATGATATTCTATTCTCATTAATAAATCGGCACAATACCACCTACCCAAGAGGAGCTCTTGAAGGGCGAAAACTTTGGATTGATATGGAACGAAAAACTCGACAGCATCAAGCCATCTACGACGTGATCGTTGGCGCTCATCGTCCGTTGCTAGCCCATGAGGTCTTGGCTCTGGCTACGGAGGTGGTGCCTCGGCTATCTCTGGCGACGGTTTACCGAAACATCAAAACGCTGCAAGACGAAGGCAGCATCAAGGCGGTCGTGCTGCCAGGGCAGAATCCACGCTATGAGCTAGCAAGTCGCGCTCACCATCATCATTTCCAGTGTCGTCAGTGCGAACGGGTTTTTGATCTCGAGGCTTGCCCGGGTAATCTAGACCGCCTAGCACCTTCAGGCTTTAAGGTCGAAGATCACGAAATCATTTTGTATGGGAGATGCGACGACTGCTCTGCCGACCGAGTGCAATCGCCTGCCTGAGTCATTCTATCTTTCGCAAGGACATGAACGCGCTGTTCGGCGGCGATGCCAAGCCGGTGGGCGATGGCGTGTCGGAACTGAAGGTTGATCACGGGCCCGGATACCGAATCTATTTCATCCAGCGCAGCGAGGTCGTGATTGTCTTGCTGGCCGGAGGAGACAAGTCCACGCAGGACAAGGACATCCGCTACGCCAAGGCCTTGGCAAAAGATTTTAAGGAGTAGTGACCATGCCCAAAACCAAGACACGCATCTGGGATCCTGCCGAGCACTTGATCACCGAAGAGGACATGGCAGCCTACTTGGAAGCAGCGCTT
>VGHO01000205.1 GCA_016868175.1 Betaproteobacteria bacterium
GGAAGACCCTCGGCCTCGTTGTAGAGCCACCCGCAGATCAGACACATCCAGACTCGGTTCACGGGGGTGCTCACTGGCGCAGCCTGAGAAGACGATCAAGCCTGAAGCAGCCAGCGCGCAAGCAGGGCAGCCGCCACGCCGGAAAACCCCAGAAGGCTCAGGTAGGCGAGCAACGACATTCCCTCGCGCACCTCCGAGCCGCGCGATATGTCGAGCCCCCTGCGAACCCGCTCCCTCAACTCGCCCATCGTCGATCCTTCGTTCCAGAAATCATTGCTTTCCTGCCTCAACCGAATCGGGTTTCATCGATCCGCACTGTAGCGGATGGATCCGAACTGTAGCGGGTGGATCCGCACTTCTCCCAGCCGCCGGTTCGAACCGCCCTGAATCGTCCAGCCAGCGGGCGCAGCGACTCACATCACCTTGCGCAGCAGCTTGGCCATCTCCGAGGGGTTTTTGGTGGTGCGGATTCCGCAGGCCTCGAGGATATCGAGCTTGGCCTGCGCGGTATCGTCGCCTCCGGAAATCAGCGCCCCGGCGTGTCCCATCCGCTTTCCGGCAGGCGCGGTGACGCCTGCGATGAAGCCTACGATCGGTTTTTTCATGTGGTCTTTCGCCCAGCGCGCCGCGTTGACTTCGTCGGGCCCGCCGATCTCGCCGATCATGATCACGGCATCGGTCTCGGGATCGTCGTTGAAGAGTTTGAGCACATCGAGATGCTTGAGTCCGTTGATCGGGTCTCCGCCAATCCCCACCGCCGACGACTGTCCCAGCCCGAGATCGCTAACCTGCCCCACCGCCTCGTAGGTGAGGGTGCCCGAGCGCGACACCACGCCGATCCTTCCCTTGCGGTGGATATGGCCTGGCATGATCCCGATCTTGATCTCTTCGGGGGTGATCAGACCGGGACAATTCGGACCAAGGAGCAAGGTGCGGCAGTTCGCGCGTTTCATGCGGTTGCGCACCTCGAGCATGTCGCGCACCGGGATGCCCTCGGTGATGCACACTGCGAGATCGAGATCAGCCTCAACCGCCTCCCAGATCGCGGCTGCCGCGCCCGCAGGAGGCACGTAAATCACCGATACGGTCGCACCGGTCGCCTCCCTGGCGGCCTTCACGCTTGCGAAAATCGGAATTCCCTCGAAATCCTCGCCCGCCTTCTTCGGGTTGACCCCGGCCACGAAGCACTGCTTGCCATCGGCGTAATCGCGACACATCCGCGTGTGAAACTGACCAGTCTTCCCGGTGATGCCCTGGGTGATGACCCGCGTGGTGCGGTTGATGAGGATGCTCATTGAATCGGCCTCGGTTGAAAACGGGTGGGCGGGTCAGGACGCACCGTGGGCCAGCGCGGCAGCCACGACCTTCTCGGCGGCCTCGGCCATGCTGTCTGCAGCGATGATGGGCAGCCCGGAGTCCTTGAGGATCTGTTTGCCGAGGTCCTCATTGGTGCCCTTCATCCGCACCACCAGGGGCACCGAAAGACTCACCGCACGGCACGCTGCAACCACACCTTCCGCGATCACATCGCAGCGCATGATCCCGCCGAAGATGTTCACGAGAATCGCCTTGAGCTTGGGGTTGTCGAGCATGATCTTGAAGGCTTCGGTGACCTTCTCGGTGGTGGCGCCGCCTCCCACGTCGAGGAAGTTGGCCGGTTCGCCACCAAAGAGCTTGATGGTGTCCATCGTGGCCATGGCAAGTCCTGCCCCGTTGACCAGACAGCCGATGTTGCCGTCGAGCTGGATATAGGCGAGATCGAACTCGCTCGCGCGGATCTCGGCCGGATCCTCTTCGTCGAGGTCGCGGAAGGCAACGATTTCGGGATGGCGGTAGAGCGCGTTGCTGTCGAAATTGAACTTCGCATCTAGCGCGCGCACATCGCCCGAAGCGGTGAGAATCAAGGGGTTGATCTCCGCAAGCGAAGCGTCGGTCTCGAAATAGGCCTGGTAGAGTTTGCGCAGCACATCCACCGCCTGCCCAACCGAGTCCTCGGGAATGCCGATACCCCGTGCCAGGGCAACAGCCTGCTCCTCGGCCAGCCCCTCGGACGGCTCCACGTAGGACTTCAGGATTCTTTCCGGGGTGTCGTGGGCCACTTTCTCGATATCCATCCCCCCCTCGGAGGAGGCCATCACGCAGATCTTCTGCGACACCCGGTCGGTGACAATGCCAACGTAGTATTCCTTGCGGATGTTGGCGCCCTCCTCGATCAGCAAGCGACGCACTTTCTGACCAGCAGTGCCTGTCTGGTGCGTGACGAGTTGCATTCCAAGGATCTGTTCGGCATGGCTTCGCACTTCGCCCAGCGAGCGCGCAAGTTTCACCCCGCCGCCCTTGCCACGCCCGCCGGCATGGATCTGGGCCTTGACCACCCAGACCGGGCCCCCGAGCTCCTCGGCAACCGCTACCGCCTCATCCACGCTGAAGGCCGGTTTGCCCTCAGGAACGGGTACATGGAAGAGACGAAGCAACGCCTTGCCCTGATACTCGTGGATTTTCATGCGATTGTCCCTGCTTGCGTCACGGAATAAAGTGGGCGGATGGTACCACGCAGCGAGGGGCGCGAGATATCCGGCTTTGGCTGGTCCGGGGCGGCGCTGTCTGGGCGGCGCCGTCTGGGCGGCGCCGTCTGGGCGGCGGTTTCTAGGGCGCTGCCCATCGCCGGTCGCGCCTGCGGGATCCTCAGTCGTCGCGCACGATGCGCCGGATAAGGTCGTGCGGAAACCCGCGATCGGCCAGGAATCGCATCTGGCGCAGGCGCTCCCCGGGATCGGTGGACACACCTGAGAAACGTCGCTCCCAGAGCGCCCTCGCACGTGCCTCTTCGGTTTGCTTGAGGCTGGCCGAAGCGTCTGCGATCAGTGCTTCGGGGAGCTGGTGCTGCCTGAGGCTATGGCGAATGAACGCATCGCCATACTTTTCGGCGTGTTTGCGAACGAGGCTTTCAGCAAAGCGCTCCTCCGACAGGTAGTGCCGGGACTCAAGTTCTGCAAGCACTGCGTTGAGTTCATCGCGGGATCGCGCATGCCGGGCGAGCTTGCGCGACAGTTCGAAGCGGGAATGTTCGCGCCGTGCAAGCAAGCGAAGTGCGCGCTCGAGAAGCTGGTTGTTGAGCCGGGCAGACGGCTCGCCCGGGTCTGCGGCTTGCGAGGAGGGGAAGTTCTTGCCAAGGTTCATGCATCACCTGCCGGCAGTTGTCGTGCGCGGCCCGCCGGCAGATCCCTGCGCGGCGGGCGGGAAAACAGGGAGCCCTAACAGCCCGGATTCAGGCAGTTGGTGCACCAGGCGCGCCGGACGCACCGGGGGCACCGGGGCCGCCGCGGCCAGCGACACCGAAGTGCGCGCGCACCCGGTTTTCGATTTCCAGGGCCATGACCGGGTGTTCCTTGAGGAACTCGCGGGCGTTGTCCTTGCCCTGACCGATCCGGTCGCCCGAGTAGGCGTACCACGCACCGCTCTTGTCGATGATGCTGGCCTCCGAGGCAAGGTCGAGAATCTCACCCTCGCGCGAGATTCCCTCGCCGTAGAGGATGTCGAAGTCGGCCTGCCGGAACGGCGGGGCAACCTTGTTTTTCACCACCTTCACTTTGGTTTCGCTGCCGATCACCTCGTCGCCCTTCTTGATCGAACCGGTACGGCGGATATCGAGCCGTACCGAGGCGTAGAACTTGAGCGCATTGCCGCCGGTGGTGGTTTCGGGGTTGCCGAACATCACGCCGATCTTCATCCGGATCTGATTAATGAAGATGACCAGCGTGTTGGTGCGCTTGATCGTGCCGGTGAGTTTGCGCAGCGCCTGGCTCATCAGGCGCGCCTGAAGGCCGGGGAGCGAGTCGCCCATTTCGCCTTCGATTTCGGCTTTTGGCGTGAGCGCAGCAACCGAATCGATCACGATCAGGTCGACCGAACCTGATCGCACCAGCGCGTCGGCAATCTCGAGGGCCTGCTCGCCGGTGTCGGGCTGCGAAATGAGCAACTCGGACAGGTTGACCCCGAGCTTTTGGGCATATTGCGCATCAAGCGCATGTTCGGCATCGATAAAGGCGCAGGTGCCGCCGATCTTTTGCATCTCGGCGATCACCTGGAGCGTGAGCGTGGTCTTTCCCGAAGACTCCGGACCGTAGATCTCCACCACCCGGCCGCGGGGCAGTCCGCCCACGCCGAGCGCAAGGTCGAGCCCAAGCGATCCGGTGGAGACGACTTCGAGATCGTTTTCAATGTCCTTGTCGGTCATGCGCATGACCGAGCCTTTGCCGAACTGCTTTTCGATCTGGGTGAGAGCGGCCGACAAGGCCTTGGCACGTTCAGCCTTCTGCTTGCTGTCTTCCATGAGTGTTCCTTCAGTGGTTGTGGACGGGGTGAAGCGCCAGGGATGATTCTACAGGAATACTGTATGAACAATCAGTCTTCCGGATGAATGGGGGATGAAACAACAGACCCGGCGCCAACAGACCTGGCGCCAAAATACCTGGCGCCAGAGGACCTGGCGCCAAAGGGCCTGGCCCCCGGAAGGCCCGGACGCGACCCAGGTTGACTTGCCGGGCCCTGCGCACCTGATCCGGCCGCGCATCGCAGCCGCTGCGAGGCCTATCCGGGGGGATGCAATCCGTTCACGAGCAGCAAGGCCTGGGTGAGCGCAAAGATCGTGGCGGCAAGACGTATCTGGTGGCGGTCGCCCGGGTAGTGGCAGACCATCGCCCGATGCCGGATGGTGTCGCCGCTGCTGTCTTCAGGCGGCAATTCTGCGGCCGGGGCCCCTCCCG
>VGHO01000206.1 GCA_016868175.1 Betaproteobacteria bacterium
CGCAACAGAATGTCTGTGTAGAAGTTCTTAGCAAATTCCTTCGCAACACGAAGATCCGTTGTCTTCGTGGTCTTCTTGACGATCTTGCCTTGTGTGAAATATCGCACCCACCAATACGGTGACGCATCAAGTTGAAACAACGTCAACTTGTCGGGATAACCTTTTCCGAGCGTCCGAAGTGAGTCTTTTTTCGGTACGGTCCTATGAACACGCTTTCGCTCTCCCATAGCGTGACTCATTGGGTCTTCATCCGTTGCGTTCCTGCAACAACCGCGGACGGACAAGCTTTTGCTCTTCCATGGCGCAGCTCATCGAGTCTGTCGTAGTATACACTTGACTTTACTACGGAAATGCGCTAAGCTGTTGATTTCGGTGCCGCTTGGGGGACTCGAACTCCCGACCTTCTCCTTACGAAGGAGCTGCTCTACCGACTGAGCTAAAGCGGCGGAGTGAGGAGTTTACCCAACATCGCGCAACGCATCGCCTGCGGTTGGCTCCTGCAAGCTTCCCCTTGAGCGATTCCCCGAGCCTCCCAAACCCTTCGGAAGTGGAAAGCTCACGGTCTCGGTAACCCCATCGAGCACCGAGACCCTGCTTGCGCCGAGTTGGCCCAACCCGTGCACGAGTTCCTGGACAAGCGACTCGGGAGCCGAGGCCCCTGCGGTCACGCCGACGCGTCGACGACCCTTCACCCACTGGGGGTCAACCGCCTGGAGGTTCTCCACGAGCTTTGCCTCGCAGCCCATCTTTTCGGCCACCTCGCGCAGCCGGTTGCTGTTGGAGCTGTTGGCCGAGCCCACCACGAGCACCAGATCGCATTTCGGCGCCATGAACTTCACCGCGTCCTGACGATTCTGGGTGGCATAGCAGATATCCTGCTTTTTCGGCTCAGCGATCCTGGGGAAACGCCGGCGCAGCGCGGCAACAATCTCGGCGCAATCATCCACCGAAAGCGTGGTCTGGGTCACGTAGGCGAGCCGCTCCGGATCCACCACCGACAGTCGCTCCACATCGTCGATCGACTCCACGAGGTGGATACCTGTGTCGCTCTGACCCATCGTGCCCTCCACCTCAGGGTGGCCGGCATGGCCGATCATGAGCAACTCAAAACCCTCCCGACGAAGCTTGCTCACCTCAACATGCACTTTGGTGACAAGCGGGCAGGTTGCGTCGAACACATGCAGCCCGAGCTGCGCGGCCTCCTGCCGCACTGCCCGCGACACTCCGTGCGCCGAAAAGACGACAGTACTCCCGCCTGGCACCACACGCAGGTCCTCAACAAACACTGCACCCCGCTCCTGGAGCGAAGCCACCACATGCCGGTTGTGGACGATTTCATGGCGCACGTAGATCGGCGCACCAAACTGGGCAAGGGCCCGTTCCACGATGTCGATCGCACGATCCACGCCCGCACAAAACCCGCGCGGCTGCGCCAGGACCAGCTCAAAGGAACCTGCCGAGGGACCCGCACTAGAGGACACTGATCACCTCCACCTCGAAGTCGATTGCCTTTCCGGCAAGCGGATGGTTGAAGTCCACCAAGACATGGTCTGGGTGCATCTCCTTGAGCACACCCGCATAACGGCCACCGTCGGGACGTGGAAAATCGATCGGATCGCCAGGGACAAACGACTCCTCCCGCCCGGCATGCCTATCGAAGAGGTCCCGGCGAATCCGCTGCAACAACTCCGGGTTTCTCGGCCCAAAAGCCTCCCCAGCGTTCAGCCTGAAGAGACGTCGCTCTCCCTCCTTCAACCCGAGCAAGTTCGACTCGAGCAGCTGGGCGAGTTGTCCGGTACCCATCTGCAACGTTGCCGGGCGCTCGGCAAAAGTGTCGATGACAGGCTTTTGCCCGTCGGCAAGACTGATCCGGTAGTGGAGCGTGAGAAAGGAATCTTGCTGGACCACGGGCAGCACCAAAGCCTCCACAACTCGATGTTGAGCGCCTCCTGCGCCGATCGGAAGCCTGCCGTCGCAGCTTTACCTGGTTGTGCAGCGCGCATCACAGGCGTGACCCCACCTTCCAACTTCCGGAGTTTAAGTCCATGCAGAACACCTTTGACCACTGCAGCACCTCGAGGCTCGATACGCGCGTTGAGGCACCCTCGAGGTTCTGGAGTTCCTCTTCCGGCTCGGCCCGCTGGAAATCCGAAACCCCTGGCTTCCGGATCGAGGCCCCGAAGCGTTGGGTCACCGAAGCTCGCCACCTCGAGCGCAACGATGCCCAAGGCAGCGACCTCAACCGCAACGATGCCCACGGCAGCGAGCTCAAACGCAACGATGCCCACGGCAGCGAGCTCAAACGCAACGATGCCCACGGCAGCGAGCTCGATCCCGGCGACCTCGATCTCAGCGATCTGGAACTCATTGCCCGCTGCATCACGTCGCAAGGCTTGCGCAAACCGCAAACCGGGAATTGTCGCGGCGCCTCCGCAAGGCGTCTTCGGCACGCTTGTGTTGAACTCGAACGCGCGGGTTCGTTGCGGCAATTGCTGATCCGTCATCCGGGACTGCGCGCCGCCTCCGAGCTGGTTCGGCGGTCGCTCGGAGAGGAACTCCGCGAGTCGGACTTGCTCAACAACACCCAGAAGGTTGAACAGTTCCTCAAGCTCTGGATTCGCGATCGGGCGGTCGAATGCTTTGCAGTACTTTTTCTCAATGCACGCTTTCAGTTGATCTGCGCCGAGGAGATGTTTCGCGGCACCATCAATCAGACAGCGGTCTACCCCCGGGAGATTGTCCGCAGGGCCCTGCTGCGCAACGCCACCGCCGTGATCCTTGCACACAACCACCCTTCGGGCGCCTTCGAGGCAAGCGTCCCGGATCGCATGCTCACTGATGCCACCGCCTCGGCGCTCCATCTGGTCGACATTGAGTTGCTCGACCACTGGATCGTTGCGGGAAGCCGATGCCTGTCCTTCGCGCAACGTGGCTGGATACCACCTGCGCGTCGTTGACGGGGAGCCGCAGGGGGCCGATGCGCGCGAACTCGGGCTGGGGAGACGGAAGGAAACGGGCTATCCTCGCAATGGATCCTGTATGATCCGGTTGTATGGGTGCCACGGTCTTCGTGGCGAGGGGTGGTTGGCCGGGTTAAAGATTCTGATTGAACCACGGCACAGCGATCATGGCACAGTGGAACGCTTCGGGCTTCCCCCGAGATCTTCCGGCCCCTCATCGCCACACCATCTTGAGGTTCATATGGCACGCGTTTGTCAGGTCACGGGGAAAGCCCCCATGTCGGGACACAATGTCTCGCACGCCAACAACAAAACCAAGCGGCGATTCCTCCCCAACTTGCACCGTCGCAAGTTCTGGTTGGAGAGCGAAAAACGCTGGGTGCGCTTGCGGCTTTCGAGCGCAGGGCTTCGTCTGATCGACAAGAAGGGACTCGAGGTGGTGCTCGCAGACTTGCGCGCCAGGGGCGAAGTTGCCTGACCGGGCACGCATCGAATCCACCGCATTCACCCATCGGGTTCGCCAGCCTTTGCGGCAAGTCGGGCCTGAAGCGGATCCACGCTAGAAAGGCAACACCATGCGCGAAAAGATCAAGCTCGAATCCACCGCGGGCACTGGCCACTTCTACACCACCGATAAGAACAAACGCACAACGCCCGGCAAGATGGAGATCAGGAAGTACGACCCGGTAGCGCGCAAACATGTGCCTTACAAGGAAACCAAACTCAAGTAGTGGAAAGCCGAATCCCCCGGGCCACTCGGCTCAGCAAACCGGGGCGGTGAGGCTGGCCGGTAGGGCGCAGTGGGCTGGTGGGGCGAAGTGGGCTGATGGGGCGCAATGGGCTGGTTCAGCCCCGCAGCAAGTGCGCGCACCGGGTGCCGGTGCGACAGAAGGCAAGAACCGGCTTGGGAAGTTCGCCCAGCAGTTGGTGAAAACGCTCCGCGTCAGCCCTCGTCATGCTCGACGAAACAACAGGCTGATGCACATAGCGCAGGCCACTTGCTTCTGCAGCCCGGCGCATCGCCTCGCTGCTTGGCTGCTGTGGGCCGCCCTCGAAATCCGGTCGATTGTTGATCACGCTTGCGAAGCCCGCCGACTTGATCGACGCCATCTGTTCGGGGGCGATCTGGCCCGCGAGCGCGATCTCCGGGGTGGCAGGCGCAAAAAACGGCACATCGAGCCACTGATAGGGCGGAGAGCCCCCGGGGGCTTCAGCAGGCTGCTCCATCGGCTGCTCCATCGGCTGCTCCATCGGCTGCTCCATCGGCTGCTCGACCAGCTGCTCCATCGGCTGGTCCACAAGCTGCGCCATCGGCTGGTCGGTGAGCAGCACGTTTGCGGTGCGCTCCGAGGAGGCGCGCTGGGATGCGTTTGGACTGGAAGTTGGCATGGCAGGCCCGTGGTTGCAGCGGCTCAGACGTAGCTGCGCGCCCTGAGCGAAAGTTCGTGCAGGGCTGCAATTCCGCTTTCCTCTGCGCGACGGCACCAGTCCTCGAAACGTGCCACAAGTTGCTCGACGGTGAGGGAGGAACGCTCCCAGAGCGCAGCGAGTTCGGTGCGCATTGCAGTGAGCGCCTCCACCGCGTCAACCGACTTTGCGCGCTTGGCGATGCGGATCGATCGGGCACACGCTGCCATCATGTCGTAGCGGTTGGCAATCACCGCGTGGAGCGCGCGCGCGTCGATCTGCTCGCAAGGCAGCTGGAATCTGGGCTGCCTCGACACACGATGGACCGTGGCAAGCCCGAGCGCTGAGAGTATGCGAATGTAGAACCAGCCGATATCGAACTCC
>VGHO01000207.1 GCA_016868175.1 Betaproteobacteria bacterium
GATGAGCGGCACCCTCTATCTCCTGGCATCGGGCCTGCTCAACGCCTGGTTCGTCTTGCTCGCCTGGAAACTCTACCGCAACTACACCGACGCGTTGTCCCGACAGCTGTTCCGCTACTCGATCTGGCATCTCGCCTGGCTCTTTGGGGCGCTTCTTGCGGATCATTACCTGCGGGTCTCGGGCCTCCTCAACCGTTGAAGTGCGACACCCCAGCGCCGTCTTTCACCGCCTGAGCGGCTCGGCGCAGGGCCTCCGCGGGGTTTTTCACCAAGTGAGGGGCTGGTCTGCACGAACCGTGTGCAGCGCCTTTTGCCAAAGTTGGGGCCGTGTGCTCCCTGCGCTTGGCTTTTGCGGGCTGGTCTTGGCTCTTGTGGGTTGCAAGGATGCCCAGCAGGCGGCTGGCCCATCGGTTGCAGCCAACGGCAAGACTGAAAGGGCCGGGTTGTCGGCAGCCGCGAGCTCTTCCGGCGCCGTTGCCAAAGGCCCAAAGTTCTTCCATGCCGACGTCACCGGGTCTTCGCTCAAGCCGGAACTCGGCCTCGCCGATGCGAGCGGCAGTGTGCGCACCCTGGCTGACTACAGGGGAAAGACGCTCCTTGTGTTCTTTGGCTTCACCCAGTGCCCCGACGTGTGTCCGACAACGCTTCAGGAGGCCGCAGAAGCCCTCAAGCTCCTGCCGGCAGAAAGAGCCGATCAGGTGCAGGTGGCTTTCGTGACGCTCGATCCTGTTCGCGACCAGCCGGCGATGCTCGAGGCTTATGTGAAAGCATTCCACCCAAGCTTCATTGCCTTGCGGGGCAGCGAGGAAGACACCCGGCGAGCTGCGAAGTCGTTCCGGGTGTACTACGAGCGCACCGGATCGACCTCGAGCACCCACTACAGTATCGACCATACCGCAGCAAGCTTCGTCTTTGATGGGCGCGGAGCTTTGCGCCTCTACGTGCGCCATGCTCAGGGCGCGCAGGCGTTGGCGGCCGACCTCGCACAGCTCTGAGGGCCTGGTCCTGCGCGAGATCGTCCGTGCGACCGCCGCCCGTGCGACCGCCGCCCGTGCGATCGCCCGCGCGATGGTGGTCGTTGACGACAGAGTCAACCGCGTAGTGCGAGCATCCGCTCGACTTCGCCTGTCATCGACTCAGGGCTGTCGGTGGGCGCATAGCGCTTGATCTCGCTTGCGTCGCGACTCACAAGAAACTTGGTGAAATTCCACTTGATGCCTTCGGTGCCGAGCAAGCCAGGCGCAGTGCGCTTGAGCCACTGAAACAATGGATGCGCGGTGGCACCGTTGACCTCGGTCTTGGCAAAGATCGGGAAACGAACCGCATAGCGCGATTCGCAGAAACCCATGATCGTTGCCGCATCGCCGGGTTCCTGTCCGCCAAACTGGTTGCAGGGGAAACCAAGAACACCCAGACCACGATCCCCGAAACGGCTGTGCAGCGACTGCAATCCGCTGTATTGCGGTGTGAACCCGCACTGGCTTGCCAGATTGACCACCAGCAATACCTTGCCCCGGTATTGCTGAAGCCGTTCCGGAGTGCCGTCGATGCGGGTGAGTTCAATCGACCAGGGTTCACTCAGGCTCATCGGGTTCCCTTCTTCCTGTGACACATGGGCCCATTCAGGCTGCCGAATGCGCGTGTTTGCGGACGTCGACCAAGCCCCAGAGTGTGGCAGCCACGATCAGGCTGGCTCCAAGTACCGTGACCGCAGTCAGGGTTTCGTTGCCAATCCAGATTGCGGAGCCCACTGCAAAGACGAGCTCCGAAAGCATGATCAGCGCGGTTAGCCTTGCCGGAAGGCGGGCAGCCCCGAACTGAAGCGCAAGATTGGCTGCAAGAAAGGCAAGCGCCAAAGCAAGCAGCGGGCCTCCCCAGTGCCACGATGCCGCCGGAAGATGTGTAACCGGGCTCAGGGGGAGCAGCGCGATCAACGCCGGAACAATGGCCCCACCCGCAAACATCGCAAGCGCGCGACTCGCCGGAGGCGCCTCGCGGTGGCGACGAAGCAGCACGTTGGTGAGTGCAAAGGCAACCCCTCCGACCAGGCCGAGCCAGTCGCCGAGGTTCCCGAACCAGACGCCGGGGGGATACATCCAGTCGCCAAGACCCTCGAACCAGCTTCTCTGGGTGTTCAGCCAGTGATGACCGGTGTCGAGCGGTACTTGGGCCACACTCCATCGCGTCTCGACCTCTTGCGCCGATTGCGCTTCCTGTTCCGGCTTCGCAAGCACCAGCATCGCGCCGCAGAGCGCAAGAGCAATCTGGAGCACGCCTCGCGGCTGGATTCGTTCCTTCAAGAGCAGTCGGGCTGCGATCAGCGACCAGATCGGCATCAGATAAAAGAGCAGAACCACCCGTACAACCTCGCCAACCGTGATCCCCCAGTTGAACGCAGCGTTGGTGAATCCGCAGGCCACCGCAAGTGCGAAGAGCCCTTCACGATGCCCAGGCGTTGGGGAGAGATTTCCCCAGCGAGTGACCATCACGACGAGCCCGCACAAGGCCGAGATCAGGCAACTTGCCCATAAGGGGTGAAGGCCTCGCTCGTCGAGCAGGCGGAAGGGCCACCAGGACAGCCCCCATACAAAGGCGTTGAACACGAGCGCCAAGGCTGCTGCACCGGGGGCTTGAGAGGCTGACAAGGAAACCCCGGGTTGCTGCCTGCTGAACAGCACCAGCCTTCAGACGCAGGCCTGGGAGCCGCGGATCTGGGAGGCCCAGGCCTGGGAGCCGCGGGCTTTGGAGGCGCTGGTCTGGGAGGCGCAGGTTCGGATGGCGCGGGTCTTGGAGGTGCGGGTCTTGGAGGTGTGGGTTTGGAGGTGTGGGTTTGGAAGGCGGGAGTAAGCACGAAGCGGATCGCTTGCCGCGGCTGTGCTCAGGTGTAGACGGCGAGCAATTGGCGCAGCCGCTGCAAAGCCTTCACCTCGACCTGGCGGATCCTTTCCGCCGATACACCGAACTCTTCGGCCAGGTCGTGCAGGGTGAGCGTTTTCTGGGGATCCTTCGCAAGCCAGCGACTGCGGATGATGCGCTGACTCCGCGGATCCAGCTGAGCGATCGCCTGCCCCAGCCCCTCACTTTCGAGCCAGTCACGTTCCTGGGCGATCAGCCGTTGCGCGGGATCTCCGGTTGGCGCTGCCAGATAGGCAATAGGGGTAAAGGACTCGTCGTCTTCGTTCGCCCCAGGGTCGAGCGCGAGTTCCTGTCCGCTCAGCCGCATATCCATTTCGAGAACGTCGGCCTCTCTCACGTTGAGTCGCTCGGCAATCGAGCGGACCTCGGCCGGGTTGAGTTGGCTGCCGGCAGATTTCTCCAGATCCTGCTTCTGCGAGCGCAGATTGAAGAAGAGCTTGCGCTGTGCCTTGGTTGTGGCAACCTTCACCATGCGCCAGTTACGCAGGATGTACTCATGGATCTCGGCCTTGATCCAGTGTACTGCAAACGACACGAGTCGCACGCCCCGTTCCGGATCGAAGCGCTTGACCGCCTTCATCAGCCCGACATTACCCTCCTGGATCAGGTCGGCGTGCGGCAAGCCATAGCCAAGGTACTGTCTGGCCGTTGAGACAACCAGTCGAAGGTGCGACAGGATCAGTTCGCGGGCTGCATCGAGGTTGCCCTCATCACGTAGCCGTCGACCGAGTTCGGTCTCGCGCTCGTGCGACAGCATCGGTAGCCGGTTGACAGCAGAAATGTAGGCATCAATGTTGCCGATCGCTGGCAAGGCAGGCGCACCCGACCGGGGGGCGATTGCGAGGGCTTGGTTCATGCTGGTCATCTCCCTAGGAAAACACACAATTGCTCTGACGATTCACCAAGGCTTGCAGGTCCGCAGTGTGGATCCCGCCAATCACCGACGATCGAAGCTCAGTGGGCGCCAAATGCCACCCTTGCACTCTGAACGGCTGGTTCCTCAACGCCAACGGTAGATCGTATCCAGGAAAGATCTTAGCACTCAAGCAGCGAGAGTGCTAACAACCCCTTCAGGCTGTTGCGAATACACCGGCATGGCGCTCAAGGCGGTCTCCGGTCTGGCTCCGGCGCTGCCCGCCGGTGCTGCACACAAGGCCGACTTCACTGCCTCAGCGCCGTGGATCACGGGGTACTGGCTTGGCCCGACGGTCCTCGCAGCCTGGGGTTCAGCCTTGGTCGAGCAGGGCCGAGGCGAACTCCTCTGCGCGAAAGGGCTGCAGGTCGTCGAGTCCCTCACCGATGCCAATGAAGTACACCGGTAGCGGTCTTTCGCGAACCTGATGGGCGAGTGCAAGCAGCGCGCCGCCTTTGGCGGTGCCGTCGAGCTTGGTTACAACAAGTCCGGTCAGTTCGGCCACCTCGTGAAAAGCCTTGAACTGGTGCAGCATGTTTTGCCCGGTGTTTCCATCCAGGATAAGGAGCGACTCATGCGGAGCCTCCGGCATCGCCTTGCCAATCACCTTGCGGATCTTGCGCAACTCCTCCATCAGATGGGCTTGGGTCGGAAGTCTTCCCGCGGTGTCGATCATCACGACGCCCGAGCGCCGGGCCTTGCCTGCGCTGACTGCATCGAAGGCTACTGCGGCTGGGTCGCCGCCCTGCTGTGCAATCACGTCGACCCCGTTGCGCTGGCCCCAGATCGTGAGCTGCTCTCGGGCTGCTGCCCTGAAGGTATCGCCAGCGGCAAGGAGCACTGTCTTACCCTCCCGCTGCACATGGCGCGCGAGCTTGCCGATCGACGTGGTCTTCCCGGCGCCGTT
>VGHO01000208.1 GCA_016868175.1 Betaproteobacteria bacterium
TGGGCGATTCGGTCGAGACACGCGCGGGTTGCTTCGAGCGGCGATGCCCCACCACTCCGGTAGAGCGCGAGCAACGCGTGTGCGCTGTAGTCGGCGAGGTTCATGCTGAGGCTGCGGCGATGTTCACACTCAGGCCGCCGCGAGGAGTTCGCGCAGCACGAAGGGAAGGATTCCGCCGTGCAGGTAGTAGTCCACCTCGATCGCGGTATCGATTCTCGAGAGCAACTGCACCTCGGTGCGGCTTGCGTCGCTCCGGTGGATCACGAGGGTGATGTCTTGCTGAGGCTTGAGCTGAACGGGTACTTCGAGATCGAAGGTCTCGTTGCCGCGGATCCCCAGGCTTTGCCAGGAGTCGGCCCCCTTGAACTGCAGAGGGAGCACGCCCATTCCCACGAGATTCGAGCGGTGGATCCGCTCGAAACTGCGTGCAACCACCGCCTTGACGCCAAGCAGTTGCGTGCCCTTGGCGGCCCAGTCGCGCGACGACCCGGTGCCGTATTCCTCGCCCCCGAAGATCACGGTGGGGGTGCCCTCGGCGGTGTAGCGCATGGCGGCGTCGTAGATCGACAAGGTTTCCCCCCCAGGCTGGTGCAGGGTGATCCCCCCCTCCACCCTGGAGCCATCTTCGCGCGGCGGAATCATCAGGTTCTTGATACGCACGTTGGCAAAGGTGCCACGCATCATCACCTCGTGGTTGCCGCGGCGCGACCCGTAGCTGTTGAAGTCGGCTTTGCCCACCCCATGGGCGAGCAGCCACTGCCCGGCGGGTGAACTTTCCTTGATCGAGCCGGCCGGCGAAATATGGTCGGTTGTGATCGAGTCACCAAAAAGCCCCAGCGCGCGAGCGCCGCGTATCACGCTGCTTTGTCCCGCGCCCTGCATGCCGAAGTCCTCGAAGAAGGGAGGCCTCGCAATGTAGGTGGACTGAGGCCAGTTGTAGACCTGTGCCTTGACACCCTTGATCTTTTCCCAGAGCTTGCCCGGGTTGTCCCTGACCTGCGCATAGTTCTCGCGGAATACCTCCGGATTCATCGCGAACTTCATCAGCTTCTCCACCTCGTCGGAATGCGGCCAGATGTCTCCGAGGTAGATATCCTTTCCGCCCTTGCCCTTGCCAAGCGCTTCGGTCATCAGGTCGCGCGTGACGTTGCCCGCAATCGCATAGGCCACCACCAGTGGCGGCGAAGCCAGGAAATTCGCCTTGAGGTTGGGGTGGATCCGGGCTTCGAAGTTGCGGTTGCCAGAGAGCACCGCAGCGCAGATCAGATCCTCGCGGGTGATGGCCTCGTTGATCTCCGGGGCGAGGTCGCCTGCGTTACCGATGCAGGTTGTGCAGCCGTAGGCGGCAACCGCAAAGCCGAGTTTCTCGAGGTAGGGAAGAAGACCAGCCCGCTCGAGGTATTCGGTGACCACCCGCGATCCCGGCGCGAGCGAGGTCTTGACGTGTCTGGGCACCTTGAGCCCCGCCTCGACCGCCTTCCTGGCAAGCAGGCCCGCAGCGAGCAGTACGCCGGGGTTGGAGGTGTTGGTGCACGAGGTGATCGCGGCGATCAGGACGTCGCCGTTGCGAATCGTCACCTTCCCCGCTTCCACGCTGCGCTCGAGACGGTCGGGGGTCTGGTTGAAACCGTTCTCTGCGGTTGGCTTGCTGAAGAGTTCCACGAAATTCGACTTGACCTTGCCGATTTCGATGCGGTCCTGCGGACGCTTCGGACCGGCGAGCGAGGGTATGACCGTGCGCAGGTCGAGTTTGAGGAGTTTGGTGTACTGGATGCCTGCGGCGTCGGGGATCCCGAAGAGCCCCTGCGCCTTGAAGTAGGCTTCGAACGCTGACACCTCATCCTTGCTGCGACCGGTATTGCGGAAGTATCCGACGGTCTTTTCATCGACGGGGAAAAAGCCCATCGTGGCACCGTACTCCGGCGCCATGTTGGCAATGGTGGCCCGGTCGGGAAGTGAAAGTGAACGGGTACCCTCGCCGCAGAACTCCACGAATTTGCCCACCACCTTTTCCTTGCGCAGCATTTCGGTGATGGTGAGCACCAGGTCGGTTGCCGTCACGCCCTCACGCAAGACGCCGGTGAGCTCCACGCCGATCACGTCGGGCGTGAGGAAGTACACCGGTTGCCCGAGCATGCCGGCTTCCGCCTCGATACCTCCCACGCCCCAGCCGACCACACCGATGCCGTTGATCATCGTGGTGTGGCTGTCGGTACCCACCAGGGTGTCAGGGTAGAAGAGCGTCTTCTTGCCCTCGGTCTTGCGGTGAACGCCGCGAGCCAGATACTCCAGATTGACCTGATGCACGATGCCGAAGCCGGGGGGGACCACGCCGAAGGTGTCGAAGGCGTTCATGCCCCACTTCATGAACTGGTAGCGTTCGCGGTTGCGGGAGAACTCGAGTTTCATGTTGAGATCCAGCGCCTTGGGGCTGCCGAAGTGATCGATCATGACCGAGTGGTCCACCACCAGATCCACCGGCACCAGCGGCTCGATCGTCTTGGGGTCCTTCCCCATGTCGGCGGCCACATTGCGCATCGCGGCGAGGTCGGCGAGCAACGGCACACCGGTGAAGTCCTGCAGCACAACCCGCGCGACCACAAAGGGGATCTCCGCAGTGCGCCTGGCCTTCGGCTTCCAGTTCGCAAGCGCCCGCACATGCTGGGCAGTGACCTTCTTGCCGTCGCAGTGCCGCAGGACCGCTTCGAGAACGATGCGGATCGACACCGGCAGCGCCGAGAGGTCCTTGTTGAGGGCCTCCCCCAGTGCGGCGAGCGAGTGGAGGTATCCGGTGCGGGATCCGTAGCGGAAGGATCTGAGCGTATCGAAGGGTTGGTTCACGGGTGTCTCCTTTTCCTGGTCGGACAGGTGAGGTTTCAGATCTGGTAGAGGTCGAGGTAGGTGGGCACCGGGGTGGACTCGAGCTTGTGCTGCAGCAGCGACACTTCCAGAATCGCGTGCTGCTGCCTGGCCGGGAAACGGCGCGCAAGATTGGTACGGAATTTGGCCTCGAGCAGCGGGATGCCCTCGGCGCGCCGGCGCTTGTGACCGATCGGAAACTCGCAAACAATCTCGTCGAGCCGGCTTCCGTCCCTGAAATGCACCGTGAGTGCATTGGCGATCGAGCGCTTGTCGGGGTCGTGGTAGTCCGCAGTAAACGTGGGGTCCTCGACGCAGGTGATGCGTTCGCGCAAGGCATCGATACGCGGATCGGCCGCCACAGCGTCCTCGTAGTCGGCAGCGGTGAGACGGCCCATCAGGATCGGCACTGCAACCATGTACTGGATGCAGTGGTCGCGGTCGGCAGGGTTGTTGAGAGGCCCTTTCTTGTCGATGATGCGGATGCAAGCCTCATGAGTGCGGATCGTGATGTGCTCGATGTCGTCCGGGGACCGGCCGCTTTCGGCCAGCTTGCGGTGGACGTCCATGGCGCATTCCACTGCGGTCTGTGAATGGAATTCGGCAGGAAATGCGATCTTGAAGAGCACATGCTCCATCACATAGCTGCCATACGGTCGCTGGAAGGCAAAGGGCCGCCCCTTGAAGAGCACATCGTAGAAGCCCCAGGTTTTTGCACTCAGCACCGATGGATACCCCATTTCCCCGGTGCGCGCAATCAGTGCGAGGCGCACCGCGCGGCTGGTGGCGTCGCCAGCTGCCCAACTCTTGCGCGAGCCGGTGTTGGGGGCATGGCGGTAGGTGCGCAAGGACTGGCCGTCCACCCAGGCGAGCGATATCGCGTTGATGATTTCATCGCGGCTCAGGCCGAGCATGCCGGCAACCACGGCGGTCGAGGCCACCTTCACCAGCACCACATGATCCAGGCCCACCTTGTTGAAGGAGTTCTCGAGGGCGAGGCAGCCCTGGATCTCGTGGGCCTTGATCATCGCGGTGAGCACGTCGCGCATCAGCAGGGGAGGCCTTCCCGCGGCGATGGCACTGCGCGAGAGCCAATCGGCGGTGGCGAGGATCCCGCCGAGGTTGTCCGAGGGGTGGCCCCATTCCGCCGCAAGCCAGGTGTCGTTGAAGTCGAGCCAGCGGATCATCGTGCCGATGTTGAACGCTGCCTGCACAGGGTCGAGTTGAAACTGTGTGCCGGGCACCTTGGCACCCTGCGGCACCACGGTTCCGGGAACGATCGGACCCAGGAGCTTGGTGCAGGCCGGATACTCGAGCGCTTCGAGCCCGCACCCGAGGGTGTCGATCAGGCAGTTGCGGGCGGTGGTGTAGGCGAGGTCGCTTTCGATGTTGTAGTCGCAGACATAGTCGGCGATGTCCACGAGCACCTTGTCGGGCTCGGGTCGGACGTTGGAGATATGCGCTCCCATGGGATTCCTTTGCAGCGTTTCGGGAAATCGGCTTCTCGGCCGTGTGACCGCCTGTGCAGTCATCGCTCCTCAAAGCATGCAGTCGTTGGCCAGCGGTTCGCCCAAGCGGGAGTCGAGCAGCATCGACTTGCCGGGAATCTTGATCCAGGTGAGCCCGGAGCGCCTGTCCTCATAGCGCACAGCGCCGCTTTCGGTGTCGACCGCAAAGAGCAAGGTGTCGCTACCGCGAAAGCGCAGTACCAGCGAGCCGAGATCTGGCGCAAGGTTGCGGATCTGCACTTGCTCGCCCATATGGCAACGGTAGAGACCGGCCTTCGCCGGTTCTGTCCTGACTTGAGCTCT
>VGHO01000209.1 GCA_016868175.1 Betaproteobacteria bacterium
ATACACCGGGTCGAGCGCCAGCAGCGGCTCCTGGAAGACCATTGCGGCCACTGCGCCGCGAAAGTCCGCAAGTGCCCTCGGCGAGAGGGTCATCACATCGTGCGCACCAACCCGGATACTGCCGCGCGTCGTGCTCGAGCGCGGGGAGTGCAGCCGCAGGATTGCGCGCAGCGTCACGCTCTTGCCGGAGCCCGACTCGCCGATCAGCGCAAGGGTCTGGCCGGCTGCGAGTTGCAGGCTCACGTCGTTCACCGCAGCCACCTGCCGAGGTGGGCGTCCGAAGCGCACCTCCAGGTTCCTGATCTCGAGCGCCCGACTCATTGCATGCATCCCGCGCTCAGTCCAGCCGGTGCGCGCGGTCGGGCGCCTGGCGTCGGAGCAATGCCTCGGAACTCAGCGGATGTTCGGAGCGCGGATGATGGATATGGCAGGCGGCGCGATGCTCCAACACCTGTGCCACCGGCACGAGCGCCGGCACCGCTTGTGCACATGCACCCACACGGTGGCTGCAGCGGGTATGAAAGCGGCAACCGCTCGGCGGGTCGATCGGATTGGGTGGGTCTCCGCTCAACGGGGCCTCGCGGGTGCGCTGATCCGGGTCCATGCTCGGCATCGAGGCAAGGAGCGCTGCGGTGTAGGGGTGGGCGGGTTGCAGAAACAGGCGCTCCGAAGGGCCGGTCTCCACCGCTTCGCCGAGGTACATCACGAGTACCCGGTCGGAGATGTAGCGCACCACATGAAGATCGTGGCTGATGAAGAGGTAGGTCAGGCCGAGGCTGTCCTTGAGATCCATGAGCAGGTTGAGAACCTGGGCCTCGACCGACTTGTCGAGCGCCGACACCGCTTCATCGAGGATGATGACCCGAGGCTGCAAGGCGAGCGCGCGTGCGATGTTAACCCGCTGACGCTGCCCGCCCGAGAGTTCGTGCGGATAACGCCCGCCGAAGCGCGAAGCATCCAGACCCACCCGGCGGAGCAGTTCGGTGGCACGGGCGTAGGCTTCGACAGTGCGCACGCCGTGGACCTGCGGACCGAAGGCGATCGAATCGAGCACGGTGAGCCGTGGATTCAGCGAGGAGTACGAGTCCTGGAACACCATCTGCACCTGGCGCCGGTAGTCGCGCAGGCTGAGGTCGCGCCCCACCGTCTTCCCCTCAAAGCGCAATTCGCCCTCGTCGGGCACAAGAAGGTGCATCAGCAGGCGCGCCGTGGTGGACTTCCCGCAACCGGATTCGCCGACCACACCGAGGGTCTCACCCTCGTGGAGCACGAGATCCACGCCGTCGACCGCCCGAACCACGCTTCGCGCGCTCGAGAGCAGTCCTGCGCCGCGCGCTGCCGAAAAGCCGCCAACCGCTGCCTTGACCGGAAAGTGCTTGCGCAGGCCGCGCACCTCGATCAATGGCTTCAGCACGCCACAGCCCGGGGGGAAGTGAGTTGCGGCGCTTTGGCGGACTCCGCTTCCACGCTGCAACCGCCACCTGCTGCGCTTCGGGAGGGGCTTTTCACTGGCGAACTTCCATGGCCGAGCGCAGACCGTCGGAGAGCAGGTTGAAGCTGATCGAGGTGATGAAGATCATCACACCCGGGAGCGCTGCGATCCAGG
This sequence comes from Betaproteobacteria bacterium, assembly GCA_016868175.1. GTDB lineage: Bacteria > Pseudomonadota > Gammaproteobacteria > Burkholderiales > Burkholderiaceae_E > UBA3064. The sequence continues at coordinate 1,607 of VGHO01000209.1, forward strand.
GCTGGGTGTAGATCGCAGTACGCAGGGTGTTGAGCATCAGTCCCCACTCCGGTTGGGGTGGCTTCACACCAAGGCCGAGAAACGACAATCCCGAAGCCAGGATCATCGAGACCGAGATCAGGCTGGTGGCATACACGAAGATCGGCCCGAGAACATTGCCCAGCACATGGACCCGTACGATCGTGAAGGCCGCCGCGCCGGAGGCTCTGGCCGCCTCCACGAAGTCGCGGTTGCGGACCTGGGTTGTGACGCTTTCGGCCACCCGCGCGATCGGGGGGATGAAAACGATGGTGAGCGAGAGCAAGGCGTTGAAGATGCCGGCACCGAGCGCTCCGGAAAGTGCGATCGCCAGAAGCACAGAAGGAAAGGCGTAGAACACGTCGATCGTGCGCATGATCACACTGTTGACCAGGCCGCCCGAGTATCCGGCCACAACCCCGAGTGTGGAGCCGATCACGAAGGCAACGATCACGGGTGTGATTCCCATGAAAAGTGAAAGCCGTGCGCCCACGATGAGGCGGGAAAGCATGTCGCGTCCGAGTTCGTCGGTGCCAAGCGGGAATCCCTCGGTACCGATGGGTTTGAGTCGCTTGAGCATCGAGGCCTGGAAGGGATCGGCTGGCGCAAGCCAGCTACCCAGCAAGGCCATCAGCACCAGCGCTGCCACAACGGCGGCCGCGCCCAGCGCAAGGCGGTCCTGCACGAAGCGCCTGCCAACGCCGCGCCAGTACCCCTCGGAGCGCTCAGCGGGCACCTGCGGACTCTCTGGGTTGCGGCCGCACTAACTGCGCTGAATACGGGGGTCGAGCGCCGACTGGATCATGTCGACGATCAGGTTGAGCACCACGAAAAAGAGTGCCAGGACCAGGATGGTCCCCTGCAGGAGCGGCAGGTCGCGCTGAAAGATTGCAGAGTTGAGCAGAAAGCCAGTGCCAGGCCAGGAGAACACGGTTTCGATCAGGATTGAGCCGCCGAGCAGATAGCCCAGTTGCAATCCCATCACCGCGAGCGCCGTGGGCGCGGCGTTTTTCACGACGTGAAAGAAGATTCCGAGTTCGGTCATTCCCTTGGCGCGCAATCCCACGATGAACTCCTGCGCGAGGATTTCCGCGACCAGCGCACGCAGGGTGCGCGCGATGATCCCCATCGGGATCACGCTCATGGTGAGCGCGGGCAGGATGAGGTGCTTCACATGCTCCCAATCCCAGGTCCAGTCGCTCGAGCCGCCGGGTCCTGCCCCGGTGGCCGGAAGCCACATCAGTTGCGAGGAGAAAATGATCACCAGCACCATGCCGAGCCAGTAATGCGGCACGCTCACGCCCACCACCGCCAGCGTGGTCGCAAGGCGGTCAACCCAGGAGTTGCGGAAGTATCCGGCCACGAAGCCAAACAGCGCGCCCAATACGAAGCCGATCGCAGTGGCGACGCAGGCGAGCATGAAGGTGTTGGAGACGGCTTTCATCACCTCGGCGCTCACCGGGCGGTTGGTGGCGATTGAGGTACCGAGATCCCCCTGGAGCGCGCGCCAGATCCAGCTCAGAAACTGTTCGGGGTAGGACCGGTCAAAGCCATAGAGCTGGCGCAGTTGTTCCTGCAGCGCCGCCGAGGCGTCAGGCGGAAGAACCGATACCAGCGGATCGCCCGGGGCAAGATGCACCAGTGCAAAGCACACCAGCGCCACCCCGAGCATGATCGGCAGGCTGAGCAGCACCCGCCTCAGCAGAAACCCCATGGGCGGGCGCTTGAACCCGGGAAGGTGTGGCGCGGTGGGCGAACGAGGGCGCTGCCAGGCTACTGGAGCGACATCGGGGCAATGTCGATGAACCAGGAGCGCGGTTGCACCACACCCTTCACCCGTGCGCTCATTGCGCGGGGCCCCACGTCGTGGGCAATCCACACGAAGGGCGACTCTTCGACGATGCGCGCATGCAGGCGTGCGAGCGCTGCGTCTCTTGCCTTGTCGTCGAAGGAGGTTCGCGCGGCAGCAATCAGGTCGTCAAACTCCTTGTTCACGAAATAGCCCCAGTTGTTCGACGTGGGAGGAACGGTTGCCGAACTCGTGAAGCGCACCATCGCAAAAAAAGGATCCATTGCTGCAAAGCTCACGTTGGTTGCATTGGCGCCGTTGGCGCTCGGATCCTTGGCGCCCTTGCGCCAATTGGTGAAGAGCGTGTTCCACTCGATCACGTCAAAGTCCACGTCGAAATAGCACTGCTTGAGGCTTTGCTGCACGAATTCGTTCATCGGCAGCGGCTGCATCTGCCCCGATCCCGATGCGGAGATCTGAACCTTCACCTTGAGCGGTTTGGCTGCGGAAAAGCCCGCATCGCCCATCAGTTTGCGTGCCGCAGCCACGTCGTACTTGATGTCGAACTTCGGGTTGCCCCACCAGGGATGACCCGGGGGAACGGTGCCCTTCGGGATTGCCATCATGCCGCCAAGGAGCTTTTGCAGACCCTCGCGGTCTACGCACAGGTTTGCAGCATGACGTACCCGCCTGTCGAGCCAGGGGGAGCCCTCGGCAAAGGACAACTGCCACGGCCACACGTGCGGTTGGGCGTTGCTGTAGACGGTGAAGCCGCGTTGCCGGATCTGCGCGATGGCGTCGGGGGCGGGAGCCTCGATCCAGTCGACCTGGCCCGAGAGGAGCGCAGCCGTACGGGCGTTGGCCTCGGGCATCGGCAACAGCACCACCCGATCCACTTTAGGTGCACGGGCCGGATCCCAGTAGGCCTTGTTGGCGGCGAGTTCGAGCCGCTCGCGCGCCACGAAACGCGCCATCCGGAACGGACCGCTGCCGGAGGCGTCAGCGGCAAACGCCGCCCACGCCTGCTTGGTGCGCTCAGCCGGGTCGCTCACCGAGGCAGGAACTGCAGCGAGCTTTGCCGCCCAGTGCGCTGGCGAGGCCATGAACAGATTGGTGAGGTTGAGCGGGAGAAAGGCATCGGGCTCGCTGGTGCTGAGCTCAACCGTGAGGTTGTCGACCTTGCGGGCCGAGCGCAGTGTGGGCATCCGCGAGGTGGTCACTCCAATCTGTGAGGGATCGAAGTGC
>VGHO01000210.1 GCA_016868175.1 Betaproteobacteria bacterium
GATGATGTCGCCAATGCTTGCGTAGCGGCGCTTGGAACCCCCAAGGACCTTGATGCACATGACCGAACGCGCACCGGTGTTGTCGGCCACGCCAAGCCTGGACTCTGTCTGAATCATGATGAGCTACTCCAACTTGCACCGATTCGCCCGGGAAAGGAGCATTTCGACTCCTGCTCCGCTGTGCGGTCGGCAGCACGCCGACGACTCCAGGCAGGAATCAACATCGGTCAGTCTTGGATCCGTTAGCGGAAGTGAACAAGGCACGGTACACAGGTGCGCACCGCTCGGAGAAAACTGCGTTGAAACTGAGCTGTAACTGGACTGTAACTGGAAAACAACTGGGCCAGGACTAGGAGGGAACCGGGCGGAGCCGCGTGATGACAAGCTCGGGCCCAAGGACCATCGGACGTGCGCCTGCAACACTGCGTACTTTGGGAAAGCCTTCAAGTATTCACTGGAAAAGGAACTCTGTCAAATGCAACCGTGCGCATCCGCGATGCGACTGTCGGCAACGAGCCACGGCGCGCGGCAGGCACACAACCGCGCCGCCGGTATTGGCAACGCTCAAGCGGCGCGATCGAGCACCTTCACAACCATCCAGGTCTTGGTCTTGGAGATCGGACGGCATTCCTGCACCTCCACCACGTCACCGGTTGTCAGCGGGCTGTTGGTGTGGGCATGCACTTTCTTTGACTGGACCATGTACTTCCCGTAGAGCGGGTGCTTGACCCGACGCTCCACGAGGACCGTGACCGTCTTGAGCATCTTGGTGGACGTGACCCTTCCCACAAGACTGCGTCGTACGCGAACAGTATCCGGCAACGGAGTGGCGGTACCTGGCAAACCAGCCTCCGGAGTGGCGGTACCTGGCAAACCAGCCTCCGGCGTGGTGGTACCCGGTAAACCAGCCTCCGGCGTGGCCGTATCCGGCAAACCAGCCTCCGACGTGGTGGTACCCAGTAAACCAGACTCCGGCGTGGCGGATTCAGGGTGCTCGGAGGGGTTCATCGGGCACCCGCCTTTTCGCGCATCACGGTACGAACCCGGGCAATGTCGCGCTTGACCTTGCGCAGTTGGCTGGTGTTGGTGAGTTGTTGCGTCCCTTGCTGCATGCGCAGTGAAAAATGCGCACGCAGCAAGGACTCGAGTTCGGTCTGCAGCGCCAGGGCGTCCTTCGACCGGAGATCGATTGCCTTCATACCTTCATTCTCCAGGATGTCCACGCCGGGTTCAGGCGCCTACCATCCGCGTGACGAAAACCGTTGAAAGGGGCAGTTTCGCGGCCGCGAGCGCAAAAGCCTCGCGCGCGAGCCCTTCGTTGACGCCGTCCATTTCGTAGAGCACCTTCCCGGGCTGGATCTCGGCCACAAAGTACTCCGGGTTGCCCTTGCCGTTGCCCATGCGCACCTCGGCTGGCTTCCTGGAGATCGGCTTGTCGGGAAAGATCCGGATCCAGACCCGACCACCGCGCTTGATGTGACGCGTCATCGCCCGGCGCGCCGCTTCGATCTGGCGTGCAGTGAGTCGGCCACGTGCCGTGGCCTTGAGTCCAAATTCGCCAAAGGAAACCGACGCTCCACGGGTGGCAAGACCCTTGTTGCGTCCCTTTTGCTCCTTGCGATATTTCCTGCGCGATGGTTGAAGCATGCTTCAGTTCTCCGAAAATCCCCGTCTCTGATCAGTTTGAACGCCCGCCGCCTGGTCCCTTTTGGGCAGGGCCGCCCCGCGGACCGTCTGATCCAGGGCGCGGCCCCCGATTGGCGCCTGGTCCCGGGCGCGGGTTTGCACCAGGCGCGCCCCCCGGTGCGGCACGCTGCCCTGCACCTGCCTGCGCCGTGTAACCTCCTGCTGCGCCGGGTGCACCGGGAGCAACGGATCCACCAGCGGCCACGCCTCCCGGGTCGTCGGCACGACGGACGCGCTTGAAACCTGGACGCGGCGCATCCGCTGCACCCTCGCCGCGCACTGCCGGTGGGGCAACACCGCGTCCATCGCCGCGCGCATCCGCGCGGCCCCCGGGGCGTGTATCGCCTCTTGCGTCGCTGCGCGGTTCGGCACGGGCCTCCGCCGGGCCGCCGCCTGCGCCCTGTGTGTCTGCACCATCGGCTTTGCGTCGCGGCGCAGGGCGTCCTGGAGGAAGGGTGCGCGGGCCCGGCGACTTGCGCTGCTTGCGCTCCTCGCGCTCGAGCGGTGGATCCTTTTCGGCGGGTGCCAGGTCGTTACGGCCGAGCGTATCGCCCTTGTAGACCCAGACCTTCACACCGATGATGCCGTAGGTGGTGACTGCGGTGGAGAAGCCATACTGGATGTCGGCGCGCAGGGTGTGCAGCGGTACACGGCCCTCGCGGTACCACTCGGTGCGCGCGATCTCGATGCCGTTGAGGCGCCCTGAACTCATGATCTTGATGCCTTGTGCTCCGAGTCGCATTGCGTTTTGCATCGCGCGCTTCATCGCCCTGCGGAACATGATCCGCCGCTCGAGTTGCTGGGTGATCGAGTCGGCGATCAGCTGCGCGTCGATTTCGGGTTTGCGGATCTCCTCGATGTTGACGTGCACCGGAACGCCCATCAGGCGCTGCAGATCGCCCTTCAACTGCTCGATGTCCTCACCCTTCTTGCCGATCACCACGCCGGGTCGCGCCGAGTGGATGGTGATACGCGCGTTGCGTGCCGGCCGTTCGATCACCACCCGTCCCACAGAGGCGTTGCGCAACCGGCGACCGAGATACTCGCGTACCCGAAGGTCCTCGTTGAGCATCACCGGATAGTTGCGCGCGTTCGCGTACCAGCGCGACGCCCAGTCCCGGCTGACCGAGAGGCGGAACCCGGTTGGATTGATCTTCTGACCCATAAAGCTTCCTTATTTGCTCACGCTCAACATGGATACTGCGCAGCCGCGGCGCCATGTCACGCCCGCTGCGCAGCGAATCACCCTCAATCGCCTGCTCCCGCGCTGATGCGGCGGGTGTGCGCCTCGGCAATCAATCGCCCACGCCCAGGAAGATATGGCAGGTCTGCTTCTCGATCCTCGCACCGCGGCCCTTTGCACGCGCGGCGAAGCGCCGCAACGAGGCGCCTTTTTCCACATGTACCGTGGTGACCTTCAGTTCGTCGACGTCGGCACCCGCGTTGTGCTCCGCGTTGGCGATCGCAGACAGAAGCACTTTGCGCAAGATGCGGGCCGACTTCTGTGGGGCAAACTGCAGCGTGTTGAGCGCCTGCTCCACAGGCTTGCCGCGGATAAGGTCCGCCATCAACCGACCTTTTTGCGCCGACAGCCTCACGCCCCTCAGGATTGCACGCGTCTCCATGATCCGTTCCCCTTAACGCTTGGCCTTCTTGTCTGCGGCGTGCCCTTTGAAGGTGCGGGTAAGCGCAAACTCGCCAAGCTTGTGGCCGACCATGTTCTCGTTGATAAAGACCGGCACATGCTGCCGGCCGTTGTGCACTGCGATCGTGAGCCCGACAAAATCCGGAATAACGGTGGACCGCCGCGACCAGGTCTTGATCGGTCGCTTGTCCCTGCCGGCGACTGCGGTGTCGACTTTCTTGAGCAGGTGGGCATCCACAAAGGGCCCTTTCTTGACGGAGCGTGCCATCGCTTATCTCGCTTGCGATTGAGGGGCCAACGTCAGCCGACGCAGCCGGGGGAGGAAGTGCGGATGCCGCAGACCCTGTGTCATTGACTTGCCGTGGATACGGGCAACCTGCCGGGCTACTTGCCGCGCCGCTGCACGATCATCCCGTCGGTGCGCTTGTTTCGCCGGGTCTTGTAGCCCTTCGTGGGCTGGCCCCAGGGCGATACCGCGTGACGGTTGCCGCGGGTACGGCCGCCGTGCGGGTGATCGACGGGATTCATCGTCTCCCCGCGAACCGTGGGACGGATACCTCGCCAGCGGGTGGCGCCCGCCTTGCCAAGCTTGCGCAGGCTGTGCTCCTCGTTGCCAACTTCGCCGAGCGTGGCACGGCACTCGATGTGCACCCGCCGTACCTCTCCGGAGCGCAGTCGCAGTTGCGCATAGGTACCTTCGCGCGCAAGCAGCCGCGCCGACGTCCCGGCGGACCGCGCCACCTGAGCGCCCTTGCCAGGAAGCATCTCGATGCAATGAATGGTGGACCCTACCGGAATGTTGCGAATCGGCAGCGCATTGCCCGGACGTATCGGCGCCTGCGAACCGCTCATGAGGTGATCGCCGGGATGCACACCGCGCGGCGCAAGGATGTAACGTCGTTCGCCGTCGGCGTAGCACAGGAGCGCCAGGTGGGCGCTGCGGTTGGGGTCGTATTCGATCCGCTCCACCTTGGCAGCGATGCCATCCTTGTTGCGTCGGAAGTCGACCACCCGGTAGTGCGCCTTGTGACCCCCACCGCGATGCCGGGTGGTGATGTGCCCGTTGTTGTTGCGCCCGGAGCTGCGTGTGGCGCTTTCGGTGAGCGCCGCAACAGGCCTTCCCTTGTGCAAACCCGGGGTAACGATCTTGACCATCCCGCGCCGACCTGCGGAGGTCGGCTTGACCTTGACGATTGTCATTTCACGCGATCTCCGCGAAGTTGATCTCGGAGCCTCGCTTCAGGCACACATAAGCCTTGCGGGTATCGCGGCGGTGGCCCTGAAAGCGCCCGAAGCGCTTTGCCTTCCCCCGTAGATTGAGCA
>VGHO01000211.1 GCA_016868175.1 Betaproteobacteria bacterium
GAGCGGACGGAAGGTCGAAAGGCCTGGATTTCCGGCAAATTCCTCACATCCGATCACAGTTGTATTGGCCCGCGCCGGCCAAACGGCGCGCTGGACCGCATTGAAGTTGCGCCAGAGCCTCCTTGGCGATCGCTGTCGGGCCGTCGAACTGCTGATTCTCCAGACGGGGATTGCATTGGATCCCGGCATGATCAGGAGTCCGGAATAGGCTCTATACTCCGCACGGCTGCGAGGCTGTTCGTTGTGCATTCGAAGGCTCGAGAGTCGCATCGGTCGCAGTCTCGGAAGCTGTGCAGAGTTCCAGCACGGTTCGTCAAGGGAGAGGTCTTCGATGAGCGCCGAGCAGTCCGATTCACGCCAACCGGCGGAGCATCCCGCCGACATCAAGATCGTTCCCGAACTCAGGGTTTGCGCCAACTGTGTCTGGTGGGACGGATCGCGTCGGCTGATCAAGCAGTTTCCGGCGGGACGTCCCTCGATCGACGCGCCGCCAGTGTTCTTTACCAAGGTCCCTGCCACCGGGCCGGGTGGGCAGTGCCTTGCGCCCGACTCATCGAAGGTGGGCACATTTACGCAGCATGCGATGACCTGCCTGCGTTTCAAGTCGTATTTCAAGGGCACCCAGGCCGACCCGGAGATGGCGCTTGTGCATGTGGACCAGGCCTGCTGCGCCACCTGCAGCTGGTGGGATGGCGAACGCAAGCTCATCAAGCGCGAGGAGCGTGGCGAAAACGACCGGGTGCTGCGCAAGCTCTACTACTTGCGCGTAGAGCGTGCGCGCAAGGAGCGATGCCTGAACAAGGGTTCCGACACCTTCGCGAAGCCCTTTGAACCGGTGCAACATTGCAATCACTACCGTTTTGTGTTCACCTGAATCGATACCTGCCAAGGAATGAGGCAATGACGACCGTCCAACAGCTTCTCGCGCTCAAGGATGAGCGCCTGCACACCACCACCGCCGATTGCCAGGTTGGCGCTGCAGTGGCCAACATGGCGCAACTCGAGATCCACAGCCTGCTGGTGATGCAGGGCGAGGAGGTTGCTGGCATCTTCACCGACCGCGATTACGTCCACAAGATCGTTGTTCCGGGCCTCGATGCAACCCAACTCACGGTGGGCGACGTCATGACCCGGGAGGTTGTGTTCATCGAGCCCCAGGCCACCCTGCGGGCGTGCGTCACCTTGATGAACGAGGGCAAGTTCCGACACCTTCCAGTCAGGGAGGACGGGAAGATCATCGGCATGATTTCGATGACCGACATCATGCGTGCCATGGTCAACGGCGCCGACGGGGATATCGAGATCTACGTCTGAGGCCCGATCTTCGTGCGCCACGCACGATGACCCTGATGGCCCTGCGAAATCTCGCACTCGCCCTGCTCGTCTCGCTCCTGAATGCCTGCGCCGGGGTTGCACAGGGGTTCTCATTCTCGGAACTTGACGACACTGTCTGGCAACCATGTGCAGGCGAGGGTAGTGTCTGCAGTTTCGAAGGGCAGCGGCTGATCCGCTACGGCGTCCACAGCCAATGGGTCTATGCGGTCGCGACCGCAACGATCGCCTGCGTCAACAGCGAGTTCGGCGATCCCGCCCCGGGCTTGCGAAAATCCTGCGACCTGGGGCGGGTGACCTCCCGTACGCTCGAGGGGCAGCGGATCGGGGTGCTGCCGATCTTCTATGTGTTCCGCGACGCCAGTGAAGCCCTCGTCGGCTCGGAGGACGATCGCAACATGCTGCGCCGCTACCTTGGCAACGCGCAGCGTCACTTCGCCGAACTGCTCGGACCGCAGGTGCAGAGTTTCAATTTCGCCGAAGCCATGGTGCATCGCGGTCGCTTCAGCCAGGACGACATAGGGCGGTTCAGCGCCACAACGCCTGAGACCGCAATCGATTTTGAGCATGCGGTGGTGAAGGAACTTCTCGAGGTACGTGGCACCTCGCGACTGAGCGAAACCCATGTGTTCCTCTTCATCTTCGTCCGCAAGAACCCCCTGGACTTCAGCCCGCGGCGCTTTGCCGGGGGGCGAAGCTTCAACGGCGGCATCAATGGCGGCGGAGGCGTCATCGTGATGGAGTACGCAGAAATCAGGCTCGGGGCCTACGGCATCCTTGCGCACGAGCTCGGTCATGCCTTTGGACTGCGTCACAGCGACTGCCTTGGCTACGACATGCAGCAAAGCGATTCGATCATGTCCTACAACCCGCGTCACCGGGCAAAAGGCTTTGATCGCGGACCAACCCCCGCTTCGCTCAGCCACCAGGAGCGCATCTCGCTTCTCCTCAACCGTCGGGTCTTTCCCAATGCCTTCGACCCTGGGGAACTCCAGCAGCGTTCAAATACCTGTGTACTACCCGCCATGCATCGGTCGATCGGCGACATTCCCGTTGTGCGGGGCGTGGGCTACGACCTGTGGGTCAACGGCCGACCGATCAGCGGACCTGAGGCGATCTTCTTCACCCGCGCGCAGGCGATCGAGCATTGCGACCTCATGCGCAGGCGCTACCCGTCCGTTCCGATGGAGTGCCGCTTTGCGGGCAGCTTGCTGCCGCAACCCCCATAGCCCAAGCACCACTTCTCCGGTCGAACTTCGGCGGCTCCGGCCATGCGGCTCTGCGGCGGCGGCTTGTGCCTTGACTGCCCGCGATCGGGTTCGCCCGACGGCACCCCGGGTGGTGCATCACGGGCGCAGCAAAAGCCCCCGATCTGCCTGGGGCGACTGGGGCTCGATCTCTGCCAGGGCTCAGAGGAAGCCTGCGTCGCCACCCTCCTTCTTGCGTTCCATCACGATGCGGCCTTCCTGGTGCAGCATGCGCCCGGTGGTGAGGATCTGCTTTTGCGCATCCTCCACCTCGGAAACTTTCGTGGGCCCACGCGCCTCGAGGTCTTCGCGCACCGTGTCGGCCGCACGTTTGGCCATGTTCTTGAAGATCTTCTCGCGCAACTTGGGCGAGGCGCCCTTGAGCGCCACCACCAGCACATCCTGCGTGACCTCCAGCATCAGCGTCTGAATCGACTTGTCCTCGAGTTCGATCAGGTCCTCGAAGGTGAACATCTTCTCGATGATTGCTTCAGCAAGCACATTGTCGTACTTCCGGATCTCCTCGATCGCCTCCATGTCCATTCCGCCCGAGAGCAGGTTGAGGATCTCCGCAGTTGGCACGACGCCGCCCACACTCGAGCGTTTGGTATCCTGCGCGCCCATGTTCATCATGGTTTCATTGAGTTCCTTCAGCGCCGCCGGCTGGACCTTTTCAAGCAAGGCCACCCTCAACACCACTTCGTTGCGGATCTCGGCAGGGAAGAGCTTGAGGAGCGCAGAGGCCTGCGGCGGCTCGTAGAAAGTGAGGATGGTGGCAAGTACCTGCGGGTGCTCGTTCTTCAGGATCTCGTAGGCCACGTCCGGGTCGAGACGCTTGAGCGCATCGAGCCCCGACATGTCGATCGCCGCTTCGAGTTTGCCGAGCAGGTCCGAGGCACCCTCGGTGCCAAGCGCCTTTTGCAGCATGTTCTGCATGAAGGAGTCGGTGTCGAAGGCCACCTGCGCATTGCTGATCGTGGCCTCCTTGAAGTCGCGCAGCACCTGCAGCAGCATGTCGCGATTGAGCGAGCGCACGATCGCCATCTTGCTCGAGATGCGCTGCACCTCGATCGGCGTGACCTGACGGAGCACATCGGCAGCCACTTCAGGCCCCACCGAAAGCAACACCACTGCCGCTTTCGATGCACCGTCAAGGTCTTCGAACTTGGTGGGCGCCGCGCCGGCGGACTTGGCCCCCTCCTTGATCTGCTCGGCGAGCGACTGGGGCCGTTTCTTGACTTCCTGATCCGCTTCGTCGGACATCGATTCTTCCTCCGGCAAAGAACTCGGTGAATGTCAACACGAAAGTCTACGGGATCCGTGCGAATCGTCCGTTCGGACTAAAGTGTCGAAGGCCCGACCCCCTCACCCCGCCCCTATGCCCCACACCGCGAAGCGCGCCATCCCAGACTGGGGACCCGATACACGCAGAGTCCTCGAACTGATCGTCAAGCTTCATGGCGATCCCAGGCAGCGCACCAGGGTCTACGGCATGCTCCGCAGAGCCTGGGAGGGCGATCCCGATTACGCCTCGATCTTTCCGGTCGTGGAGCGCCTCTGGCTCGAAGCTGTGGGTATGTACGACGGGCAGGGGAATCTCAACCCCGACCGCGACCATGAACGCATCATCGACTTCGTGATCAGGCGGATCGAAGAACAGCTTCGCCGCTAGGCGGACGGCGCGCGTGAAGACAGCCTGCACCATGCCAACTCCCGAGACCGCGCAGCGGATGCATACACCGCTGCGGGAAGACTACGTTAAGGCCCCTTTCCACCCGATTGCCCAACCCGCAGCCCTCTGCGCTGCTCCAGCAACAGCCCTCGCGGCAACTCGAGCCAAGGGTGCTGTCACTGAAACGCCCTGCCTGGTCCCTTGCCTGGTCCCTTGCTTGGTCCCCCGCTTTGTTGCTTGCTCTGCCCATCACCTCGCCCCCTTCCTCACCGTGCTTGCGTTCCTCGTGTCCGGGTGCCACGTCCGTACCCATGAGTTCCACTGCAAGCTTGAAGCGGATCGGAGGATCGACTTCGAGTTCGCGATGTCGCCCACACAGGCGCGTTATCT
>VGHO01000212.1 GCA_016868175.1 Betaproteobacteria bacterium
TGCTGCCCGGAGGGACCATCTCGACCGGGTGATCCTCCCCGCGCTCGCCCGTGGCGCCTGGGTTGTGTGTGACCGTTTCACCGACGCGACCTGGGCCTACCAGGGCGGTGGGCGGGGTGTGCCGTCCGCACAGATCGCGTGGCTTGAACAGGAGGTCCAGGGTGCATTGAGACCCTTGCGAACCTTCTGGTTCGATCTCGAACCGCGCGAGGCGGCACTGCGTCGCGCGGCGACGCGCCGGCGGGAATCGGATGCGGTGAAGCCTGCCGCCCGTCCTTCCCCGCCAGCGGACGACGCGGCTGCGGGCCCGGAGGACCGCTTTGAGGCCGAAGACCTTGACTTCTTTTTTCGGGTGCGCAGAGCCTACGCACACCGCGCCGCGCAGTACCCGGATAGTTTCCTTCGACTGGATGCCTGCCTCCCGCAGGCCACGATCGCCGGTCAAATCCAGTCCGATCTGGAGCGCCTGCTCAAGATGGCGCGGGAGCAGTGTTGATGAAGGCGAAGAGCCCGAGTGCCGAAGCGTCGCGAACGGAAACGTCGCGAACCGGCACGTCGCGAACCGGCACGTCGCGAACGGAAACGGCGCGAACCGGAACAGCGCGAGCCGAAGTGCCGATTGAACAGGATCGTCTTGGCTTGAGCCCCTGGCTCGACGCGCCCTGGCGTCAGCTTTCAGGCCTTGCATCGCGCCATGCGCACGCAGTTGCAATCCAGGCGATGCCGGGCATCGGGGTAGACCTCCTGATCGAGGCCTTCATTCGCGCACGCTTTTGCGAGGCAGACCGCACTGGCAACGCAGATTCCGCCGCATCCAGCGGAGAGGCGATCGACTTCGCCGTGCCCGGTCTGGGCGCAGGTCTGGCGTGTGGCGTTTGCCGGGCGTGCCGCTGGCTTGGCAAGTCGGCGCGCCTGCAACACCCCGATCTGCGCAGACTCCGCCCGGAAGCCGACGAGAATGCCGATGAGGAGGCCGCGTCTTCGGCCGACCCCGATGACGCATTGGATCGGAGTGCCTCAGGTCGAAGCGAAGAGGGGGAGGCTCTGGGCGATCCAGCCGAGCCGCGTAGCGCCAAGGCTGAATCCCGGCGCAGTCGGGAGATCAGGATCGAGCAAATCCGGGCGATTGGCTCCTTCCTGCAGACCGGATCGCACAGGGGCAGGGGCAAGGTGGTCTGGATCCAGCCTGCCGAAGCGATGAGTTTTGCCTCGGCCAACGCGCTGCTCAAGGCCCTCGAGGAGCCTACTGCGGGAAGCCTCTTCATCCTATCTTGCGAGAATCTCACCCGGTTGATGCCGACAATAAGGTCGCGGTGCGTGCAAATCCGGGTGCAGCCTCCCACACCGGCGCAGGCGCACGCAGCGCTTGCCGCAGCCCACCCCGATGCGGAGGGCTTCGACTTTGCGCTGGGCCTGAGCGGGCATGCCCCCTGGGGCGCAAGCCAGCGTGTCCGCGACAGCCTTCTTGACGAGCAGGCACTGTGGCTCCAGGCCCTTGCAGATCTTCCCGAGGGCTGGTTCGACCAACTCGCCGAAACATGGGCCCAGCAGCGACCGCTGCACTGGTTCGAAGTGCTCGAGCGCTGGACCGTGGATCTTCTCTGTTGCGCACATGGCCTGCACAGCGTGTACTTTCCGAAGCTTGAAGCCCTCGCGGTGCGCAGGGCAGCGCGGAGCAATTCGGGGGCGCTCTTTGCCTTCCAGGACTCGCTCGCGGCGACGAAGCGGCTCCTCAACCATCCGCTCAACCCAAGGCTCTTTGCAGAGTCGGCGCTGATCCGCTACGGTCAGGCCTTTGCTCCCGTTGAAGGACATCGTGCCCGATGTTGATCGATTCACACTGTCATCTCGATTTCCCCGAGTTTCACAACGATCGTGGGCAGGTCCTCGAGCGTATGCAGGCCGCAGGAGTGACCCATGCACTCTGCATCAGCGTGAACCTCGAGGAGTTTCCAGCTGTGGTGGCGCTGGCCGAAACACATTGCAACCTATGGGCCACCTGCGGAATCCACCCCGACTATCCGGATGTGCGCGAGGCGAGTATCCGCGACCTGGTTGAGGCTGCTGCGCATCCCCGGGTGATCGGGATCGGCGAAACCGGGCTCGACTATTTCCGGCTTCAGGGCGACCTGGCGTGGCAGCGCAGTCGCTTTCGCACGCATGTGCGTGCAGCGCGCTCCTGTGCGAAGCCGCTGATCGTCCATACCCGCGCCGCCTCGGCCGACACGCTCGCGATCCTGCGGGAAGAGGAAGCCTCGGAGTGTGGCGGCGTCATGCACTGCTTTACCGAAGATTGGGACACCGCCCGGGTTTGTCTTGATCTGGGTTTCTACATTTCCTTTTCGGGCATCGTGACCTTCAAATCGGCAGCGTCGCTTCGGGAGGTGGCCCGCCGCGTGCCCCATGATCGCATCCTCGTGGAAACCGATGCACCGTATCTTGCGCCGGTGCCGCAACGGGGAAAACGTAACGAGCCCGCGTTCGTGACCTATACCGCAGCATTCCTCGCAACGCTTCTAAAGATAGAAGCCGAGGAATTTGAGGCGCTTACGACACGTAACTTCGAACGGCTCTTTGGTGTTTCGGTGGCTGCCCCCCAGAGCGGCGTTTCGTGATCCGCGCGCGCCTTAGCCCTGGGCTCCTGATCGCGTGGGCAACACTGTCGATTTCCTTGCCGCTGCCGTCGCTCGCCACCGCGAGCGAACGCACGGGAAACCAGCCTGCTTCAACTCCGAGCCTTGAAACCGTCCAGGCCGGTCAACCGGGCCGGGTGCTTGCCGAGAATCATCCCTTGTGGGAACACCTCCGGCGCGACGAAGTCTTCAAACTCATGCGTACCCTCGATACCGAGTTTCGGGGAGCCGTGCTCCCTCAACACCCGGTTTGGGGCCCATTGCCGGTGGCGGCAGCGGCCGAACGCGCCCACCAGAGCTTGCGCTACCTCCTGTCCCGCAGCGATCTGGGGGCAGAGCAGCCGAATTCGCGTGGTGAAACCGCACTGATGCTCGCGGCGCGTCACGGCGATCTGCGCATGGCCGAGGAATTGCTCAGGCGCGGAGCGCAGGTCAACCGTGCTGGATGGGCGCCGCTGCACTATGCGGCTGCCTTCAACCAGCGCGCGATGGTCGACTGGTTGCTCGACAAGGATGCCTACATCGACGCTGAGTCGCCAGGCAACATCACGCCGCTCATCATGGCGGTTCGGCAGGGTCATGAGCAACTTGCGAGGCACCTGGTTGAACTGGGTGCCGACGTGAGCTATCGCAGCCATGCCGGGCTCACCGCCATGGACTACGCGCGGATCGAGGGCCGCGAGGAACTTGCCGGCTGGCTCTTTGGGCGTATCCGCTAAGCGTGGTGGAGTCCCCGGCCACGGCAGTGCGTTGGCGCAGCGATTCAATCGCCAAATTGCGGATAATGTGTATTATGTAAACTGAGCGACGGCAGATCCGGGGCTGGTCTTCAGGAACTGGAACGCCCGCGTCGGCAGGCTCAAGCGCTGGTGCGCGCCCCCACAGTCCCGAGGTGGCCAAAATCGGCGCAGAGTGCTTGACCAGGCGCGATCGCAACCGGGACCACGCAGGTCCCGGTGAGCACAACCTCGCCCGCCCTGAGCCCGAGCCCGAAGGTTCGCAGTTCGCGCGCGATCCATTGCAAGGCCTTGCGTGGATCGCCCAGAGCAAAGTGACCCCACCCTTGCGCGACCTCCTCACCGTCGATCCGAAAGCAAAGCGGATGGTTCGCGAGGTCGATTGATCGCCAGTCTTCAGTGACGGGTGCACCGAGCACGAATTGACGTGCACACGCAAAGTCCGCAATAAGTTGGGCCTCGCCCGCCTCGGTGAAGCGGGTGAAGCGCGAGTCCGGAATCTCGATCGCCAGATGAAGCGCGCTCACATGGTCGAAGAGCTGATCGATCGGAGGTTCTTCATCAGCGTTGCCCAGTGGCAGGTCCCGCCCCATCACAAAGGCAAACTCCGCTTCGGCAACCCGCATTGCGTTGGCACCGAGCGCAACCGTTGCGCCGTCGCTAAGCGCCCGGGCGGCAAACAACCGTCCAGCCAGCGGTCCAGGCACCTGAATGTGCCGCTGACCCCCGGCGCTTGTGGCAGCGATCTTCCAGCCCATCGTGGGCTCGCCGATCAGCGCGGCAAGTTTCGCCTGGACGGCATATCCCTCGCCACGGTCCAAGGGCCGGATGTCCTCGCCGAGGAGTCCGCAGTGCTGGTCTGCGCGCCAGGCCTGATGCAGTTGCGTTGCCGCCGATTCGACCGCATGCTCGCGCCCGGAAACCGCAGTGTGTTCGTGTCTTTCTCGCGCTGTCATGACCTGCTATATGGACGCCTCCCGTTTGCCAAGATCGTTTTGTGTGTGGTGGGACAGATAGGCTGCAGTTCTATATCCGGCCTGTGGTGCAGGAGGATTTTTCCTGCTGGCCCTGATGGAATCCGCTGACCCGCGCCTCATTCTCCTGAAGGACTCGAAGTCCTTACGAACATTCAGGCTTGGCGGGTCACGGTCTGACCTGTTTGCCATCACACGTTCATCGATCCTGCGCAACCTTTACGGCGACCGCTCCTTTCAAAGTGGTTGATACGCTTGTGTCGTGCGCCTTCCCTACGC
>VGHO01000213.1 GCA_016868175.1 Betaproteobacteria bacterium
TCGACTACGGCGGGCGCTCCAACGATGCCGCAGCCAAGTTCATCAGCGGTGAGTGCGCCATGCTTACCCAGTCCTCCGGGGGTCTGGGGGCGATCGCGAGGGATGCAAAGTTCGAGTTTGGCACGGCCCAACTGCCCTATTGGCCCGATGTGCAGGGAGCCCCCTACGCCACCACGATCGGCGGCGCGTCGCTCTGGGTTTACAACGCACCCAAGCGCACGGACCAGGAGTTCCGCGGTGTGGCCCTGTTCCTCAACCATTTGCGCTCTGACAAGGTGATGACCGAGTGGGCAAAGGCAACCGGCTTCCTGCCCGCCACCAACAGCGCTTTCAAGGCCATGTCCGACGAGGGCTTCTTCAAGAAGAACCCGGGCCGGGATGTGCCGATCCTTTCACTGATCGAAAGCGCCAAGGGCGAGCATACCAACGGCTACCGCTTCGGGCGCTGGACCGAAATCCGCGACGTGTACCACGAGGAAGTCGAGCGCGCCTTGCAGGGGAATCAGACGCCTCAGCAGGCGCTTGCCAACTTCGAGCGCCGCGGCAACACGATGCTTCGTGCCTTTGAAAAGACCGTCAACTGACCCCCCTGTCTTGAACGCACTGGTCAGCCGTTTCCGCTTTCGGCCCCCCTCCCCCTGAGGGGGTGTCGGAAGTGCAACGCAAGGTTGTCTTTCCGAATCGCGCGCTCCCCTACCTCCTGCTGGGGCCGCAACTTGCGGTCACGCTGGTCTTTTTCCTCTGGCCGAGCGCCCAGGCGGTGCTCATGGCCTTTCAGCAGCAAGACGCCTTCGGACTCTCGGTAAAGTTCTCGGGGATCGACAACTTTGTCAACATTCTTGCAGACCCCGGTTATTACGACACCCTCGTTCGCACACTCGTCTTTTCGGCCTCGGTGACCTTGCTCGCTCTGCTGCCCGCGCTCGCGCTGGCAGTGGCTGCCGACAGCCTGCTCAGGGCGCGCGCGGCCTACACCACCGCGCTCATGGTGCCGTATGCGATTGCTCCTGCAATTGCCGGGGTGCTCTGGCTTTTCATGTTCAGTCCGTCGATCGGTACCGTGGCTTTTCTGTTGCGCTCTGCAGGCCTCGCATGGAACCCCACGCTGAACGGCAACGATGCGATGTTTCTGGTGATCCTGGCCTCCGCCTGGAAACAGATTGCCTACAACTTCCTCTTCTTTCTCGCAGGACTGCAATCGATTCCCCGCTCGCTGCTCGAAGCAGCCTCGATCGATGGGGCGGGCACCTGGCTGCGGTTTCGCACGATCGTGTTTCCGCTTCTCTCCCCAACCACCTTCTTTCTGCTCGTGGTGGGACTGGTCTACGCCTTTTTCGACACCTTCGGCGTGATCCACGCAGTGACTTCAGGCGGACCGGCCAAGGCCACCGAGATCCTTGTCTACAAGGTGTACTACGACGGCATCGTGGCGCTCGACCTTGGCAACTCCGCAGCGCAATCGGTGTTGCTGATGCTTCTCGTGATTGGCCTCACCACGGTGCAGTTCCGTTTCGTGGAGCGCCGGGTGCACTACGCATGACCTCTGCGCCCAGAGCCTTTGTTCCGGGGCATCTGCTCGCGCATGCGGTGCTCTGGGTGGGGCTCGCAATCACTGCCTTTCCGCTCTACCTCACCTTCATTGCCTCAACGCTCACATCGCAGGAGCTTGCGCAGGCACCGATGCCAATGTGGCCCGGCGAGCAGGCCTGGGAAAACTACCGCAAGGTGCTGATCGAAGGAATGTCGGGATCACACCTTTCGCCGCCTGTGTGGGTGATGCTGCGCAACAGCCTTGCCATGGCGCTGATCATTGCTGCCGGAAAGATCATTGTGTCGGTGCTATCGGCCTACGCCGTGGTGTTCTTCCGTTTCCCGGGCCGGATGCTCTGCTTCTGGATGATCTTCATCACGCTCATGCTGCCGGTGGAAGTGCGAATCCTCCCCACCTACAAGGTGGTGACCGACCTTGGACTGGTCAACAGCTTCACCGGACTCACGCTGCCCTTGATTGCATCGGCAACCGCAACCCTGCTTTTCCGGCAGTACTTTCTCACCCTCCCCGACGAGTTGGTGGAGGCTGGCAAACTCGACGGCGCAGGTCCCTTGCGCTTTTTCCTTGATGTTGTCCTTCCGCTGACCCGCACCCAGATCGCTGCGCTCTTTGTGATTCTCTTCGTGTACGGCTGGAACCAATACTTGTGGCCCCTGCTGATCATCACCGACAACAAGCTCGACACGATCGTGGTGGGGCTCTCGAAGATGATCGGCTCGGGTGGCGATGCCACCACGAACTGGCATCTGGTGATGGCCACCGCAGTGCTGGCTTTGCTGCCGCCTGTGCTGGTGGTGATCCTGATGCAGAAGTGGTTTGTGCGGGGTCTGGTGGAAAGCGAGAAATAAGGACTGCATGTGGCTTCCCTGGCGTTCAGACAGGTTCTCAAGAGATACGGCAGCGGGCCCGCGGCCACGCAGGTGATCCACGGCATCACCGCCAACATTGCCGACGGCGAATTCGTGGTGGTTGTCGGGCCCTCGGGCTGCGGAAAGAGCACGCTCCTGCGCATGGTGGCCGGGCTCGAGGAAGTGACCGGCGGCGAGATCGAGATCGAGGGCCGTGTCGTGAACACGGTGGAGCCGGCAAAGCGCGACATCGCCATGGTGTTCCAGAACTATGCGCTCTACCCGCACATGAGCGTCTTCGACAACATGGCCTACGGACTGCGAATCCGCAGACTGTCGAAGCAGGAGATCCGTGAGCGCGTGGAGGCAACCGCACGGCTGCTCGAACTCGAGTCCCTGCTCCAGCGCCGTCCAGCCCAACTCTCGGGGGGACAGCGCCAGCGGGTTGCGATGGGCAGAGCGATCGTGCGGCAGCCGAGGGCCTTCCTGTTCGACGAACCGCTCTCAAACCTCGATGCAAAGCTGCGCGCACAGACCCGGGTGGAGATCCAGAAACTTCACCGCTCGCTGGGAGTCACCTCGCTCTTTGTGACCCACGACCAGGTGGAGGCAATGACCCTGGCCCAACGCATGATGGTGATGAACGCAGGGCGTCTCGAGCAGTTTGGCACCCCGGACGAGGTCTACCAGCAGCCCGCATCGGTCTTTGTGGCGGGCTTTATGGGTGCTCCACCCATGAATCTCCTCCGTGATGCACCCGGGGTACGCACCGATGCGATCCTCGGAGTGCGACCCGAACATCTGAGGATATCCACCTACGGATGGCAGGCTGTGGTTGAATCGCTCGAGTTGCTCGGTGCCGAGCGCCTGGTTTACCTGCGGCTGGGCAGGGAGGAACTCTGCCTGCGGCTGTCCTCCGCGGAGGCCTATCCGAGGGTTGGCACTTCCGTTTATGTGCAACCCGTCGAGTCTGCAGCGCACCACTTCGATCGCGCAACGGGGCTGCGGGTGCCCTGAAGTCCGCAGTCACTCCGTCATCCGCCCCACCCTCGCAACCCCCGAACCCACGAACCCGGCGAACCCCGAACCCGGCAAACTCCCGAGTCCTGCAAACCCCCGAACCCGGCAAAATCCCGAGCGCCGCAAACCCCGGGAAGGCCCTTCACCAACGCGCCTTGCACGTGCACGATGCCCCTGAAAAAACTTCTCTACGGTGCGCTCGCGGTGGTTGCGCTCTGGGTGGTTGCCGACAAACTGATCTGCGACCGCTGGATCTACCGCGATTACGCCACCGGCGTTGACAAACGGATCATTTGCCCCTGGTAGCCTGCGATGGCGGGCCGTTCTGCGAGAACCCGGTTACCCGATGCGCAGCCCGGGGGCCAGTCCTGACTCAGGCTCACCGTATGGCAATCGGCGCCCCAGGCGAGCCAGTGGCCCCCACGATCGGCGTTGGGCTGAAAACGTAGAGGAAGCGGAAGACGCCATCCTTTGCAAGATCGTCCAGGTGCATGTTCTCCTGATTCACAATGCCGTGCCGGGTGATCAGGTGCGAGTGCACACAAAAGGCGCAGCCAGGCTCCTTGTTGGGGATGACCTCCGTGCCCCAGTTATCGGCACCCGTAACCCCCACTTGAACCACATCGGAGAGCCACTTGGCCACTTCCATACCGATCCCGGGTTGGCCGGAGTTGTACTTGGCGTTGTCCTTGATCCAGTACTTGCCCCAGCCGGTCCTAAAGAAGACACCGTCACCGGGCAGGAAGCCAAAGTTTTTCATGCCCTGCTTTTCGAGCGCTGCGTTCACATCCGCCATCGAAATCTCGTATCCGGCCTCCAGACTATCCACACCCTTGCTGCCGGCAACATCGATCAGGATGCCTCGCGCCACGATCGGATGGAGCTTTTCAACGCCAAGGCGCTTGAGTCCGGTGGAACCCTCGATCTCGAGTTGCGTGATGCCGTTATAAAAACGCATCTGACTCTTGTCGGCGGCTCCGTTGACCGCCACCCCGATATGCCCGAGGCCGTCGAACTGGGTTCCAATCTGGCCGATCTCGGTGGCCACGAACTCGTCGTTGTAGATCAGCACGTTGGCCCCGAAAGGCCCACCGGTTGGCCCCCCTGGAATGCGCAACACGAACCTGCGCTCGCCAAAGGTTGGCATGTCGGAGGTGTAGGGCCGGGCTAGCCGATAGGCCTTGCCTGTCC
>VGHO01000214.1 GCA_016868175.1 Betaproteobacteria bacterium
GCATCGACAAGACAGCCGATGCGGCAAGGGCCTACCTGGCGAAGCACGCCTACAGTTTCGAAAGCGGGATGGTCACGCCAGCCTGGCAGGCGATCTTCCGGCAGCGCAGGGGTTTGCCGCAACTCTTCGTGTTGGGTCGCGACGGGCGGCTCCTGCAGATCGAACTCGGTGAGATGCTCGAGGAGGACGTGGCCGAACTCGCCCGTCATTTCTGAGCGATGCTCTGTGCGCTGACCGATCGGCCTTCTGTTGGCCGCCCCCGGCATCATCCTCGCTCGCCGCTGCGCTACGCGCATGGCCCTGCGGGGGTGTGAAGGCCTGGAGGGGCCTACAGCCGTCCAAAGTACTCGCGCCGATCGAAGTCTGCTGGGTCTGGGCACTCAGCCCGTCGACGCGCTTCTGCGGACTTGATCGCGCAGAAGTACGCCACGAAGTCCTGGCCCAGGCCATTCGCGATCGTTTGGTCGGCAAGAGCTGCAGCGATCGCCTCCTCGAGCGACGCCGGCAGCAAAGCCGGCGGGGGTGCCCGGCTTCCCGGCGAAGCAGCATAGGGGTCCTCAGTCGCCTTTCCCGCCCGCAGGTTGCGCGCAATACCGTCAAGACCCGCTTCGATCTGCGCCGCGAGGCACAGGTAGGGGTTGGCAGCTGCCTCCGGAAGGCGGTTTTCGATGCGGGTGTCGGGCTCGCCCGCTCCTCCGATCACCCGCAGCATCGCTCCGCGGTTGTCGCAACCCCACACGACCGACTGGGGTGCGAGCGTGTTTGGCCGAAAGCGCGCGTAGGCGTTGGCCATCGGTACGCAGTAGAGGGTGATGCCTTGAGCATGGGCAAGCAGGCCGCCCAGGTAGTGCTCGCCAAGATCACTCAGAAGGTGTGCAGCATCGCTTGCATCCGTTTCGTGCGCAGGTGCGTTGCGCATCATCCGGTTGACTCCGGTTTGGGCATCCACGAGCGACTGGTGCACATGCCAGCCGCTTGCCATCGACTGCGCAAATGGGGTGAGACAGGTGAAGCTTGCGTGCAGACTTTCGCGGTGCAGCGCCATCACGATTGCATTGCGAAAGAGTACCAGGTCATCGGCGGCCTGCAGCGCGTCACTCGGATCGAAGACCGCCTCGAACTGACTTGGCCCCATCTCCACTTCCACCGAGCGGATCGGTGCGCCGATCGCCTCCGCCACCGCATACACGCGATGCAACACGCTTTCGCAGCGGTCAGTCCAGGCCTCGCTGAGGAGGCGGTGGCCCGGATGAAGGAGCGAGACCTGCGGAGCGAGGCCAGGCCATTCGCCGCTGTCGGGATCGAGGTGCGCCGTTCCCTGCACCTGAAAGACATGAAACTCCACCTCCAGGCCACAGCGCAGTCGAAGACCGTGGCTCTTCAGGCGGGCGAGCGAGCGTTGGAGCACCCTGCGCGGATCGAGGTCAACCGCAGTTCCGTCGCTGAAGAAGGGTTCAGCGCGCATCCACCCGGTGCGGTTGCACCACGGCAGTATGCGGAAACTCCTGGGGTCGGGTAATACACAGAGATTATTCCCCTGGCCGAAACCGGGAAGCTGCGAAACGCCGCCGGGTTCGAAAACCCTGAACGCAGTCCGGTCCGCGGTATCCTTGAGCCAGAGTGTGCTCACCATCGAAATGCCTGCCCGCATCACCTGCCGCGCAAGGCGAGCATCCACGGTCTTGGTTCGCAAGTGCGCATGCGGGTCTGCGCAACTCACCCGGATCCAGCGCAGGCCCGCCTCGGCGATGCGTGCAACAACGTCCTCGATCAGGGACTCGCGCGCGGCGAGGTCAATGCCACTGAATTCCCTCAAGCGGCAACCTCAGCCAGCCATCGCCGTGATCCAGGGAGTGCCCGCATCCCTGGCACGAATCTGCGCCTCGAGCCAGTCCTTCCAGTGGATCCACGGTGCAATGCCGTCCACCGTCTCGGTGCGGATCCAGTGGGGGTCACCCGCACCTTGTGCCCTGAAGCCAGGCGGAGTCCGACCCGCATCGACCTCGTCGATCGCCTGAAGAAGGCGCCGTCGGTTGGCGATGATCACCCGGTCAGTCGTGGCCAGATGCTCGCGGGTACGGTCCTGGATCGCACCCATGCTTTCCACCGCCCACTGGTCGTGAACGTTGATGTCGTCTTCGCCCATCCCCAGAAAGGTCCGCGAGGCCTGCTCCTCAGGGTTGTAGCCCCAGTGGTTGTGCCGACCGTGCAGCGGGATGTAGTCGGGGGGAGGGATGAAGCGTTCGCGTTGACTGCGCATGGCGTCGTGGTCGAGCGGCTGACCGTAGCTCGTGAACACGGCATACCAGTAGGTGCACGTGTCGTCCACGGGTACGTGCCACTGCGTGATCGTCATGGTTGAGGAAAGCGGGATGCAGAATCCCTGAGGGAAGAGCCCATGCGTGAGCCGCACATGCACCTGGTCGTCGCTCATGCGTCGCAGGGCGCGGATCCGAAAGCCCCAAGGCACTTCGTCGAAGGTGATCTCCGGGCGATGGAAGCAGCGCATGATGCGCGACATGGGCCATGACTCACCGGCAAACTCTCCAAGGCTTGCGCTGCGAAACTGGCGCCCTGCGGCGTTGGACCCTACGGTTTCGAGCGGTGCGTCCTCGAGGAAGCGATGCAGGAACGAGGTGTGCGCTGGATCGATACCCACCTCCATCGCCTGGAGCCAGTTGCAGCGCCAAAGACCCTTGTAGGCGAACTGATGCGAAGGCGGCGCGGCAAAGCACTCGTAGGCGTCAAACTCGGCCACCCGATCCGGCCCGCCCATCCAGGCATAGAGTACCCCGGCACGCTCCACCACCGGATATGCAGTCTGCCGTATACCCTCGCACAGACGACTCTGTGCCGGTTCGGCCGGGGTTTCGAGGCACTTGCCCTCGAGGTCGAACCTCCATCCGTGGAAAGGGCAGCGCAGGCTGTCGCCTTCGTGGCGACCGTAGGCAAGATCCGCGCCGCGGTGTGGGCAGTGCCTCGCAAGCAGTCCGAACCTCCCGTTGGCACCGCGCATCAACACCAGGTCCTCGCCAAGAATCCGCAGCGCCTTCAAGGGACGCTGCGCCATGCGAGGGTCGGTATGTGCGCTGAATTCGTCGAGAAGCGCCACCGGCTGCCAATAGTGACGGAGCAGGCGTCCGCAGGCAGTGTCCGGTCCGATGCGGGTGAGGCGTTCGTTGACCGATGCGCGCATGATCCTTCGGGAGCGTTGGGAACTTCGGGTGATTGGGGACGTAGGGGGGTTGGGAACTTCGGCTGGTCTGGGCGGGATGAGCGGGTAGGGCGGGTAGGGCGGGTTGGGCGGGTTGGGTCCCGTAGCCCGGCCGCCCTCATTCTCCAGCGCTCTTGCTTGCGCCGCACGACCGTGGAGTATCTTAGTCTTGAAAGGATAGGCTGATCGCAGGCGGTTTCGCTGCGCAGGTGCGCTAAGCTCGTGCCAATACTCCTGAAGACGGGCTCAGCACGCAGACCCGTCTGTTTTCCACCGAGGTACAAGGATGAAGCTCTACATCACGCCCAGGGCGCCCAACCCCAAGAGGGTATGCATGTTTCTTGCCGAGAAGCAGATCGGCGATGTGGCGTTGGTTGCGGTGGACCTCAACGCGCAGGAGCACCTCACCCCAGACTTTCTGCGGCGCAACCCGCTCGCCCGCGTTCCGGTTCTCGAACTCGACGACGGCCGTTTTCTGAGCGAGAGCCGGGCGATCTGCACCTGGCTCGAGTCGCGCTTTCCGGAACCGAATCTGATGGGTCGAGACGGCGAGGAGCGCGCCTTCCTCGAGATGATCGATCGTTTGGCGGAGTGGCACATCCTGCTGCCCACCGGGCAGTGGATACGCCATGTGCATCCGGGCCTTGCAGGCCTCGAGAAGCCGCAGTTCCCCGCCTACGGCGAGCGCCAGGAGGCAGCGCGCGGTCCGGGCCTGGCCTGGCTCGAGCAGCGGCTTGGCGAGGGCCCCTGGGTGGCTGGCGAGCGCTTCAGTATTGCCGACATCACTGCGTTCTGTGCCATCGAGTTTGCGCGCCTGATGAAGTTCAAGCCGGGCGAAGCGGGCTATCCCAACATCCAGCGCTGGCGCGATCAACTGGCCCAGCGCCCGAGTGCCTCGGCGGGCGATCGCGTCTGACGGCGAGACCGCCTTCATTCTGCGACCGCAGACCTGAAAGCCGGGGCCCACACCAAGGAAGCCAAGTCCTGCTGCCTGCAGGGAAGGTGGCCATCGTCACGGGCGGGGCCGCATCAACGGGGTCGGGTTTGCGAGCGCGAGGCTGATGGTTCAACACGGTGCCCGGATACTGATCCAGGATCTCCCTTATCGTGGGCTGGGCAGCGGTCTCTCGCGCGTCCTCCGGGCTTGGCCGCAGACCGACCCGCGCGGGAAGAGCGGGCCGACACTTCAATCACAGCGGCCGAAGCCGCCGCCGCCGGGGAGCGCAAGTTCGAGCCAATCGTGCTCCTTCACCTCGATCACGGCCTTGGGGTTGTCAACGGCTTGCCCATTGAGCCAGACATAACCGGTACTACCCGCGTTGCCTCCGCATAGTCCCTTTGCAGGTACCCGGGTACGCTCCGTGAGCAGCGACACCCGCATGCGACCCGGCC
>VGHO01000215.1 GCA_016868175.1 Betaproteobacteria bacterium
CGAAAAGGCTGGTGGATTCGCCCACGCCCTGCTGGATCAGCGCCCCCAGCGAATGCCCGAGCTGCAGCACCTCCCCCTGCAAACGGCTCACGATCGCATCGGGTAGCCGTGAGTCGGCTTCAGCCGACCGATCGGCATGCCGCAAGAGCACATCCTCCATACGCTCGTTGAGCTGCGCAAAATGCGCCGGAAGGTCTTCGCGCAAGAGATCGATCTGATACTTACCTGCGAGTTCCTCGCGCAACTCGGCGGTATGTTCGATCGCCGAGGTCTGGATGCGCTCCATCCAGGCGGCGAGCGCCTGCGCCTCGCGGCCCAACTGAGCCTGCAACTGCGCCACCTCCTTGCCAAGCCTGCGCAGATCGTCGAGCTTGGGTGAGGAGGCGAGCGCCTCCTCGAGCGTTGCCTGGATGCTGCCGAGTTTCTCGCGGGCGTCGTCGATCGCCACCGCGCGCTCGCCGAGCGTGTCGAGTCGGAGCTCCACACGCTGCAGTCCATCGCTCAAACGCCCGGCGCGGCTTGCCTGACTATCCTCGAGGCTGGTGAGGGTATGCGCGATCTGCTTGACCCGGAGCGCTTCGTCTTCACTCAGGCGCTGGAGACCAGTGGCGATCTCATCGGATTTGGCGATGAAGGCCGCCTGCAGCGCCGACACCCCAAGCTGAAGCGAGGCAACCCCGCCGCCCACGGTCTCGAGGCGGCCTGCAAGCTCGGCAACCGGCACCTTGAGGTCTGCAAGCTGTGCCAGCGCAGCCGCAGTCACCTCGCTGCGATCCAGGATCAGGGCACGGTTAGCTTCGATGAGGCCGCGCAACTCCGCATGGCGCAGCTGCAACGCTTCCGTGTAGGCGTGATTCTGCGCCTGGCTGCGTGCTGCCAAAGCATCTTGCGCAAGCGAGAACCTCTCGCCAAGTGCGTTGAGCCCGCCGCGCAAGACCTCGAGCAGGCGCGCAGCAACCTCAATCGCCTCAGTACGCTCAACAAGCAGCGCCTGGATGGCCTCCGAGCGGGCAACCACCAATGCTTGCACGTCCTCGGAGCGGGCAACCACCAAGTCCTGCGTGCGCCGCAGGCTTTCGTCCAACTGGATTCGCGAGCCCGAAATCAGTTCCCTGGTCTGCGTCGCCTGAAACTCCGAACCGGCAACCGACTGCTCGCCGAGCGCCTCGAGCCGACTGAAAAACTCCGCAACGCTCGAGCCCAGCTGCGCTGAGAGCCTTGACTCGACTCGCGACGCATTCTCCCTTCCAGCGTCCTCGCGCTCGGCTATCAGGCGGCCAACAACCTGCAATTGGCCCGCCAGCTGTTGGTCGACGCCGGCAAGTTGTTGGGAGAGTCCCTCGATGCGGTCCCGGAGATGTTCGAGATCCGACGACTTCGGCGCCATTGAAGTGGCTTCGCCAAACAGCGACTGCAACGCCTCGATCTGCTGCCGGGCGAGCGACAGGTCCTCTGTGCGCTCGACCACGAGCCGATGCCCGGTCTCGACGAGCGCGCGGGTATCCTGAATGAGGCTCCTGCTCTCGACAAAACCTCGGTCAAGCAGCGCAGCCACGCTGCGATCCATCGTTGCGAGTCGCTCCTCGAGACCGCCTCTGGTCTCACCGAACCATTGCTGTACGCTTCCACCAAGTCTTGCGATCTCTTCAGGGACCGTAACCAGCAACTGAAGCGAGGGCAGGAGCGACTCAGTCCGGTCGACCAGCAACTCGCGGTTTGCCTCGAGCGCAGCCTTGAGTTCGGCGAGCACCGTTGCCACATCCTCTGCGCCTCGGTCGGCCAAGGTGGCGATCTTCGCCTGTAGTCCCTGCAGATGGTCTTCCCACTGCGCGAAGAAGGAGGACGGCAGACGGCTTTCAAGCTGGGCGAAAAGGGCGACTGACTGCTCCCCCATCACGCGCAACTGCACGACCAGAGACTCCGAACCGGCAACCGACTGCACGCCGAGCGCCTCGAGCCGACTGAACATCTCCGCAACGCTCGAGCCCAGCTGCGCTGAGAGCCTTGACTCGACTTGCGACGCGTTCTCCCTTCCAGCGTCCTCGCGCTCGGCTATCAGGCGGCCAAGCACCTGCAATTGGCCCGCCAGCTGTTGGTCGACGTCGGCGAGTTGTTGGGAGAGTCCTTCGATGCGGTCCCGGAGATGCTCGAGATCCGACGACTTCGGAGCCATTGAAGAGGCTTCGCCAAACAGCGACTGCAACGCCTCGATCTGCTGTCGGGCGAGCGACAGGTCCTCTGTGCGCTCGACCACGAGCCGATGCCCGGTCTCGACGAGCGCGCGGGTATCCTGAATGAGACTCCTGCTCTCGACAAAACCTCGGTCAAGCAGCGCAGCCACGCTGCGATCCATCGTTGCGAGTCGCTCCTCGAGAGCGCCTCTGGTCTCACCGACCCATTGCCGGGTCTCGGCAAAAAGTTGCTTGGTCTCGCGAACAACAGTTTCCGACTCCTGCTGGCCCTTGTCGAGCAGACGTCCGATCGAATAGTTGAGGTCGGAAAGCTGGCTTTGCAGCCGTTCGGTCACCGCCGCAGGAACCCGCGCCTGAAGCCGGATTTCGTCGGCTTGCTGATTGAGCATTGCCTCAATCCGCACATTGAGCGTGGAGAACTGGGCGGGCAACTCCGAGCGCAGCATCTCGATCTGATGTCGACCTGCGAGATCGGCCTTGAGCGCGGCGGAACTGTCGGCGGTTTGCGTATAGACCTGTTCAAGCCGGGCCTGAATATTTGCCGAATATCTTGCAAGCTGCGAATCAATCGACGCAAGGAGCTGCGCGACCGGGAAGTCGTCGCTGATCCCGCCGGTTGCGCCCACCGTTGGCACCCCAATTTCGAGCAACCGCTGGATACCGCCGATTTGATCACGCACCAGCGCCAAGTCGGCTGAGCGCGCAAGCAGCCTGACCTGGTCGACAAGCGCCCCGACGCGCTCACCGAGTTTCGCTGGCTCTGCGCGCTCCGAGGCCTGATCCTGCCCTTGCTTCAACTCACGTATGCGCTCGGCCACGGAGACCTGTTGCTCGATCAACTGCCGCAACATTGCGCTTGCGGAATCGAGCGCGAGCTTCAGTTCCTCTCCAGGGGCACCAGGCTGGCCTGACGGTTGCCCCGAGGCTTCGGAGAGATCACGCAAACCCTCGGCAAGTGACTCAAGCCGCTCCTGCAATGCCTGAGCCTGCTGTTCGGATTGCGTGTGCCCCGCCTGCGTGAGCGCCGCAACATTCTGCACATCCTCCCGCACCCTGTCGACGAGCCCCGAAACAAACTCCGGCTTGAGCGCTTCGGTGCGAATCTGCCGCAGCATGGTTTGCATCGCGTCGTAGGCAAGTACCTCGTCGTCGCTTCGGGCTCTTGCGCCATCGGGCAACGTTCCGGAGCCTCCCGTGGCAGGAGGCTTGCGCGCGTCGCCACCTCCACCGGCATCGTCGGACTCCAGTCCGGGATCGGACGGCAACCCTGCCTGCCCGGTGAGCGAGCGCGGGATCATCGGCGCATCGGGAAGGGCCCTGACCGAACGTCGCGTTCGGGCGCTCAACCCCTCGAGCAGACCCGCAGGAGGGCCTCGCAGTTCCACGGGCAAGTTTGCAGGGGCGGCCGCGTCGCCCTGCTGCTCCGGACCTGGCTGAAGCCCCGCTCCTCGGCGGAACGCCTCAAGCGCCTCGATAGCTTCTGGCGAGTCGGGATCTCCCAGACCCGCCCCGGCTGGCGCCTCCGCGCTGGCAGGCCCGGTAGCGCGCCGCCCGAGTTTCAAACCTGCAAGAATTTCGCGTGCGTCAGCCTGGGGATTCTCTTCGATGGCCCGGCTTGCGAGGAGCCATGCGCGGGCCCATCGTGCAACCGTTCCGCTCGCGAGCCCCATCGCCTTGTCGGCTGCGCGATTGGAGCCCAACTCCTGGACCATTGCCATGGCTTGCTCGAATTGCTCATGCGTGAAGCCAAGCTCATCGTAGACTTCCTGAGGCAATCGCGTCGTCATGTCACATGCGTCCCTTTGCGTACGCCGGGAACCCCCTCTGACTCAAGGACCCGAAATGATTAATGTAACCCAAGGCGATGCGGGACCGAAGACAAAACGGACGAAACGCAGCGAAGATACGCTAATCGGAAGGGACTCGACAACTGGCTGTTTCGCGACGACGTAGTGCCGGCGGGAGCCGGGCGATCGTTCACCGGACACTCGCCGGGTACTTATAGGGAACTCGCCGGGAACTTGCTGGGAACTCGCTGCAAGCGACCAGGGAACTGGCTGGTAAATCGCAGCCGACTGGGCGCTCGGGGTCGAAGCAGCACCCGCTTGACAGCACACCGGGATCTTTGTATTCTGTATACGAAAGCGGCTCCCAAGAGATCAGACGAGCGATCCGGCCGAGTCGCCAACAATGCCCGTTGCGTCCTGTCGCATCCGATCTCCATCGCGCCGCCCTGCAGCTTCGGTGTTCTCAGTGTCAAGCCCAATGTCAACCCCATCAACAACCCGAACTTCCACGACAAGGCGACTGCCAGCGCCAAGATCGGCATCGCAATCGGCACCGCAATCAGCA
>VGHO01000216.1 GCA_016868175.1 Betaproteobacteria bacterium
TCGATGGCCCACATCATGCGTTTGCAGCAGCAGTTCGTTCAGTCGCAGCAGCAGATCGAGCAGGAATTCGCCCGACTGCGGGATCTCGAAGCGCGGTTTCGCCTTCTTTTCCAGAACAGCGAGGATCCGCTGATCCTGCTCGATGCGGCAAGCATGCGCGTCGTGGACGCCAATGCTGCCGCGCACGCGGTCCTCGGGCTGCGTCCGAAGCGGCTTGGTCCCAGGAACCTGAGCGGGGTCATCGACACGCAGGGCCTGCGCAATCTGCGTGAACAGATCGAACAGATTCGCGTGAGCGGCCAAAGCGAGATCACCCGGGTGAAGCAGGCGCGTGGGCCAGGGGAATACCTCGCAGCCATGCAGGCGCTGCATCAGGACGGCAACCTTCAGGTGCTGCTGCGTCTTGCGACGCAGAAGGACACCGTGCGGCCCGACGGCGAGGCGATGCGGCAGAGCGCCGCGTGGTTCGAGGCCTCGGCCGACGCACTGGTGCTGTGCAACGAGGAGGGGAGGATTGCGCAGGCCAACTCGGCATTTGTCGAGTTGGTGCGCATGACCCACGAGAATCTGTTGCGTGGGGAAAGCCTCGCCCGCTGGCTCGGACGGGGCGTGGTGGACCTCGATATCCTCCTCACAGGGCTGCGGCAAACGCGCCGCCTGCGTCACTACAGCACGGCGATCACCAGCGACCTTGCCTCGCCGGTCGAGGCGGAAATCAGCGGTGCGCAGGTCGACGAAGACGGCAAGCTCTTCGGGTTGAGCATCCGCGCGGTACCTGCGCGAGGAGGGTTGGGCACCCAGGGTAGTGCAGCCATGTCGCGCTCCATGGAACAACTCTCCGAACTGGTCGGCAGTGTGTCGCTGCGCGATCTCGTGCGCGAGTCCACTGACGTGATCGAGCGCCTGTGCATCGAGGCTGCGCTCGACATGACACGCGACAACCGCGCGTCGGCAGCAGAGATGCTCGGTCTCAGCCGACAGAGTCTCTACACCAAGATGCGCCGTCATGGACTAGCCGAGTACGAAAGTCCGCCAGCCGGATCGGAAGGGGGGTAGGGGCGCTCAGGACATCGAAAAAAGTGTCAAGACAGGTTGACGCGTTGCTGCGTCAACGTTATTGTCCGCTCCATGAACACCACCGCATGGCGCGCGGCTTTCGAATTGCTCAAACCCATCACCTGGTTTGCGCCGATGTGGGCCTTTGCCTGCGGCGCGGTCTCGTCCGGGGCCTCCCCGGATGGGCGCTGGCTGCTGATCGTGCTCGGTGTGGTCCTTGCGGGTCCGCTGGTCTGCGCCACAAGCCAGGCGGTCAACGACTGGTTTGATCGGCACGTGGACGCGGTCAACGAGCCCCATCGTCCGATTCCCTCGGGAAGGCTTCCCGGGAAGTCAGGTCTCTACATCGCGGTGGCCTGGACAGTGCTGTCGCTCGCGGTTGCGCCGGCGCTCGGGCAATGGGGTTTTGCAGCCGCAGTGCTCGGGCTCGCGCTGGCCTGGGCCTACAGCGCGCCTCCGCTGCGCCTCAAGCGCAACGGCTGGCTGGGCAATAGCGCAGTGGCAGTGTGCTACGAGGGGCTTCCCTGGATCACTGGCGCCACAGTGCTCGCTGCAGGCGCGCTCCCCGACGGCCGCAGCATCACCCTTGCGCTGCTCTACAGCCTCGGGGCGCACGGCATCATGACGCTCAACGACTTCAAGTCTGAGGAGGGCGACCGGCAGTGGAACATCGCCTCGCTTCCGGTGCAACTCGGAACCGGGCGGGCTGCGCGCCTGGCTTGTCTGCTGATGGCAGCGCCTCAGGTTGCGGTCGTGGCGCTGCTGCTCGGCTGGGGTCAACCCTGGCATGCGGCGGCCGTGGCCTTGCTGCTCGGGGCGCAGGCCGTGCTGATGCGTCGGCTGCTGTCGGACCCGAAGGCCCATGCAGCCTGGTACAACGGAACCGGCACCACCCTCTACGTGCTTGGCATGCTGGTGGCAGCCTTCGCACTGCAGGCCTCGCGGACATGAGCACCGCTTCGGGCCTCCTTGCATCTGCACCCGATCATGCGGTGTCGAACGAGGCGCCAGGCCTGAGCTGGTTCGGAATCTTCCGGCTCGGGCTTGTCCAGACCGCGCTCGGCGCGATCGTGGTGCTCACCACGTCCACCATGAACCGGGTCATGGTGGTGGAACTCGCCCTGCCGGCAATGCTTCCCGGCCTTCTGGTGGCCTTGCACTACGTCTTGCAAGTTCTGCGACCTCGCTGGGGCTACGGGTCCGACCTGAGCGGCCGGCGCAGTCCCTGGATCCTTGGAGGGATCGCCGTGCTGGCCTCGGGTGGATGGCTGGCCGCCTATTCCACCGCCACCATGGGTACGCATCTCGCACTGGGGATCGCACTGGCGGTGGTGGCCTTTGTGTTGATCGGTCTGGGCGTTGGCGCAAGCGGCACCTCGCTTCTTGCGCTTCTCGCCAGAGAGGTTGCCCCGCGCCGGCGTCCAGCTGCTGCGACCGTGGTGTGGGTCATGATGATCATGGGATTTGTGATCACTGCGGGAACTGCCGGGCACTTCCTCGACCCCTACTCACCCGAGAGGCTGATGCAGGTGAGTGGGGCGGTCAGCGCAATCGCAGTGGTCCTCAGCGCGCTCGCGCTCACCGGTGTCGAGACGCGACCCGCCATGCCGGGCGTTTCCAGAGGAATTCGCGCAGGGACATCAACGCCTTCGAGGGCTCGCGAAGCCTCCGCGCATGGAGTGGCGGATCACCACCACGCCAGCAGCATCCCATCTACGAGCGACAGAACTGGCTTTGTGCCTGCGTTGCGCGAGGTGTGGTCGGAGCCCGCCTCGAGGCGCTTTGCCCTCTTTGTCTTCGTGTCGATGCTCGCCTACAGCGCCCAGGATCTGATCCTTGAGCCCTTCGCCGGCACCGTCTTCGGCATGACGCCTGGCCAGAGCACCCAACTCTCGGGCGTACAGCACGCTGGAGTGCTGCTCGGGATGGTCGCGCTGGCGCTGCTTGGCACCTGGCAAGGGTCGGGCGAAAGCCCTGAGGGGATGCGCGGCTGGACTGTTGCCGGCTGCATGCTGTCGGCGTTGATGCTCGGAGGTCTTGCGGCAGCGAGCCTCTGGGGTCCGGGATGGCCCCTGCAGGCGAGCGTCTTTGCGCTGGGCGTTGCCAATGGGCTCTTCGCGGTTGCGGCGATCGGATCGATGATGACTCTCGCCGGCCGGGGGACCGCCTCGCGCGAGGGACTGCGCATGGGACTCTGGGGAGCGGCGCAGGCGCTTGCCTTCGGACTCGGCGGATTTCTGGGAACCGCCGCGAGTGACCTCGCGCAGTTTGTGCTCGGCGACCCGGTGGCGGCCTACGCCTGCGTGTTTGCAACGGAGGCCGCCCTCTTCCTCGCCGCCGCAGCCATGGCGGTCCGTGGAGTGCGGGGCCGGGCCGATTCGGAAGCAGCAGTCGGGGCAGGGGCTGCGGTTGCGGCTGCGGCAGAGGCCGGGGCCGGGGCAGCGCTAGGAGCGGGGACAGGGGCGGCGCACCCTCATGTTCCGGGCCTGGCGGCTGGCCTGGGAGCCGGCCCCCCAGCCGGTCGAGGAAACCGAACCACCGAGGAGAAGCACACATGAGCCAGCCAGGGATCTACGACGTCGCCGTGGTTGGCGGCGGACCCGCAGGGGCAACTGCAGCGCACGACCTGGCACGCAAGGGCTATCGGGTGGCTCTCCTCGACCGCGAGGGCCGGATCAAGCCCTGCGGAGGCGCGATACCGCCCAAGCTGCTGCGCGAGTTCGGGATCGGCGCCGAGGTGCTGGTTGCACGGGTACGTGGAGCGCGCATCATTTCGCCGCGCCAGCGGGTCGTGGGAATGCCGATCGAAGACGGCTACGTCGGGATGGTTGATCGCGCAGCCTTTGATCCCTGGCTTCGCCAGCGGGCATGCGCCGAAGGTGCTCACCGGATTTGCGGACGCTTCGTGCGTGTTGAACGCGCGCCTTCCGAGGAAGGATTCACCCTATGCTACGAGGGTAGCGAAGGTCTGGCGCGGCTGCGTGCGCGGTACCTGATCGGTGCAGACGGAGCCCGCTCTGCGGTCGCACGCCAGGAGGTGGAGGGCTGGGAGAAGGGCGAGTATGTGTTCGCCTACCATGAGATCCTGCAGGCACCGCAAAGCACGGGGGCGGGGGCGGCAGCGGGACCTGGCGAGGGCGGGCGCTGCGATCCGGTGTTCTACGATCCCACCCGCTGCGATGTGTATTACGATGGGAAGCTGTCGCCGGATTTCTACGCCTGGGTCTTTCCGCACGGAAGACAACTGAGCATCGGCACCGGCAGCGCCTGCAAAGGCTTCTCGCAGCGCGAAGCGATCGCCCGTCTGCGTGCGCAGACGGGCCTCGACCGGCAGGCACTCGTGCGCCGCGAGGGCGCTCCCATCCCTCTCAAGCCTTTGCCGCGCTGGGACAACGGCCGTGACACCGTTCTCGCAGGCGATGCGGCTGGGGTGGTGGCTCCGGCTTCCGGAGAGGGTATCTATTACGCAATGCTTGGCG
>VGHO01000217.1 GCA_016868175.1 Betaproteobacteria bacterium
CTCGCCCTGCCCCGCCATCATCTTCCTTCCACGCCCGTGAGGTTGACCCCGCCGGTTTTATAATCGAACCGTCATGCGAATCATCCGCCGTCCGGTCGATTCGGACCATGCGGCCGATTCTAGCCGCGTGGCCGCATTGCCCTGTGTACTCACCATCGGCAACTTCGACGGTGTCCACCTCGGACACCAGGCGCTCCTGCGCGCCGTCGTCGAGCGTGCGCGCCAGCGCGGGATACTCGCTGCACTGCTGAGCTTCTGGCCTCACCCCCAGCACTTTTTTGCGCGCAGATTCCCCGACCGTGGGATCACTGCGCCATCCCGTTTGAGTTCGCGGCGCGAACAGTGGAGCATGGTTGCGCGGTGCGGGATCGATCGGCTCTTTGCGCTTCGCTTCGACGAAAAGCTCGCGCTATGCCCGGCCGAGACCTTTATCGCCAGGGATCTGGTTAGCGGTATGCGAGTCCGTCATCTCGTGGTGGGCGACGATTTTCGCTTTGGAGCGAACCGGCGCGGTGATTTCGCGATGCTTGTGCGTGAAGGGGAGCGCTGGGGTTTCACGGTGGAGTCGATCGACAGCGTGCTCTACAACCGGAAGCGGGTGTCAAGCTCACAGGTTCGCGAGGCGCTTGCGCAAGGGCGCTTTGACCAGGCCGAGGCTTTGCTCGGTCGTCCCTACACCATTTCGGGCCATGTCGTCCACGGCCGCAAGCTCGGGCGCACCCTCGGCTTTCCCACGCTCAATCTGCGCATCGACGCCGAATCTCCGGCCCTGCGTGGCATTTTCGTGGTGCGGGTGTTTGGCTTGAAGGACGAAGGCGCTACTACGGAGGCGGGGGTGGCAGGGGTGGCGAGCCTGGGGACGCGGCCCGCAGTTGAGGCAGGCGGCCGCTTTCTCCTCGAGGTGCATCTGCTCGACTGGAGCCGCGAGGTGTATGGGCGTATCGTACATGTGGAGTTCCTGCACAAATTGCGCGATGAAGCGCACTTCCCCTCCCTCGAGGCGCTTCGCGCCCAGATCGAGATGGATCGCAACGCGGCGATCGCCTACCAGCATCCGGGAGCTGTCAACAGCCGCGCCAATCCTTGCGTCAACCCGCACGTCAACCCACGCGTCAACCCTTGCGTCAACTCATGAATCAAGCCCCGACGATGTCTACCGCCGAGCCATCACCGAGCCATCAACCGCCGAGCCCTCGCAGTCCAGTCCCGCCGCGGGGGGCTACCGCAGCACGCTCAATCTGCCCGACACCAGCTTTCCGATGCGCGGCGATCTGGCACGCCGGGAACCAGGCTGGGTGCAATCGTGGCAGGAGCGCGGTGTCTACCAGCGCCTGCGCGCGTGCGCAAGTGGACGACCGGTATGGGTGCTTCACGACGGACCACCCTACGCCAATGGCGACATCCATATCGGCACGGCGGTCAACAAGATCCTCAAGGACATGATCGTGAAGAGCCGGCTGATGGCCGGTTTTGACGCCCGCTACGTTCCCGGCTGGGACTGTCACGGCATGCCGATCGAGATCCAGATTGAGAGGAAGTACGGCAAGCATCTGGCCGCCGCCGAAGTGCAGGCCCGCTCGCGCGCCTACGCCACCGAGCAGATCGCGCGGCAGAAGAAGGACTTCATCCGGCTCGGAGTGCTCGGGCAGTGGGATCGGCCCTACACCACGATGAACGCGGCCAATGAGGCCGACGAGTTGCGCGCGCTGGCGCGGATGCTCGAAGCGGGGTTTCTCTACCGGGGCCTCAAGCCTGTGAACTGGTGTTTCGACTGTGGCTCGGCACTTGCCGAGGCGGAGGTGGAATATGCCGACAAGGAGGATCTGGCAGTTGATGTGGCGTTTCCTGCGGTGGACATCCACCGGGTGGCCGAGGCCTTTGCGCTCGCCTCGCTTCCCGAAGGCCGCTGCAGCGCGGTGATCTGGACCACCACCCCCTGGACGATTCCTGCGAATCAGGCCCTCAACCTGCATCCCCGGATCCGTTACGCGCTGGTGCAGGTCGAGCGGGACGGGAGGCCCGAGTGCCTGATCCTTGCCGAGGATCGTGTGGCGCCCTGTCTGGAGCGCTGGGGCTTGCGCGGCGATACCCTGGCGCTCTGCGAGGGTGCCCAACTCGAAGGCATCGCGTTTGCACACCCCTATGCCCCGCGTAGCGCGCCTGTGTACCTCGGCGACTACGTCACCCTGGAGACGGGTACCGGTCTTGTGCATTCAGCGCCCGCCTATGGCGTGGAGGACTTCGAGTCGTGCAAGCGCTACGGGATGCACGACCACGAGATCCTGCAGTGGGTACGCAGCGACGGCACTTTCGTCGATGAACTCGAGAGCATCGGCGGCCTGTCGATCTGGGAGGCCAATCCGAGGATCGTTGAACTGATCCGTGCAAAGGGATGCCTGCTGAAGGTGGAGCGCTTCAGGCACAGCTACATGCACTGCTGGCGGCACAAGACGCCGGTGATCTACCGGGCATCCTCCCAATGGTTTGCCTCGATGGACAGGCCTCCAAAGGCAGGAGGGCCGAGCCTGCGCGAGATCGCGCTGCGCGGCATCGAAGCCACCGCCTTCTACCCGGGCTGGGGAAAGGCACGTCTGCAGGGCATGATCGCCAACCGCCCCGACTGGACGCTGTCCCGGCAGCGTAACTGGGGAGTACCGATGGCCTTCTTTGTCGATCGCAGCAGCGGAGAACTCCACCCACGCACTCCGGAGTTGCTCGAGGAGGTTGCGCAACGGATCGCGGCGGGCGGTATCGAAGCCTGGCAGTCGCTGGATCCTGCCGAGGTCCTCGGCGAGGATGCCGCGCACTATGTGAAGAACAGCGACACGCTCGATGTGTGGTTTGACTCCGGCACCACCCACGAGACCGTGTTGCGCGGCTCACACCGCGAGGACTCGGTGTTCCCCGCCGACATGTACCTCGAAGGGTCGGATCAGCATCGGGGCTGGTTTCATTCCTCACTGCTCACCTCGAGCATGCTCAACGGCTGTCCGCCCTACCGATCACTGCTCACCCACGGTTTCGTGGTGGACGGCCAGGGACGCAAGATGTCGAAGTCGCTGGGCAATGTGATCGCCCCACAGAAGATTTCCGACACGCTGGGCGCCGAAATCCTCAGACTCTGGGTGGGTAGTGCAGACTACTCGGGGGAATTGTCCCTCTCCGACGAGATTCTCAAGCGTGTTGTGGAGTCGTATCGGCGCATCCGCAACACCCTTCGCTTCCTGCTTGCCAATCTTGCCGACTTCGATCCCGAGACCGATGGGGTACCCACTGAGGACCTGCTCGAGATCGACCGCTGGATGCTGGCTCACACCCACCGCTGGCAGCAGTCAATGGAGGATGCCTTTGCGCGCTTCGAGTTTCATCCGGTGGTGGCAGGTCTGCAGAACTTCGCCTCGGAGGATCTGGGTTCCTTCTATCTCGACATCCTCAAGGATCGCCTCTACACCACCCGCGCAAAGGGCCACGCGCGCCGCTCTGCGCAGACCGCGCTCTGGCAGGTGAGCGCCGCATACCTGAAGATCATGGCACCGGTCCTGTCGTTCACCGCCGAGGAAGCCTGGCCGATCTTTGCGCCGAAGATCTGGGCATCGCAGGCCCAGACGATCTTTTCGCAGGTCTACGGCAGGCTGCCGCTTCCTGAAGACAGTGAGGTACTCCTTGCGCGGTGGGATCTGATCCGCACCGCGCGCGCGGAGGTGATGAAGGCCCTCGAGCATTTGCGGATCCAGGGCGCAATCGGATCCTCGCTCCAGGCCGAGGTGCAGATCGCCTGCGCAGGCGCGATGTTCGAGGCGCTCAGAGCACTTGGCGAGGACCTGCGCTTTGTGATGATCACCTCGGCCGCAACCCTGGTGCCCAACGACCCACCGTTGGAACTCTCGGTGCGCGTTTCCCGCAGCCAGCATCCGAAGTGCGAGCGCTGCTGGCACCATGTGGAAAGCGTGGGTTCGGATCCACGCTATCCGGGCATTTGCGCCCGATGCGTTGACAACCTGGCATGAAACCTGCCCTTCGGTCGCTGCTGCGCTGGCTTGCCCTTGGTTGCGCAATCGCTGCGCTCGATCAGGCATCGAAATGGTGGGTCCTCGAGAAGCTCGCGCCCGGTGTCCGTGAGGCGATCATTCCCGGATGGTTTGATCTCACGCTGGTCTTCAACCGTGGCGCAGCGTTCAGCTTCCTCGCCGACCAGAGCGGCTGGCAGCGCTGGTTCTTCACAGCGGTTTCGTTTGCCGCGGCGCTGATCATTCCCTGGCTCATCTTCAGGCAACCCGGGCGCCCCTTGGGATGCGCCGCGCTCACAGCGATCTGGAGCGGCGCCGTCGGAAATGGGATCGACCGGGCTGTTCACGGTCAGGTCACCGACTTCTTTCTCTTCTTTCGGGAAAGCTGGAACTTCTACTTCCCGGCCTTCAACATTGCAGATACCGGCATCAGCATTGGCGTGGTTATGCTCCTGCTCGACGAGTGGCTGATCTGGCGCCGGCACGCGCGCAAGGGCGCCCCCACAGCAAAGCCGGGAGAGCTG
>VGHO01000218.1 GCA_016868175.1 Betaproteobacteria bacterium
AATGAGGGTGCCTCAGGCCTGAAGCGGGAAAAGGCCAAGCCAAGACTCGTAACCAAGCCAGGGGCGGCGCAGGATTCAACGCTCTCGGTGGAACCAGAGCCTCCAGCGGCGACGGCTCCCATCGCGAAGATAGCGCCCCTTGCGAAACCAGCAGCCTCCGCGAAATCAAGATCCCCGGCGAAGACGAAGACCCCAGCGAAGACGAAGACCTCAGCGGAGACAAAGACCCCAGCGAAGACGAAGACCTCAGCGGAGACGAAGACCCCAGCGAAGACGAAGACCCCAGCGGAGACAAAGACCCCGGCGCAGCCCGAGGCCGTTCTGGAGGCAGCCCATGCAGCAGGAGCCGATCCCGCTCCGCCTCGAGGCGCTCCCTCCCTTGCTGCGGCAATCCCGGATGCAAGCCTCGAACTCCACGCGCCCAGGTCGGCCGATCCGCCTTCCGTTCCGGACCCGAGGCCGCGCAGGCCGGCCCCCGCGACGGCCAAGGCTGTCGGGTCCTCGCCAACTGTTGAAGCAACAACGACCACCCCGGACCGGGGGCGGTCTGCGAAGTCGGTATTGAATCAGGTCGTAGAGCCCGAGAAATTGGCGATGGCAGAAGCAGCCCCCTTCACGAGGAAAGCCGCAAGGGTTGCAAAAGCAGATGGTCCAGCCACGGCAGTTGCGCCAGTTCCGGTTTCGGACCTGAAGAGCGGGGAAACGCTCCCGAAGACCGAAGCCCTCGCCAAGGGCCACAAGGCGGGGAAAGCCGGCAAGGTGGGGGCGGCTCCAGAGGCTGAGACGGAGCAGGCTGCAGTCATGGCACAGACCGCAGAGATTGCCGATGCCGAGCATGCACCGAAGGCCGCGAAGGCTGAGAAGTCACGGGCTGCGCCCAAGGCAAGACCCGCACAGAAGGCGAAAGAGGTCGCAACGGTCGCCAAGGCGGCAGGTGCTCGCAAGGATGCGCGGAAACCGGCTGCGAGCGACAAGAGCCGCGGGAAAGGCGAGAGTCTCCAGCCGCCCGAGCAACGGGAGATTGGCGCGGAGCGTGTCGGGTCGCCGGGCAAGGGGCGCAAGGCCGGCGACAGTGACGGCCGTTCGGACGGCGTCGTCAGGGAAGCAATCACAGCAAAGGGCCGCAAAGCGAAACCCCGGGGAGTGAAGACCCAGCCCCCCTCCCTCAGTGCCCCCACCCCAACCCCCGGTATCCCCACCCCAACCCCCGGTATCCCCACCCCAACCCCCGGCGCCCCGCGAGGCAGCCGCGACACCGCGGACAGTCCGAAACCCGGCACGAGCAAAGCAACCACTGCAAAGAAAAAATCAGGCAAGACAAAGGCCCCGGGGCTCGTGATTCCGGCGGCGGCCGTTTCGGACGAGGACTCGGATGACCTGATCGCAGGTGTCGACGAGTTTGCAGACGACCACATCACCGTGGAAATCGACGAGATCGACCCCGCCGAGATGGAGGGTCTGGCCGATGCGGGGTTCGATCCCGGGGCGTCGTTCGGCACGGGCGCTTCCTTC
The DNA here is from genome assembly GCA_016868175.1 of Betaproteobacteria bacterium. GTDB lineage: Bacteria > Pseudomonadota > Gammaproteobacteria > Burkholderiales > Burkholderiaceae_E > UBA3064. The sequence continues at coordinate 1,513 of VGHO01000218.1, forward strand.
GGCCCGCACGATTCCGTCGACCCGGATTCAGTCCTTGACCACGACATCGAGTTTGAACCTGCGGCGCGGTTCAAGAGCAAGCGTGATTCGCGCGAAGACATTGATCTGCATGAGGCGATCGACGCTTCGGTTCCTGTCGGGACTCCCGACGACACCCGCGGTAGTGAGGGAGCCGGGGGCATCGTCCACGCCGAAGCGGTCAAGGGCATCGGGACTGCCGAGGGTGGCCGCTCCTTGGCTCACGCTGGCACGAAGGCAAGCCCGGAGGGCAGGTCACGGACCAAGGGGCCGGCAACTTCTGCGGGAGGCGATGTCCGTCACCCGGCCAACGCTGCGCGATCGGCGGGCGGACAGGGCACTGCGGGGACCTTAGCCACTTCAGGCATGGCAGGCACTGCGGGCATGGCAGGCGCGGCGGGCATTGCAGGCGCGGGAGGCATTGCAGGCGCGGGAGGCATCGCAGGCACCACCGATGCATCGGCCAAGCCCAAGGCGCGCCGTGCCAGCGCCAAGGAAAAGGCGCTGATCAAGGAGGCTTTTGCGCGGCGCGCGCTTTCCGAGGAAGAACTCGAGGCCAAGCGCAACAAGCTCAAGCAGTTGATCCGGCTCGGCAAGGAGCGTCGTTACCTCACTTACGGCGAGATCAACGACCACCTCGGCGAGGATCTGATCGATGCCGAGGCGATCGAGACGATCATCGCCACCTTCAACGACATGGGCATCCAGGTCTTCGACCAGGCGCCCGACACCGAAACGCTGATCATCAGCCAGGACGCCCCGGTCGTTAACAACGACGACGACGCGGAGGAGGAAGCCGAGGCGGCACTATCCACCGTCGACAGCGACTTCGGTCGAACCACCGACCCTGTGCGGATGTACATGCGCGAGATGGGCACGGTGGAACTGCTCACCCGTGAAGGCGAGATCGAGATCGCCAAGCGCATTGAGGAAGGTCTCAAGGACATGGTGATGGCGATCTCGGCCTGCCCGAAGACCCTGCAGGAGATCCTCGACGACGCCGAGGCGATCCGGGAAGGCAAGAAGCGTATCGACGAGGTTGTCGACGGCATCGTGGATCCCAACGCCTTCGAACCGGATCCTGCACCGCCTTCGCAGAGCGTTGACTTTGCCGACGAGGAAGACGAAGGCGCGATCCTCAACGCCAAGCTCGAAGAACTCAAGGGGCTCGCACTCGAGCGCTTCGAACAGATCGCACTGCTGTATGGCCAGATGCGGGCCGCTTTCGACCGGCAGGCCTATCGCTCGGACGACTACAACCGGGCGCAACAGGGCATCCAGTCCATCCTGCTCGAGATCCGGTTCACCGCGAAGATGGTGGAGCGACTTGCCGAGACCCTCCGGGCACAGGTTGAGAAGGTGCGCAAACTTGAGAGGCAACTCAATCAGCTCTGTGTGACGCGCGTTGGCATGAGCCCGGAGCACTTCGCCGCCCACTTCCCGGGTCACGAGACGAATCTTCTCTGGGCCGAGCAGCAACTGCAGCTTGACCGCTCCTGGAACGATGTATTGCGCCGGAACATTCCCGCAGTACAGGATGTGCAGCAAAAGCTGATCGATCTGCAGGCCAGCGAATGCCTTCCCTTGCCGGATCTGAAGGCGATCCACAAGCGCATGGTGGCAGGCGAGCACAAGGCCCGCCGCGCAAAGCGCGAGATGACCGAGGCCAACCTGCGTCTGGTGATTTCGATCGCCAAGAAATACACCAACCGCGGCCTGCAATTCCTCGACCTGATCCAGGAAGGCAACATCGGCCTGATGAAGGCGGTTGACAAGTTCGAGTACCGGCGCGGCTACAAGTTCTCCACGTATGCCACCTGGTGGATCCGGCAGGCGATCACCCGCTCGATCGCCGACCAGGCCCGCACCATCCGGATCCCGGTGCACATGATCGAAACCATCAACAAGATGAACCGCATCTCGCGGCAGATCCTGCAGGAGACCGGCCAGGAGCCCGATCCAAACACGCTTGCGCAACGCATGGAGATGACCGAGGACAAGATCCGCAAGATCCTCAAGATCGCCAAGGAGCCGATCTCGATGGAAACGCCGATCGGCGACGATGACGATTCACACCTGGGTGACTTCATTGAAGACACGACGACACTTGCACCATCCGATGCCGCCTTGCACGAGTCGATGCGCGAAGTGGTGAAGGAAGTGCTCGATTCGCTCACCCCGCGGGAGGCCAAGGTCCTGCGCATGCGTTTTGGAGTGGAGATGAGCACCGACCACACGCTCGAGGAAGTGGGCAAGCAATTCGACGTTACCCGCGAACGCATCCGTCAGATCGAGGCCAAAGCGCTGCGCAAGCTGCGCCATCCGAGTCGCTCCGACAAACTCAAGAGCTTTCTCGAAGGCAGTTGACGGCGCCTCTGGCGCAGTGCCTCAGGAGGGCGCGCGGGGCTCGGCGATCGCCTCGAGCGCCTCCCAGCGCTCGAGACAGGCAAGCAATTCGGCTTCGATCGCATCAGCCCTTGAGCGATCCCGACGCAGGTGCTCCGCATCGCTGCGAAAGTATCCGGGCTCGAGCATCGCCCGCTCGAGAGCCTGTTGCTCATCTTCGAGCACGGCCACCCGCGAAGGCATCTGCTCGAGTTCACGCTGCTCACGAAAGCTGAGTTTCCGACGCGCGACCGGAGTACCACTCCCGCACTGCCTTTGCACACCCGGGGCAGCCAGGCGCATGCGGTGGGGTGGTTGCGGCACCGGGCCGGCATCCAGCGGGCCTGCGGTTTGGGCCTGGACCGGGGTCTGGGTTGCGGTCCGGGATTGGGTCTGGGATTGACTCTGGGACTGGCTCTGGGATTGGCTCTGGGATCGGATCCGGGACTGGATCTCCGTCCGGGCCTGGGATTCATTCTGTGGCCATCGCCCGTCCTGGGCCATCCAGTCGCTGTAGCCACCCGGATACTCGCGCCAGAGACCCTGGCCGCGCGACACCAGCGTCTGGGTTGCCACCGCATCGATAAAGGCCCGGGCGTGGCTCACCAGCAGCA
>VGHO01000219.1 GCA_016868175.1 Betaproteobacteria bacterium
CTTCCGAGGGTTGCGCGCCAGGTGGGACAATGGCTTGGGAAACTGCAGCGCTACGTGGCCGACGTCAAATCGGACATCGGGCGTCAAATGGAACTCGAGGAGTTGCGCCGACTCAAGGCTCAGGTTCAGGATGCCGCGCAGTCGATTGAATCAACTGTGCAGGAGGCGGTGTCCGGGGCCCAGACCGAACTTCAGGCGATCGGCGCCGAGGCAGGCGTGAGTGAAGCGCCAACCGACTGGGACAAGATCTACGCCACGCGGCGGATGCGCGACCGGATCAAGGACCGCCGGATCGAACGAGAGAAGCTCCTCGGTCGCAGGCGGCCCCGACGCAAGTTCTATCGCTGACGCGACCACATACAGCCGGCTAAAGCACGGAAAGTTGCGGATGCAAGAAGAAAGTTTCATGTCGCACCTGGTCGAGTTGCGTGACCGTCTGGTGCGCAGCCTGCTGGTGGTTGTGGCGCTTTTTGGCCTGTGTTTCTGGTTTGCGCCCCAGATCATGGAGTTTCTCGCCCGGCCGCTCACCGAATCGCTCCCGCCGGGCTCAAAGGCCATCTTCATCGACCAGGCGGGAGCATTCTTCACGCTCACCAAGATCTCCTTCATGACGGCCCTGCTGGCATCGCTGCCCGTGGTGCTCTACCAGGCGTGGGCGTTCGTTGCGCCAGGTCTCTACGAGCACGAGAAGCGCTTCGTCTTGCCGCTTGTGCTCTCGAGCGTTTTCTTCCTCGTGGTGGGGATCGGGTTTGCCTACCTTTTCGTGCTGCCTGCCGCCTACAAGTTCTTCTTTTCGTTCACCCAGCAAACCGGCGCAGAGACGCTGCAGGACTTGCAGAAGTACTGGGACTTCACCCTGGCGATCTTCTTCGGGTTTGGTCTCACCTTCGAGGTACCCGTGGTGCAGATGCTGCTGGTGAAGCTCGGCATGGTCACCACGGAGCAGTTGCGCGCAATGCGCCGCTATGTGATCGTTGGTGCATTCGTGGTCGCAGCCGTGCTCACACCTCCCGATGTGCTCTCGCAGTTCATGCTTGCAGTCCCGCTGCTCATGCTCTATGAATTGGGCATCTTCATGTCGGGCTTCATCACAGCCCGGAGCCGGAATCCCGACGAATCGACGCAGCAGCCAACTCCCGAAGCCGAGCGCTAGCGTCAGCGCTCGGGTCGCCCCGGTTTGGGTCGCTTGGCCACCGTGATGCGCAGGCTCACTTCCCTGCCCTCGCGTAAAAACTTGAGATCGGCCTCGGCGCCTGGCTTGAGCTGCGAAATCAGATTGAGCATCCCGGCGGTGTTGCGTACCGCCTGCCCGTCGACTTCAAGCAGGATGTCACCGATCTTCACGCCTGCCTTTTCCGCCGGACCGTTGCGCAGCAGCCCCGCGATGATTGCCCCTTCGCGTCGCGCAAGGCGGAACGCTTCAGCCATCTCGGGCGTGATGTCCTGCGGTTCCACCCCGATATAGCCGCGCGTTACCGAACCGCTGGCCACGATCTGCTCCACCACGGTCCTCACTGTGCTCGCCGGTATCGCAAAGCCGATTCCGAGCGAGCCCCCGGTACGCGAGTAGATTGCAGTGTTGATCCCAAGCAGGCGACCCTCAGCGTCAACGAGCGGCCCTCCGCTGTTCCCCGGGTTGATGGCGGCGTCGGTCTGGATGAAGTTCTCGAAGGTGTTGATGCCGAGTTGGTTGCGGCCGAGCGCGCTGATGATCCCCATTGTCACGGTCTGTCCCACCCCGAAGGGATTGCCGATGGCAAGCACTGCATCGCCTACGCGCGCCTCTTCGGCGCTACCCACCGAGATCGCCTTCAGATCACTGAGCGACACGCGAAGAACGGCCAGATCGGTCTCAGGGTCTCCGCCAACGATCTTCGCCTTGGCCCGCCTCCCGTCGGGGGCGATCACTTCGATGTCTTCGGCGGCGTCGATCACATGGTGGTTGGTCACGATCAGGCCTTCGGAACTGAGGACCACTCCACTGCCGAGTCCGCCTCCCGGCTCGCCGCGACCGTCCGGGCCGAAGAAGCGCCGAAACATCGGGTCGTTGAGTAGCGGATGGTTGGAGGGTAATCGCACCCGGCTGGTTGCCTGGATGCTGACCACCGAAGGCATCGCGCGGTCGGCTGCCTGTCGGTATGACACAATTCCCGCAGGCATTGCGCTGCCGATTGTCGCCGCCGAAGAAGGCGCAGCGATCGCGGGTGCCGACTCGGGCTTGCGGGTTGCGGGCAGGCGACTGAGCCACTCCGGGCGCAGCGTCGCCACCACGAAAAACGCCGCGAGGCCCACCGTGACGGTCTGCGAAAAAAGTAGCCAGAGTCGATGCATGAGGGGTGGCGCGGTGCGGCTCTCGGGATCAGGAAGTTGCGTCATCGCGGATCTGATGGCGGGAAATCTGCCGGTCGATGCGGTGAACAATGAGCGTTGGATGCAAGGAGGGCTGGGTGGCAGGTGGAGAAACCGGAGTCGGGCCGATCGGATGAACGTGACGCAGATGCTCGTGGGGGATCAGGACAGCCAAAGCGGCAGCGGGGTGGGGCGCAACCACCTGCTCGGCTACCTGAACGATTGGCTCTGCGTTGGGCTTTTCAAGGATTATTCCCCAAACGGGCTTCAGGTGGAAGGGAAAGCGCATATCGCCCGTGTGGCATGCGCTGTCACCGCCACGCTGGATGTGATCGGCAAGGCCGTGGAATGGGGTGCGGATGCGCTGATCGTGCACCACGGCTGGTTTTGGCGCGGGGAGGATAGCCGTATCGTGGGCATGCGGCACCGCAGGATCCGCGCGCTGTTGCAGGCCGACATCAATCTTCTCGCCTACCATCTTCCGCTTGATGCGCACCCCGAGGTGGGCAACAACGTCATGTTCGGCCTTGCACTTGGCTGGCCGAAGGCCGAATTGCTGGGCGCTCAAGGCCTTGTTGCGAGGGCTTGCCTGCCCGAGGCGGTCGGCAGCGAAACCGTGCTCCAGCAACTCGAGGGCGCGCTCGGTCGCAGGCCCCTTGCGGTTGGTGCGCTGGGGCGACGCATCCGCACGCTTGCCTGGTGCACCGGCGCTGCGCAAGACCTCCTCGAGGAGGCGGTTGCGCTTGGGGCCGACGCATTCGTGAGCGGCGAGATCTCCGAGCGAACCACGCATGCCGCTCGCGAGTTGGGCGTGGTGTACTTCGCGGCGGGCCACTATGCAAGCGAACGCTACGGCATCCAGGCGCTGGGAAGGCATCTGCATCGCACCTTCGGGCTTGCCTGGCACTTTTTCGAAGATCCCAACCCGGTTTGAATCCCCGCATGCGGCGCTCGGCCTGGGTCCGCAGGGTTATCGATGTTGTCTTTTGCTTGCAGTAGAATCCGCGAACCTTGTTCAACGATCGGCGGTTCGGGCCGCCTGCGGAGTGCCATGAGCGAAACCTCACTTCCCAGCGACGGATCGCGTCGGACGGCGCTTGCACTAACGGCTGCCGCGGCCGCTGTTGGCGGCGCCGCCGTCGCGCTTCCTTTTGTGATGTCGTTTCAGCCCTCGGAACGGGCGCGTGCAGCGGGTGCCCCAGTGGAAGTCGACATCGGCGACCTCAAGCCTGGGGAGTTGAGGCGGGTCGAGTGGCGGGGCAAACCGGTCTGGGTCTTGCGCCGCACCCCCGAGATGCTCGCAACACTTGCCAACACCACGGCGAAACTCGCCGACCCCGATTCCAAGCGCAAGGACTACCCCACACCAACCTGGGCACAGAACGCGCACCGTTCGCTCAAGCAGGAGTATCTCGTGGTGGTGGGTATCTGCAGCCATCTGGGTTGCTCACCGAGCGACAAGTTCACTGCAGGCCCTCAGGCCTCGCTGCCCGACGACTGGCAGGGAGGTTGGCTTTGTCCCTGCCATGGATCCCTTTTCGACCTTTCCGGCAGGGTCTACAAGAACATGCCTGCCCCCGACAACCTCGAAGTTCCGCCCTACAAATACTTGAGCGATTCGCGGCTGCTGATCGGCGAGTCCGACGCGGCCTGATCGTTTCGCGCGAACTGAACGCGCGTTGCAGCAACAAAGGAGTTTGAAGATGGCCTCGGAAAAGCAGGTCGAAACCACAGGGGTGATGGGTTGGATCGACGCCCGGTTCCCCCTGACGCCGTTGATCAAGGATCACCTTACCGAGTACTACGCACCGAAGAACTTCAATTTCTGGTACTTCTTTGGATCGCTCGCCTTGCTGGTTCTGGTGATCCAGATCGTGACGGGGATCTTTCTGGTGATGAACTACAAGCCTGACGGTGCCGTAGCCTTCGGCTCGGTGGAGTACATCATGCGTGATGTGCCCTACGGCTGGCTCGTGCGCTACATGCATTCCACGGGAGCTTCGGCGTTCTTTGTGGTGGTGTACCTCCACATGTTCCGGGCGCTTCTCTACGGTTCCTACCGCAAGCCGCGAGAGTTGCTCTGGATCTTCGGCTGTGCGATTTTCCTCTGCCTGATGGCAGAGGCGTTCATGGGTTATCTGCTGCCATGGGGGCAGATGTGGTACTGGGGT
>VGHO01000220.1 GCA_016868175.1 Betaproteobacteria bacterium
GCGAATCGCCTCAAAGCGAAACGCTGCCATCAATCCCGCGTCACGCGGACCACCTCGTCCACGCTGCTCATCCCCTGATCGACCCAGCGCTGCCCGTCGGCGCGCATGCCGCGAAAGCCCCGCGCACCTGCCGCCTCGCGCATCGCCTGCTCGGGAGCCCTGTCGTGGACCAGTGCGCGCATCGCATCATCGAACAGCAGCAACTCGCAGATCGCGGCGCGCCCTCGGTAGCCGCTCTGCGCGCAGGCAGCGCAACCCACGGCCCGCCAGGCGCCCTGGTGAAGCGGATCGGGCTGTCGACACTGCCCGCACAGCAGCCGGATGAGCCTCTGCGAGAGAACCCCGAGAAGGCTCGAAGACAGCAGGAAGGGCTCGATCCCCATGTCGATCAGCCGGGTTACCGCCGACACCGCATCGTTGGTATGCAGGGTGGCAAGCACGAGATGCCCGGTGAGCGATGCCTGCACTGCGATCTGCGCGGTCTCGAGGTCGCGGATCTCGCCAATCATCACCACATCGGGGTCCTGACGTAGGATCGAGCGAAGTGCCCGCGCAAAGCTCATGTCGATCCTTGCGTTGACCTGCGTCTGGCCTACGCCCTCGAGGTCATACTCGATCGGATCCTCCACCGTGAGAATGTTGGTGGTGGTGCTGTCGAGTTCGCGCAGCGCGGCGTAGAGCGTGGTGGTCTTGCCCGATCCGGTGGGGCCGGTGACCAGCACGATCCCGTGCGGCTGTCTCACCAGCCGGGTGAGCGCCAGACGGGTGTCGTCGGCCAGACCGAGCGACTGCAGGTCGAGCCTGCCCGCCTGCTTGTCGAGCAGACGCAGCACCGCACGTTCGCCATGGCCGGTTGGCAGGGTGGACACCCGCACATCGATCGCCTTGCCGGCAACCTTGAGCGTCATGCGGCCGTCCTGCGGCAGCCGTTTTTCGGCGATGTCGAGCGTGGCAAGGATCTTGAGCCGCGAAAGCAGCGCTGCGTGGAGTTCGCGCCGGGGACGCGCCACATCGCGCAGGGTGCCGTCGATCCGGAAACGCACCAGGGAATGGTTGTCGAAGGCCTCCACATGGATGTCCGAAGCGCCGTCGCGCACCGCCTGGGTGAGGAGCGCGTTGATCATCCGGATGATCGGCGCATCGTCCTGCGCATCGAGCAGATCCTCCACACGCGGCACATCCTGCATCAGCTTGCTCAGGTCGAGGTCGCTTTCCACAGCGTCCACCACCGCGGCGGCCGAGCCGTTCTGCTGCGCATAGGCCTGCGCAATCTCGCGCTCGAGCAATTCCTCGGGCACCGACTCGAACACCAGATCATGGTCGACCACCCGCAGGAGTTCGTTGACTGCGGCGTTCGAGCTCTGCGCGCACAGGAGCACCTGCAAACGCGCACCATCTTCGCCCTTCACCAGCAGACGGTGGGCGCGGGCAAAGGCATAGGGCACAAAGCGCGCCGGCGAGACCGGAGTCCAGCTCATTGCAGCGAAACCGGATCCGAGTTCACTTTGGCCAGACCGGAGTCCAGATCGTTGCAGCGACACCGGATTCGGGTCCGCTTCGGCAAGACCCGGGCCATCCTCACCGCGGCGACCCCGCTGCGGGCGGCACCAGAGGCAACTGGGGCACCTCCTGGCCCGGGATCAGCGGTCCTGCGGGTAGTACCTGCTCACGTTGCACGCCGCGCATGAATTCGTAGCGGTCCTGGGTGAGCGCGCCCGCCGAATCGGCGCTGCGCAGCACGCGTGGCCGAAGAAAGACGAGCAGATTGGTCTTGCTGCGGGTGCGGACGTCGTAGCGAAAGAGTTGCCCTGCGATCGGCAGGTCGCCAAGGAAAGGGATCGACTGGGTGTCGGCGCCGGTACGGTCCTCGATCAGTCCGCCGAGCACCACAATCTGGCCGTCCTCCACCAGCACGTTCGACTCGATTGCCCTCCGGTTCGTGATCAGACCAGCACTCAGCGTCTTGTCCTGGATACTGGAGACTTCCTGGTAGATCGCAAGCTTCACCGTGCCGCCCTCCGAAACCTGCGGACGTACCCGCAGGGTGGTACCCACATCGCGCCGTTCCACCGTCTGAAACGGATTCACCACGCCACCGCCTGCGCCGGTGCTCACATAGGAGCCGGTCACGAAGGGCACATTCTGTCCGATGATGATGCGCGCCTCCTCGTTGTCGAGGGTGAGCAGGTTGGGCGTGGCGAGCACATTGCCGTTTGCGCGCGACTGCAGCGCATTGGCCAGAACCCCGAGGTTCACAAGGTTGGTGGCGTTGCTCGGTGCGCCCGGCAGCGGATTGCTGCGCAACACACCGATGTTGAGACCCTGCGCGGCACCGAGAATGTTGGTGGTGAGATCGAGGATGTTGGTTCCCTCGCCACGCGCAGAAAGGTTGGTGCCGCCGATCACGCGGTTCGACCCCGAGGCGCCTCCGTTGAGGAACTGCCACTGAAAGCCGAGTTCCGAGGCCTTGTCGGCGTTGACTTCAACGATCAGCGACTCGATGTAGACCTGCGCGCGGCGCACATCGAGCTTGTCGATCACGGCGCGGATGTCCCGAAATACCGGCTCCGGGGCGGTGATGATGAGCGAATTGGTGGAAGGGTCGGCCGCGATCACCACCCCACCCAGACGGGTGATGCTTGCCCCGCCCGCCTGCTGCGATCCCACGCCCGCAGCCGCACCCGAAGCGCCCCCGCCGAGACCGCCTGCAAAGCCACCCCCGAGGCCGCCTCCCATCCCCCCGGCGGCACCGCCAAAGCCTCCAGCGCCCTGCCCGACGCCTGCCATGCCGGTTGAGCCGCCCGCACCCAGGGCGCCCAGCGCGCCACCTGCAAGCCCTGCAGCGCCAGCGGCCAGCCCACCGGTTCCAGCACCTCCAGATCCGCCGCCTGCTCCAAGCCCCGCGCCTGATCCTGCCGAGCCCGCCGCGCCGAATCCGCCACCGGCCCCTGTGCCTCCAAAGTATCCGCCCCCTGCTGCTCCAGAACTGCCGGCCGACGAGGCGCCGATCGCACCGCCAAGCCCTGTGCCCTCGCCGCTCAGGATGCCGCGCAAGGTGAGTGCGAGGCGTGCCGCTTCGGCGTTTTTGAGGTACACCACGTGGATGTTGCCGGGCTTGCCCGAAGGCTGGTCCACCTGCTCCACGAGCAGCCTCAACTGCGCCATCCTTGCGGGTGAGGCCGACCGCACAAGGAGCGAATTGCTGCGCGGCTCGGGAATCAGGCTCACCTTGAGCCGCGCATCGGTACTCCCAACCTCGCTGGCCTCGATCAGGCGACCGACCAACACCGCCACATCGCTCGCCGCACCATGCCGGATCGGAATCGACTCGAACTCGGTGGGCGTTGGAGCGTCGAGTTCACCGATCAGCACCGCAATTCGCTCGAGGTTGCTCGCATAGTCGGTCACGACCAGCGCATTGTTGCTCGGCATCGCCGAGATGGCGTTGTTGGGCGGAATCAGCGGCCGCAGCACCGGCAACAGATTGCTCGCCAACTCGTAGCGCAGCCGAAAGATCCGGGTGAGCAGTTGCTCCCCGCCCTGATCCCCGCCGCGATCCCCACCGCGTTGCGCGCTGCGATCACCAGCCCGTTCTCCAACTCTATCACCTGCACGATCGCTCACCGGCCCCCCGTGGAGCTTCGCGTCGGCCTCGGAAACGAGGCGCAGGTGATCACCAAAATCAAGCAAGGCAAGCGCCTGAAGCCTGAGCGCAGCCTGAAAGAGCACAAAAGCATCGTTACGCGAGATCGGCCTTGGCGCTTCGAGCGTGATCCGGCCCTTCACCCGCGGGTCGACCAGAATCGGACGCCCCATCAACTGCGCAAAGGCAGCGGCCACCGCGTCGATCTCGGCGTCGCGAAATCCCGGCCTGACCCGATCACCCGAAAGCCGTGTGATGGCACCTTTGCCATCGCCCGATCCGGCCGCCTTCGGAGCGCTGGCCTTGGGTCCGAACGATCCGGCAGATGAGGAAGGGGCAGGGACCTGGACGTTGGCAGCGCCCGGGGCCTGGGCTTGGGCGTTGGCAGCGCCGGGGACCTGGGCGGTGCCAGGGACGGGCGCCTGCGCAAACAACCCGCCGGCCCAAAGCGCAACAACAAGTCCAAGGCCGAGGAGTATCCGCGGATGACCAACCCCGAAGCGTGTGCCTTTGAATCTCGTGCAGACCATGTGCGCCTCCTCAAGGAATGATGCGCATCACAGTGACGTCGCCTTCGCGGCTTCCCATGAGCGACAGCAGGGGGCGCAGCCGCGGCTCCACCTGCGCCTGCGGACGCGCTTCGATCCGGATCGACCGATCCGATCCCGATTGTGCCTGCAGGTTGAGCGAACCCTCGAGGGTGGATAGTTGCCAGCGCACCGGCGGGCCGAGCTGGAGATGCCACTCGTAGCTGCCAAGCGGTTGCACCGGGGAGATATTCGCGGCCACG
>VGHO01000221.1 GCA_016868175.1 Betaproteobacteria bacterium
GCGCGAAGGCCTCACGGTCGGGGATGAAATTGTCGGCCGGTACCACCAGCAGAAGGCTTTCCGGCCCGAAGCGGGCCTGCAGCTGGAGGGCCGCTGCAACGATTGCCGGGGCAGTGTTGCGGCCCTGGGGCTCGAGGATGAGCGAGGCTTCGAGTCCGGCAGCGGCAACCGCTTCGCGGGCCATGAAGCGGTGATCGGCCGCAGTGACGAGCGTGAGTCTGGGTGGGACGTGTTCATCGGACGGGGGCCGGAGGTGATCGGCTGAATTGACGCGCGTGAGTCTGGGTGCGGCGTGCTCCTCGAGCAGAGGCCGCAGGCGCTCGGCGGTGAGCGTGAGCAGGCTTTTGCCGCCGATCAGCGGAACGAACTGCTTGGGCGAGTACTGCCTCGACAGCGGCCAGAGGCGGGTGCCCGAGCCGCCGCAGAGGATCACCGGGTGCAGCACTGGCACCGGATGCTCCAGCGGTGGATCGGGTGCCGAAACGGACGGTGTGGAGTTCATCGGCGCAGGATACTACGCAGCCAGCGGGCCTTCGGCGGGCGTGTGGTAGCTTCGCACCCGTAGCGTTATCCAGAAGGTACAGCGCAAGGGTCCCTGAGGCGCCTTCATGTCGTTGACGATCCCCACACCTCCGGACAGCGAAGCCGCGCCCGCGCAGCCCTGCCCGGATGCCGAGGCTGCACTTGCACGCCTCGTGGAGCAGCTGCGTGCGCGCATCGAACACGACGGGCTCGAGCGCAGGCTGGTTGGCATTCATCGCGGCGGCGCCTGGGTTGCAAGGCGCCTGCACCAGGCGCTGGCCGGGCAGCCCATTGGCAACGCGCCCGGCTTTCTGTCGAGTGCCTACCACCGCGACGACTACGGCCACAATGTGCAGCGCCGGGGGCTCGCTGCGGTTGCGCGCGGTTCCACCGACCTGCCCTTCGAGGTAACCGGAGCGCGCATCGTGCTGGTGGACGATGTGCTCTACACCGGCCGCACCCTGCGGGCTGCGCTCAACGAACTCTTCGACTACGGCAGACCGGCTGCGGTGGAACTCGCGGTGCTTGCCGATCGGGGAGGCCGCGAGCTTCCGGTCGCAGCCAACTACGTGGGGTGGGTACTGCGCCTCGCTGCCGCGCAGGCGATTGTGCTGGCGCAGTCCCCGCTCGGGGCGCTTTCCTTCAGTCTCGAAACTGCAATGCCGCAAGCCCGGGGCTGAGTGCGCATGCCCAACCCGCAACTCACGGCGCACGGCGAATTGCGGCATCTGCTCAGCATCGAGGGGCTGTCGCGCGCACTGATCCACCACATCCTCGACACCGCGCAGGGCTTTCTTGGTGTAAACGACCGGGAAGTGAAGAAAGTGCCGCTTCTGCGTGGCAAGAGCGTCTTCAATCTCTTCTTCGAGAACTCCACGCGTACCCGCACCACCTTCGAGATCGCCGCAACCCGGCTCTCGGCCGATGTGGTGAACCTCGACATCCGCAACTCCTCCACCAGCAAGGGCGAGTCGCTGCTCGACACCATCGACAATCTCGTGGCCATGCACGCCGACATGTTTGTGGTGCGGCACGCCTCGAGCGGAGCGCCCTTTCTGATCGCTCAGCACGTGGACCGTACCCGCGGGCCCGGGGTGCATGTGATCAACGCGGGCGACGGCCGCCATGCGCACCCCACCCAGGGTCTGCTCGACATGTACACGATCCGGCACTTCAAGAAGGACTTCACGGCCTTGCGGGTTGCGCTCGTGGGCGATGTGCTGCACTCGCGGGTTGCCCGCAGTGATATCCACGCACTCACCACGCTCGGCGTACCCGAGGTGCGGGTAATCGCGCCGCTCACACTGCTGCCCTCGGGCCTTGAGCAGATGGGCTGTCATGTGCACACCGACATGCGGGTCGGACTGAAGGATGTGGATGTGATCATCATGCTGCGGCTGCAAAATGAACGCATGCGCGGTGCGCTCCTGCCGTCGGCGCAGGAGTATTTCAAGCACTACGGGCTCACGCGGGAGAAGCTTGCGCTGGCAAGGCCCGACGCGATCGTGATGCACCCTGGACCGATGAACCGCGGGGTGGAGATCGAGTCCTCGGTGGCCGACGGCCCGCAGGCGGTCATCCTCGAGCAGGTCACCTTTGGCATCGCGGTTCGCATGGCCGTGATGAGCATGCTAGCGGAGGCGCGATGAATCGGCTGGGCATGCGCGTGGAGGCGCATTGGGTTGGATGAGCGTTACGATGGATTTTCGATGAGCCCGCGCACTGCTGCGCCATGAAGATCAGCCTGCTCGGAGGCCGGCTTCTCGGCCCGGCTGTGTTCGGAAACGCCACGGTGCCAGGTTGCGCCCCGCTTCAAGCCGGCGCTGCGGCAATGGCTGCGCAACTGGTGGATCGGGTGTGCGATCTTCACCTGGCCGAAGGAAGGATTGCGGCGATCGGGTGCACCCCGGAAGGCTTCGTGGCGGACCAGAGCCTTGATCTGGGGGGGCTCTGCGTGGCTCCAGGTCTGGTTGACCTGGCTGCGCGCCTGCGCGAGCCCGGATTCGAATACAAGGCCACGCTCGAGTCGGAGATGCAGGCGGCGTTGGCCGGAGGCGTGACCTCGCTTTCCTGTCCGCCCGACACCGACCCGCCACTCGATGAGCCGGGCCTGGTTGAAATGCTCAAGCACCGTGCCCGGGGCCTGCAGGCGGCATCGCTCTATCCCTTGGGCGCGATGACGACGGGTCTGCACGGCGAAGCGATCACCGAGATGGCCGAACTTGCCGAGGCAGGGTGCATCGGCTTTGCGCATCCGGGGCCGCTCTTTGCCAACACCCAGGTCCTGCTGCGCGCGATGCAGTACGCGCGGAGTTTCGGCTTCACCCTTTGGGTGCAGCCGAGCGACCATCATCTGTCGCATGGAGGCGTGGCGCACAGCGGTGCGGTGGCCGGCCGTCTCGGGCTCTCCGGGGTGCCGGTGATCGCCGAGACCGTGGCGCTGCACACGATCTTCGAGTTGATGCGCGCCACGGGGGCGCGGGTGCATGTGTGCAGGGTTTCGTCGGCACAGGGCGTGGAACTGCTGCGCAGGGCGCGCGATGACGGGCTTGCGCTCAGTGCCGACGTGGCGGTGCACCACCTGCACTTGAGCGATGTTGACATTGGCTACTTCGATACGAACCTGCGCGTGGATCCGCCCTTCCGGGCGCAGCGCGACCGCGACGCGCTGCGCGCTGCGGTGCGCACCGGGGTGATCGACGCGGTGTGTTCCGATCACACGCCCGTGGACGACGATGAAAAGCAGTTGCCCTTTGCCGAAGCTGCACCCGGGAGCAGCGGGCTCGAGTTGCTGCTTCCGCTCACGCTCAAATGGGCCCGCGAATCTGGCGCAAGCCTTGCGCTTGCGATCGACCGCATCAGCCGCCAGCCTGCGCAGATCATGGGGATCGACGCCGGCGTGATCGCGGTGGGGGAGGCTGCGGATCTGTGCATTTTCGACCCTGCCGAGGCCTGGGTGGTGAGCCCGGCCACGCTTTGCAGCCAGGGCAAGCACACGCCTTTCCTGGGCTGCGAACTTCTGGGCCGCAACCAACTCACCGTGGTGGGCGGCCGCATCAGGCTCGACCGGAGAGCATGATCAACTCCCGGATTCTTGCGCATGTGCAGGCCTCGGCCCAACTGGTGCAGGCTCTGCTCGCCGACCGAATGCTGCTCGCTGTGGTGGAGCAGGTTGTGGAAGCCTGCGAGCATGCCTTGCGCGCCGGTGCGAAGGTGCTTTTTGCCGGAAACGGCGGAAGCGCAGCCGATGCACAGCACATGGCGGGCGAGTTCGTCTCGCGCTTTCACTACGACAGGCCGGGGATGGCTGCGATTGCGCTCACGGTCGACAGCTCGGTGCTCACCGCAATCGGCAACGACTACGGCTACGCGCGGTTGTTTGCGCGCCAGATCGAGGCGCTTGGCCGACCAGGCGATGTGTTCTTCGCCTACTCCACCTCCGGCCAGTCGCCGAATATTCTCCATGCACTCCACGCGGCGCGCGCGCTCGGCGTGCGCACGGTTGGCCTCACCGGAAACCGCAAGGGCGCAATGAACCCGCTTTGCGATCACCTGATCGAGATCCCGTCGGCGAGCACGCCGAGCATCCAGGAGGGGCACCTGGTGGTGGGCCATGCGATCTGCGCTGCGCTCGAGCATGCGATGTATCCCTGCGGCGAGGGTGCGCACCCGCCTGCGCCGCACCCGCACACCACGCACCCGCCTGCGCCGCACCCGTCAGCTGAAGGCGAGGGCAACAGCGCCCAGGCTCCAGCGCCTTGAACGTCCTGCGGATCGGCGTTTGCACTGCACGGCTGGTCTTCACGGTGCTCTGGGGGCTGCTCGCGGTGCTCCTTCTTTACCCGCTGATCGGTGAGGAGGCGCGCCGCAGTGTGAAGCGCGGCTGGTCAAGGCAGAT
>VGHO01000222.1 GCA_016868175.1 Betaproteobacteria bacterium
AGACAGGCACTGGCGGAGTGGACGGGACTCGAACCCGCGACCCTCGGCGTGACAGGCCGATATTCTAACCGACTGAACTACCACTCCTCCCCGCGGAGTATACACCAGTGACGGGCCACGGCCTGTGCCCGCTTCAGCAACGCGCGGCCCGGCTGCCGCGCCGCGGCGATCGCCGATCGGGCGCAACTATGCGCTCGAGAACAGATACGCGAGCGGGGCAGTGATCCCCACGGCCAACACAATAGCGGGTAGCAAGGCCTTGAGCGCGGTGATGCCAAAGACCCGCTCGAAGCTCATCGAGAGCGCCTTGGTCAACGCGGCATGACGGCGCTGGAAGCCGCTTCGCATGCTGAGAAACATAAGCAGATACCCCGAGGCGGAAAGCGCAAACGAGCCGGCGTTGGCCGCAATCGAACTCAACTGTGCGCGCGCCGACCAATCCGAAAGTATCTGCCACACCCCCGCCACGGCAAGCACTGAGTCCACAAGGAAGACGGGCGCCGTTGATGCAGCCGTCAGGCGGAGCATCTGCAGATACCCCACACGGCGCACCCCGTGCTTCTCGAGCGTGGTCTTCAGGAACCATGCAAACACGAGCGCAAGACAGGCGCAGTGAAGCGCCACGATGATCACGTCCCCCACGGGCCGCCCCGCTACCTGAGAAACCGCACAAGGACGACAGCGCTGGCTCCGATGTGTGCAAGCGTGATCAGCACCGAGGCCCCATGCAACCATTGAAAGGCCTTTCGGTTGCTCGCATCCGTCGCAGCATTGATCGCTGGCATCAGCACCTGCCGCGTTGGCACTGTGGAGATCGCAACCGCAGCCATCAAGCCGACCGACCCCTTGTCAAAGGGCCACAGCAGTGCTGCCGCCAGCGCTGAAGTCGCGATCACCCAGAGATAAAAGGGCGGGAATGCTCGCCGGATCAGGCTCCGGGCAGCCTCCGGCTCAAGGGCACCGAAGGCAAATGCTGCAAAGCCGAAGGCAAACAGCGTCATCCCGCCAAAGAGAAACGACACTGTGCCGAGCGCCAACGCCTGTTGCCAGAACGGCCATGCCAGCCACCATGCTGCGTCCATCCGGGTTCCTCTGGTTGATGTGACACGATACACGGCGAGTCCACAGCCCACTGCCCGCGCGGTCTTCGCATGCCTCCTTCAGCGCTTCGATCCGCGACCGTGAAGCAAGGCGGCTTCGTCCGGCGCCCCGATCGTGCTAGCTTTCCTTTCTCACCCTTGCCCGGCCGTGCACCTGGCGCGATCCACCCCGTCGTTCAAACCATGCCACCTTTGAAGATTCCCTATGGAGATGTACTGGGCACACCGGCGGTGGACAAGCGACTGGAGGTCCTGCGATCGATGCAGCATGCGGGATCGATTTCCGAGGCGGCGCGCGCCAACGGGGTGAGCTACAAGGCTGCGTGGCAGGCGCTCGAAACCCTGGGTAACCTCGCTGGCGTCCCGCTGGTTGAAAAGGCTGTGGGTGGTTCGGGCGGTGGTGGAGCAAAGCTCACGCCAGCGGGGATCAGTGTGCTCGAGGCGGCCGACCTGCTTCACGCCGCGCGCGAACAAGCCTTGTTGCAGATCGAACGATCGACACCAGCCTCGGGCCTCGACCTGCGTGGACTCGCCGGGGTTGGGATGCGAACGAGCATGCGCAACCAGCTGCCCTGCACCGTGAAGGAAATCCGCACGGCGCGCAGCGCAGCCACCGTTGTTCTCGCCCTGTCCGACGGGCAGGAGTTGTCGGCAAGGATCACGCTCGAAAGCCTTCAGTTGCTCAATCTTGAACCGGGGCTGAAGGTTCTGTGTCTCTTCAAGGCAACTGCGGTCACGGTCGCTGCGTCGATCGTTGCCGCAGGTGGAGTCAACCTTCTCCGCGGCAAGGTTGTGCGACGTGGCAAGGGCACGTCCGGAATCGAGATTGCACTCCAGATCGCGCCCGGTGTCGGGGTGGTTGGCTTTGCCAACTCCGAGCACCCGCCTGGCGTTCGCGAATCGGCAATGGCTGCGATTGAACACAACGCCATCGTCGTCGGCCTCGTCCGCTGATTGCCACGCCCGGATACCCACCGGCACGCAGCCCGGATGCTGCATCGCCTGCCCGAGGAGTCATGAAGGAATCGCGAAATGCGGGTTGGCTCTGGGGCTGGCATCGGCTAAAGTGCGTCATATCGTGAACCTCGATCTTTCCTTGAGCGCCTTGCGCGCGCAACTCTTCACCTCGGTGCTCTCCGACAGCCTGGATGCGCTCGGCCTGATGCATCAGGCGCTGCCTGCGTCGATCCGTCCGCTTCAGGAAAACAGCGTGATGTGCGGACGCGCACGAACGGCGGCTTTCATGGAAGTCTGGCACCACGAAGCCGGAACCAATCCCTACGAACTCGAGATCCAGTTGATCGACAGCCTGAAGGCCGACGAGATTCCAGTCTTTGCCTGTGCAAATCCCAGCCGGATCGCGCCATGGGGCGAGTTGCTGAGCACCGCCGCAAAGGCCAGAGGTGCAGCAGGTGCGCTGATGGACGGGTGCACCCGCGATGTCCGGGCGATCCGGGCGATGGGGTTTGCGGTCTTTCACGGCGGAATCGCCCCGCTCGACAGCAAAGGGCGCGGTCGGATCATGGCGCTCGACGTTCCAGTGGCGTGCGCAGGAGTGAGCGTTCATCCCGGCGATCTGATCTTCGGCGATGCAGACGGCGTTGTGGTGATTCCCCAGGCGGTCGAAAACGAAGTGCTGCGGCGCGCCCTTCTGAAGGTGAGCGGTGAACGCGCCACGCTGCAGGACCTTCAGCGTGGTGATCCGCTGGGGGTGGTCTTTGCGCGCTACGGGATCCTCTGAGCTCCTGCGGGCATGAACCCTGTGGTCGAGGGGCGCCCCGGAAGCGCAAGACAGGCCTCCGGCGCAGGTGAACGCGCCAGCAACCGACCACAACGCCAGACCTTGAGGCGCGCAGCGCGCAAGCGGATCGCCTCCACGGGGTCCCGCGCGTGGAGCAACACGAAGCTTGCATTGCATCCGGCCTCGATTCCGTAGTTGGACAGGTGCATCAGGCTTGCTGCCTGCGTTGTTACCGCCTCGAAGCACTGCCGCATGCCCTCCTGACTGGTCATGTGGGTTGCGTGCAGGCCCATGTGCGCAACTTCGAGCATGTCGCCCGAACCAAGCGCATACCAGGGGTCCATCACACAGTCGTGACCAAAGGCAACCCGCAGCCCGGCCGCGATCAGTTCGGGTACCCGGGTCAGGCCCCGGCGCTTCGGATAGTGGTCATGTCGACCCTGGAGCGTGATGTTGATGAGGGGATTGGCCACCACCCCCATGCGCGACTCCGCCATGAGGGCGATGAGCTTGCTCGCGTAGGCATTGTCCATGCTGTGCATCGAGGTGAGATGCGAGCCGGTCACCCTCCCCTGCAGGCCCCGTCGAAGCGTTTCGCTGCAGAGGGTCTCGACATGCCGCGACATCGGATCGTCGGTTTCGTCGCAGTGCATGTCAACCGGCAGGGCACGCCTTTCGGCTTCCTCGCAAAGCAGGCTCACGCTGAGCGCACCATCGGCCATGGTGCGTTCAAAGTGCGGAATGCCGCCCACCACATCAACCCCGAGATCCAGCGCCCGGCGCAGATTGTTGAGGCCACCGGCACTGCGCAGTACGCCGTCCTGCGGGAAAGCCACCAGCTGAAGATCAAGATAAGAGGCCACCTTGCGCTTCACCTCGAGCATGGCGCGTACCGGAAGAAGGCTCGGATCGCTCGTGTCAACATGGGTGCGGATCGCAAGCAGTCCCCGCGCCACTGCCCAGTCGCAGTAGCACAGCGCCCGTTCGACCAGCGCTTCCTCCGTGAGCAGGGGCTTGAGTTCGCCCCACAGGGCAATGCCCTCAAGCAGGGTCCCGCTGCGGTTCACCCGAGGCAGTCCGTAGCTCAGGGTGGCGTCCATGTGAAAGTGGGGATCACAGAAGTGCGGCGCGAGCAACAGCCCCTGCGCGTTGACCACCTCCGCCGACGGCGCTTTCAGGCCGGCTTCCACTGCCACGATGCGGCCCTCGGTCACGCCGACGCTCATGTCGGAACGACCGTCGGGAAGACTGGCGTGGGTGATCAGTAAATCGAGCATGCGGTTGTTCTCCTCGCTCAGCGCTCGCCCTTGAGATAGGGCTTCATCAGGGCCTGAGGATATGCCGCCTTGCGCGACATCAGCACCAGAGCAAGGATCGACAGCGCGTAGGGAAGCATCAGGTACGCCTGGTAGGGAAGGATCGGGTTGCCGATGTGTTGCAGGCGCAACTGCAAGGCATCGAAGAAGGCAAAGAGCAAGGCGCCAAGCAGGGCCTTTCCGGGGCGCCAGGAGGCAAAGACCACCAGGGCCACGCAGATCCAGCCCCGCCCGTTCACCATGTTGAAGAAGAAGGCGT
>VGHO01000223.1 GCA_016868175.1 Betaproteobacteria bacterium
AAGAAAGGGGGTTTCGTTATGCGGGTTGGCGTCAATGGGATGGGGCGTATCGGGCGACTTGCCCTGCGTGCGGCTTTGGGTGCGGCACATCGCCCTGCGGATGACCCTCGTCGGGCCAATCGCCTCGAGGTCGTACATCTCAACGAGTTGAGGGGTGGTGCTGCAACCACTGCGCATTTGCTTGGCTTCGACACCGTACAGGGACGTTGGCGCGCTTCGATCCTGGCTGAAAGTGAGGACGCCCTCCGCATTGACGATCTTCGACTGGGTTTTTCGAGCCATGCTCGTCCGGGCGACATCCCCTGGGCGTCTCATGGCGTGGAGGTCGTGCTCGAGTGCACTGGGAAGTTCCTCTCACCGGAGGCATTGCAGGGGCACCTTGACCGGGGCGCGCAAGTGGTGATCGTGTCGGCACCAGTGAAGACCGGCAAGGTGCTCAACGTGGTGGTTGGGGTAAACGAGGGACGCTACGAGCCCGACCGTGATCGCATCCTCACCGCGGCGTCTTGCACCACCAACTGCCTGGCTCCGGTGGTGAAGGTAGTCCATGAGTCGCTTGGGATCCGCCACGGACAGATCACAACGATCCATGACCCGACTGCAACCAACGTGGTGGTGGACACACCGCACAAGGACCTCCGCCGAGCCCGCAGTGCCCTTGCAAGCCTTGCCCCCACAACGACGGGGAGCGCGACAGCCCTTGCGCTGATTTATCCGGAACTCGAGGGTCGCTTGAACGGTCATGCGGTCCGGGTGCCGGTCCTGAACGCTTCGCTCACCGACTGCGTCTTTGAACTGGAACGCGCAACGCATGCCGACGAGGTCAACGCTCTCTTCAAGCAAGCTGCCGAGGGAGCCCTGGCGGGAATTCTCGGGTACGAGACCAGACCGCTGGTAAGCGCTGACTACGCCGGCGATACGCGCAGCGCAATTGTTGACGCCCTTTCGACCATGGTGACGGACAGTACGTTGCTCAAGGTATACGCGTGGTACGACAACGAGATGGCCTACGCGTGCCGCTTGGTGGATCTTGCGTGCCATGTGATCAACAGGAGCTCTCGGCGGAACGAACCAGCATCTCCCGGCGGGCTGGAGCCGGTATGAATGTTGCGGATCGGTCAGAGCCTGGTATCAAGCGCTGAACGAACTGCCCGGGCAGACCGAGCATGCGCAACTATCTCCTGGTTACCGCCGCATACTGGGGCTTCACGCTCAGCGATGGTGCCTTGCGGATGCTGGTACTGCTGCACTTCTACAAGCTGGGATACTCGCCATTCAGTCTTGCATTTCTCTTTTTGCTTTACGAGGCGGCGGGGATCATTGCCAACCTGATCGGGGGCTGGCTCGCGACCCGTCACGGAATCTCGCGCATGCTCGCGGTGGGTCTGGGCGCGCAGATGCTCGGCTTCATGATGCTCGCGCGGCTCGATCCGGCGTGGACTGCGGCCACCTCGCTTTTGTGGGTGGTACTTGCGCAAGGCATCTGCGGGATTGCAAAGGACCTCACCAAGACGGCAAGCAAGTCGGCGATCAAGCTCACCCAGGCTGAGGCCGCCGCTCGCGACAATGGGAACGTGAGCGGGCAATTGTTCAGATGGGTGGCCTGGTTTACCGGAAGCAAGAACGCGATGAAGGGGATAGGATTCTTTCTCGGAGGGCTGCTCCTTGAGTCGATCGGATTCGTCAACGCACTGGCGGTGATGGCGGCATTACTCGGCCTGATTCTCCTGGGCGTGGTCCTGAGTCTTCCCAGCAGACTTGGGCAGCGCAAAGCCTCGTCGAGTTCCAGGGAATTGTTCGCCAAGAGCCCCGGCGTGAACCGCCTCGCCATGGCCCGCATTGGCCTTTTCGCTGCGCGGGATGTATGGTTCGTGGTGGGTGTTCCGGTTTATCTGTACAGCTACGGTTGGTCCTTCACCGTGGTTGGAACTTTTCTGGCGCTCTGGACGATCGGTTACGGCGCCGTGCAAGGGACTGCTCCCTCACTCGTTGGTCGAAGCGCCGACGGGCTGTCCCGCGAAGTGCCAGCAGCACGTTCATGGTCTCTAGCGCTACTCTTTCTAGCCTGCGGTCTGACGGCACTTGCGGTAATGGGAGCCGGCGGACAACCCTGGTGGGTTGTGGCGGGTCTTGCGTTGTTCGGCCTGGTCTTCGCCGTGAATTCCTCGGTGCACAGCTACCTGGTGCTTGCCTATGCCGGATCGGAGAAGGCTGCGGAGGACGTTGGGTTCTACTATGCCGCCAATGCCCTCGGGCGCTTTCTCGGGACCCTGCTCTCGGGGCTGCTTGTTCAGTGGGGCGGACTCGCCTTCGTGCTTGCAGGGTCCTCGGTGTTTTTGTTCGTGTGCTGGATCGCCACGCTTCGCCTGCCGCTCACCGCATCCCAGGCGAACCCCGCCATCATCCGGGAGACTGGTGTCTGAACCCTCCCGCACGCGTACCTCGAGCCCCACACTGTGGCGCCGAGCGCAAGGCTGGCTCGAGGTTGAGCAGACGTCCGGGTCTCAGGGGTCTTTGGGGCCTGAGGGGTCTATGGAGCCTGAGGGGTCTATGGAGCCTGAGCGGTCTATGGAGCCTGAGGGGGTCAAGGGGTCTGAAGGGTTGGCGACCGGGCCCTGCGGGCCGGCAGCATTCAGGAATTCCTCCAGACTGGGGGGCTTGGGTCTCGATTGCTCCCTGCTCCTTGCACTGTCGATCCACTCCCGGGCCATCCGCCGCGCGGTCGCAATCTGCTCCGGCGTGAGGTGGGTAGCAAGGAGATCCCGGTATCTCACGGACTCCGGAAAACCATAGTGATCTGCCAGCTCGAATGACATGTAGGCCTTCACGAAGTCGGGCTCCACATTGCCGCCTTCGGAGTAAACGAGCCCGAGCCTGAAGTGCGCTTGTGGGAAACCATCCCGCGCTGCCTCCTGATAGAGGCGCAGCGCCTCTTTCTCGTCCCTTATCACGGCTTTGCCCGAACGATAGAGTTCGGCCAGGTTGAACTGCGCTTCGCTCAAACCTTGCAGCGCCGCCTGTTGAAACCATCGCGCCGCTTCCCCGAAGTCCTGGGGTGCCCCTTCGCCCTTGGCGTGCATCACCCCAAGGCAGTGTTGCGCTTCGGCGAAGCCCTTCAGGGCTGCCCTCCGGTACCAGTGGAGTGCAGCCGCGGCGTCCTGCTCGAGCCCTTCACCCTCCCGATACATGCCTGCGAGGAAGAACTGGGCCTTCAGATGCCCTTGACCGGCCGCCAGCTTGAACCACTGCGCCGCTTTCTGGCCGCTCCTTGTTGCGCCCTGCCCCGTGGCGAAACTCTGGCCCACGATGAACTGGGCCTCGACATAGCCCTGGCTGGCAGCGTCCTTGTAGAGCCGCAGCGCCTCCTTGGGGTCCTTGGAGACACCGAGGCCGAACGAGTGAAGCATGGCGAGAGCGCACTGTGATTGTGGATGGCGCTGCACTGCAGCGCGCTTGAGCCAGTAAACGCATGCCTTCAGGTCGGTTGGGAAAACGTCGCCCGTGGAATACAACCCGGCAAGCGTGTGCTGCGCTTCTGCGTTTCCCTGCTCGCCAGCAAGCTTGAGCCAGCGCATGGCTTTCGACGGATCCCGTGGCACTCCAAGGCCCTTGAGGTGCATCGTGCCGATTGCATGGCATGCAACGACGTGGCCTTGCTCGGCAGCCCGCTCGAACCAGCGCGCAGCTTCGCCCTGGTCCTGCGCAACACCTACGCCATGAAACAGATATTTGGCAAGAGCATGCATGGCGCCGATCGATCCGGCTTCTGCACCTCGGCGATACAACCGGGCAGCTTCCTCCGAGCTCTGGTCGACTCCCTTTCCCGCGGAGTAGAGCAGCCCGAGAACATACGGCGCCTCTGGATCGCCCTGACTGTCCGCGCGACGCAAGCTTTCCACGCCGGTCGCGAAATCACGCCGCTTGCAGGCGGCAAGCCCGGCGACATAATCCGCCGAACCTGTCCGAATGATGTGCTCACCGTCAAAGATAGCGGTCATCCCAGGCAAATCTCCTCAAGCCGGTCGTGGCTGGCGATGCTCCAGGCGAAGCCTTAGTCCTGTGAAAGCATCCCTCGGCAGTCTCCACAAGGTGCTCGAGCACCGGGTGCATACCTTGCGCCGGAGGTGCCCCCGGGCACCGCGCGGGAGTGGAACCCCGGAACACTGCGCCTCATTGGGGCTCCAAGGCACCGCGCGGGAGTGGAACCCCGAAACATTGCGCGGCGCCAGGCCCCCCAGACAGCCTGTGCGGGTGTCACTGCCGCGCACGGTTCACCTTGAAAACCACAACGTCCTGCCAGGGCAATCCCGTCAACAACCGGTCAAAGACGAGTCCAACGTCTTCCGCCTCCCTGCGGATCTGGTCGAGCGTCATGGTGTGCAGCGCCCGGATTGGTACTCCCGGGTCGT
>VGHO01000224.1 GCA_016868175.1 Betaproteobacteria bacterium
GCAAGGTACGCGCCTGTGAAGTACCGGTACTCGCGCTCGACGACCCGGCCTCTGGCGCCACAGCGCGCATCGCCGAGGAGATCGCTGCGGCGTTGCGCGAGGATCGCTCCGAGGCCATCGTGCTGGGATGCGCCGGAATGGCCGAGTTCGCATCCGAACTGAGTAGCCGCTTTCAGGTCCCCGTGGTCGACGGGGTGGCCGCTGCGGTCAGGCTTGCCGAAAGCCTGGTGGGACTCGGGCTGCGGACCGCAAAGATCGGACCCTATGCGGTTCCCGCCCCCAAGGCCTACAGGGGTCAATTCGAAGCCGACAGCTTCTGAGCCTTAAGATATCGAATAGGGGTTGTGGCGTGCTTCCGGCACTCCGCAACCCGGCTGTGGTGTCCCGCTGCCATCGGCCGCTGTCATGTCGCGCTGTCATCTCACGCTGTCATCTCGCGCTTTCATCTTCCGCTGTCATGTCCATCAGCCAAGCCCGTTCGTCTTGAACCCAGCACGCGGCTCACTGCGCGCCATTCGGTAGCCAAACCACCTCGTCCAACCCGTCAGCCAACCCACATCGTCCTGCACACCACACCCCGCGGAGCGTACCAATATGCAACATTCCCTTCCCCCCCTGCCTTATGCCATCGACGCGCTTGCGCCGCATATCTCGCGCGAAACCCTCGAGTTTCATTATGGCAAGCATCATCAGACCTACCTTAGCAACCTCAATAACCTGATCAAGGGAACCGAGTTCGAGGGGGCAAGTCTCGAGGACATCGTCTGCAAGTCCTCAGGCGGACTTTTCAACAATGCCGCGCAGGTGTGGAACCACACCTTCTACTGGAACAGCCTCAGGCCCCAGGGCGGTGGCCAACCCTCCGGCGCACTCGCTGCTGCCATCGACGCAAAGTGGGGGAGCTTCGACGCATTCCGCGATGCCTTCACCAAGAGCGCGATCGGAAACTTCGGATCGAGTTGGACCTGGCTGGTGAAAAAGCCCGACGGTACCGTCGACATCGTCAACACCAGCAACGCAGCCACTCCACTCACTTCAGGCGACAAGCCCCTGATGACCTGCGACCTGTGGGAGCACGCCTACTACATCGATCACCGCAATCGTCGTGCCGACTACCTCAATGGCTTCTGGGCACTGCTCAACTGGGAGTTCGCCGAGCACAACTTCGCCTGAGCCGCGCGCCGGCGGCGTAGTCCGCCGGACGCACCCAACCCGCCGAACGCGGCCAACCCGCACCCCCGGTTGCGCAGTCCGCATCCCTGAAGCGTCCGCGCCCTGCGCGAGCATGGCCGGGCCGAGCTGCGGGCTCCTCTGTTTGCGGCCCGCTAGTCCCGAGACTCCGCCATGCTGCCCTACGCGCTCAGCATTTTCCTGTCTGCGTTTCTCCTCTTCCTCGTCCAACCGCTCATCGCCAAGCAGATCCTCCCCTGGTTTGGAGGGGCAGCATCGGTGTGGAACACCTGCATGCTCTTTTTTCAGACGCTCCTCCTTGCGGGCTACGCCTACGCAGACCGAAGCGTGCGCTGGCTCAGCCCTGGGCGCCAGGTTCTGCTGCATGCGATCCTGCTTGTCGTTTCGCTGGCGAGCCTTCCCATCGTGGCGAGCGAAGCCTGGAAGCCGCTCGGCGAAGAGGACCCGATCCTGCGCATCCTCGGACTTCTTGCGGCCACGATCGGTCTGCCCTACCTGATGCTGTCCACCACCACACCGTTGCTCCAGGCGTGGTACTGGCGCCGCTTTCGTTCGGCAGTGCCCTACCGCCTCTTTGCGCTTTCCAACGCAGCTTCGCTTGCGGCCTTGCTCGGCTATCCGACCCTGATCGAGCCCTACTTCGGAGGCCGGGATACAGCCTATGCGTGGTCGCTTGGCTACCTGATCTTCGCGCTGCTCTGCATCTTTGCGGGGTGGAAGTCGCTGCGCGGAGTATCCGGATACCCCGGAGGAGCTGAGGTTGGCATGGGGAGGAAGGGGGCAGCGGCTGCCGAGGCTGACAGAGCCGCCGGGCATGGCAGAGCCGCTGATGCTGGCACCGTTGCCGGGCATGGCAAAGCCGCTGATGCTGGCACCCTTGCCGGGCATGGCGAAGCAACCGGGCATGGCACAGCTTCCGATCCGCTCGCCACGCGGATCCAGTGGGTGGCGCTTTCGGCACTCGGCTCGGCCACCCTGCTTGCTGTCACCAATCACCTCACGCAGAACATTTCGTCGGTGCCGTTCCTCTGGGTAGTGCCGCTTGCGCTCTACCTGCTCAGCTTCATCGTGTGCTTTGACCGGCCAGCGTGGTACCGGAGACGCCTCTGGGGCCTGGGGGCTGCCGCGAGCCTGCCGGTGATGGTTCACTACGCCGACTCTCTTGCCCTTTTCCAGGTGGGCGGACTCTATGCACTCGGGCTCTTTCTGGTTTGCATGTTTTGCCACGGCGAACTTGTACAACTCAAGCCCCACCCGAGCAGGCTCACCGGTTTCTACCTCGCGATGTCGCTCGGAGGCGCCCTCGGTGCGCTTTCGATCGCAATCGGCGCGCCGCTGATGCTCGACGGGTACTACGAACTCCACCTCACGCTGGCGGCCGTCGCCTTGATGCTGCTCTGGCGAAGCCTGAATCTGCGCTGGTGGTGGCCCCTGGGCTGCGTGACGCTTTCTGCTGCACTGGTGCTGATGATCCTGGAGGAACTCAACGACTATCGGCTTGGTATCCGGGAGATGGCACGCAACTTCTACGGCGTGGTGCGCACCCGCGACTACCCGTCCGAACCAGGGTTTCGCTACCTGCTCCACGGTGCGATCAATCATGGCGGGCAACTCCAGGGCGAGGACTACGCGACGATGCCTGCCACCTACTACAGTCCGGCTAGCGGTTACGGTCGACTCTTCGAGGCCCTTCCGGATACGCCGCGGCGTGTGGGGCTGATCGGCCTTGGCGCGGGAGCGCTTGCGGCCTATGCGCGCGACGGTGATCAGTGGGTGATCTACGAGATCAATCCCCTGGTGGTCGACCTTGCCAAGCGGGAGTTCTCGTTCCTTGAACGCATGAAGGCGCCCTACGAGATCGTGATGGGCGACGGGCGGCTTGCGCTTGAACGGGAGTCGTCGCGGCAGTTTGATGTGCTTGCGGTGGATGCCTTCTCCGGGGACTCGATTCCCATGCATCTGGTCACCCGGGAGGCGATGGCGGCCTACCTCAAACACCTCAAGTCCGATGGCGTGATCGTCTTTCAGGCCACCAACCGTTTCGTCGACCTCAAGCCGGTTGCCAAACGACTCGCAGAGTCCTTTGGGCTGCAAGCGCGACTCGTGGCCGACAACCCTGATTTCGACAGCGGCCCGGAACGCTGGTTTCTTCCCACGGACCAGATCGTGATGACCCGGAACCGCGCGCTCTTCGAGCACCCGGCCTTCAAGGATTCGCTGCCGATCGCCACCCGTCCCGATGTGGGGATCTACACCGACGACCACTCGAATCTGCTGCGGATCCTGAAACGGTGAAGTCCGCCGCACTCAGGCGGCGAGCATTCCCCTGTCGACGATGAAGTCGACCACGGTCTGCAATCCCTCGGCGGTCTTGAGGTTGGTGAACACCCAGGGCCTCGCGCCGCGCTGCACCGCAGTGTCGCGTTGCATCACCTCGAGGGATGCCCCCACCATCGGGGCGAGATCGGTCTTGTTGATCACCAGAAGATCCGAACGGGTGATCCCCGGGCCTCCCTTGCGCGGGATCTTCTCGCCTGCGGCGACGTCGATCACATAAAGCGTGAGGTCGGAGAGTTCGGGGCTGAAGGTTGCCGCAAGGTTGTCTCCTCCCGACTCGATGAACACGATGTCGGCGTTTGGGTAGCGCTGCAGCATCTGTTCGACCGCATCAAGATTGATCGAAGCGTCTTCCCGGATCGCGGTATGCGGGCAGCCGCCGGTCTCCACGCCCATGATGCGCGACGCCTCGAGTGCACCCGCCACGGTGAGCAAGCGCTGGTCTTCCCGGGTGTAGATGTCGTTGGTTACCACCACCAGATCGAAACGCGTTCGCATCGCCTTGCACAGACACTCGACGAGCGTGGTCTTCCCTGAGCCCACCGGCCCACCGATGCCAACCCGTAGCGCCGGTAATCGTTTACTGCGCATGACCACTCTCCTTCCTTGGGTTGACCGTATAAACCGCGCTCACGACCGGAACAGCCTTGAATACTGGCGCTCATGACGCATACCGGCGATCGCTGCGAGCGGCGCAAAGCCCGCCGGAGCTGCGCAGTCATGCACCAGGGTCGGGCCCGCAACGCCGGGATCGAGCGCTGCCAGCGTGGTCGGGACAAGCCTGAGCACAAGCCGCTGACCGCTGCTCTGGCCCAGCGGAATGATCCGTACCGCACACTGAACCTGGTTCTCGAGCCAACTCCAACCCCACGCGGT
>VGHO01000225.1 GCA_016868175.1 Betaproteobacteria bacterium
GGCCACAGCCACGACCGCGGGCGGAGTCCGGCTATGGCAGCGCTCTTGCGCCGGACAATGTCTGGCGTGGCGGGGCTGCTGGGTGCGGGCTTGGGGCGGCTGGGTGCGACCGCGTCGCTGCTGGGTGCGACCGCGTTGCTGCTGGGTGCAACCCTGGGGCTGCTGGCCTGCGACCCGCGTGAGGGCGCGGACGGCAGACCGTCAGGTCAGGTCGCTGCCCCGGTGTTCACCGTGCTGGCCGGTTCCGAGGTGCGTGACCTCGAGAGCACCCTCGTGCAGGCGGCCCAGGCTGCCGGAGTCACGCTCGAGCTCAGCTACGCGGGCACGCTCGACATTGTCGACCGCGTCAACGCTGGCGAGGTGTTCGACGCGATCCTGCCTGCCAGCGGCGCCTACCCGTCGCTCGCCCTGCAGCGCAAGCCACTGGCGCGCGAGAAGCTCTTCTATTCACGGGTCGCGCTGGGCGTGGTGCCAGCCAAGATGCGCGAACTTGGCTGGGACCGAAACACGCCAAGCTGGGCGCAGATCGCGCGCGCCGCAGGCGATGGCAGACTCAGCTTTGCAATGACCAACCCCGCAAGCTCCAACAGCGGCATGAGCGCCCTGTTCGCCGTGGCTTCGGCTGTGGCCGGCAAGACCGAGGATCTGGCCGCGAGCGAGGTTGACGCCAGGGTCCTCACCGATTTCATGAGAGGCCAGAAACTCACTGCGGGCAGCTCGGGCTGGCTGGCGGAGGCCTACGTGAAGAATCCCGGCGTGCTGGATGCGATGGTGAATTACGAGTCCGTGATCCTGCGCGCCAACGCGAAGCTGCCGGATTCGGCGCGGTTGATCCCTTTGTATCCCCGCGACGGCGTGATTTCTGCCGACCACCCGCTGATGCTGCTCAACGAGGGGCGGCGGGCCGACTACGACAAACTCGTGTCCGCGTTCAAGGCCCCGGCCCTGCAGGCGCAGGTGGCCAGGGAAGCTTTCCTGAGGCCCTCGCTTCCGGGTACGCCGGTCGCTTCGGCACTGTCTGCAGCGCCCGTGGCCGAACTGGCGTTCCCGAACCGCCTCGAGGTTATGGATGCGGTGCTCGCTTCGTACCTCGCGCAATGGCGTCGGCCGGCAACATCGATCTTCGTGCTCGACACCAGCGGTTCGATGAAGGGCCAGCG
Source organism: Betaproteobacteria bacterium (assembly GCA_016868175.1). GTDB lineage: Bacteria > Pseudomonadota > Gammaproteobacteria > Burkholderiales > Burkholderiaceae_E > UBA3064. The sequence continues at coordinate 1,161 of VGHO01000225.1, forward strand.
TATCGACGACATGCGCGCGGCGCTCAAGGTCCTGGCCGGTGCGGAGCCCTCCGGAAGCGCCAGTGAACGCTACGCCGCCTTTCAGAGCCGCGAGCGGGTGCTGCTGCTCACGTTCTCCGACCGTGTTGCCGAGCCCCTCCAGGTGACCTTCGAGCCAACAACGATGGCCGCAGCCCGCCAGCAGGTGCTCAACCACGCCAACGCCCTGCAGGCCGCCGGCGGGACTGCCATCTATGCGGCGCTTCTGCGCGCGCAGTCACTGGCGCGCGAAGAGCGGCGCCGCGATCCTGGTCGCTACGTCAGCATCGTGCTGCTCAGCGACGGCGAGAATACTGCGGGGCCTGACTTTGCGGCATTTCGCAAGGCCCAGACCGTCGCAGCCGCTGTGCGGGTGTTTCCGGTGATCTTTGGCGAAGCACCGGGCGAGGAGATGGTGGAACTGGCCATCCTCACGGGTGGCCGTGCCTTCGACGCGCGCAAGGCATCGCTCGCCTTGGTGTTCAAGGAAATCCGGGGGTACCAGTGAGCGGCGCTGCACAGGCCACGCCCCTTCGACCCTTGAGGACACGTATGCTGCTGGTGCTCTACAGCAACGCCAACATCACAGGCTGCGCGCTGGCGCTGCTCGGTCCCCTGCTGCTCTTTGCCGGCGTGATCGGCCCAGGCTGGCTGCTGATCACGGCAGGCCTCTACGGGGTTGGCGCGCTCGCGGGTTTGAGTCTGGGCCGTACGCCCGAACTTGAGCGCTCGATCGATGCCTCGCTCACGCTGGAGGAGACGATGGATCACCTCGACGCCCTGCTGCACGACGTGCGGCCGCAACTGACCGACGACATGAATCAGCGGTTGAGTGGCGTTCGTGCCTCGGTGGCCGAAGTTCTTCCCAGACTGGTGCACGCGCGGTCGTTCAGTGACGAACTGTTTACCGTGCGTGAGACTGTGCTGCGCTACCTGCCTGAAACGTTGGCCAACTACGTGGCCTTACCGCCCCTGTTCCGCACCCGTCACCCCCTCAAGAACGGCAAGACAGCCCGCCAGATCCTCACCGAGCAACTCGAGTTGCTCGACGGCAAACTGCGCGAAGTGGTGGCCAGCGTAGCCGCGTCCGACGCCGAGGCCCTGTTGTCCAACGGCCGCTTCCTCGAATCCCGATTCCGGCAGCCGGACTTCCTTGCCACCTGAGTGATCCCCGCGTCGAAGGTATGTCGAGAACGATCATCGAGATTCCCCAGGCCCTGCTGCACGAGGCCGACGATCTCTGCGCTCGGCTGGGGATCTCCCGCGCGGAACTCGTTCGCCGGGCGCTGCGCGACTTCCTGCGAGGGCAGCAGCCGGTGAAGGCCGAGGGGTTCGGTCTCTGGACCCAGTCGGCCGTCCGGCCCGAAGTGGCGGACGCCGAGCCAGGTCGCCCGAAGCGGCGGCGTCGAGGGGTCTGACCCATGTCCAGCAGGCTCATCGACACACCAATCCTTCGTGACTACCTGCGCGGTGACGTTCGCGCCCGTGGCGCGCTCAGGCTGGTCGACCACCGGTCGCTCAGCGTTGTCAGCTGGCTCGCGCTGATGGCCGAATGCCCACGCACTCTGCTTGAGGACACCAAGGCCTTCCTGCGCAGCTTCGAAAGATTGTCGGTGAGCGAGGCCATCGCCGACGAGGCGCTGCGACAGGTGCTGCGGCACCCTGAACTGACACAGGACCGCGCCCTCGTGTGGGCCAGCGCAATCGTCAACCAGCTGCCACTCCTCACCTGTGATTTGCGCGGTTTGCCCGCTGGCAACCCCATGATCCTCGTGGCCTACAGCCGATGCCGCGGTCGTGCAGGACCCGCGCGGGAATCGGGCAGCCGATGAGCCTGATGCCTTCCTTGTTTGTCTCGCACGGAGCGCCAACATTAGCCATCGAGCCAGGGCTGGCAGGCGCCCAGCTGCGCGCGCTGGGCCTGGCTTTGGGCAAGCCCAAAGCCGTGGTGGTGGTTTCGCCGCACTGGATGACGCAGGGTATCGAAATCACGGCATCGGCCAGGCCCCGGACGGTCCATGACTTCGGGGGCTTCCCCCAGGTGCTCTACAGCCTGCAGTACCCTACCCCCGGGCGCCCTGAGCTGGCAACCCGCATCCAGCAGGAGCTGGCACTGCACCCGCCTCGCAGCGCACCTGGATCTGCAACGCGGCCTCGACCATGGCGCCTGGGTCCCCTTGATGCATCTCTTTCCCGATGCCCACGTGCCAGTGGTGCAGGTATCTCTGCCTTTCGATACCGACGAGACTAAGGCGTTCGGCCTGGGCCAGGCCCTGGCCCCGCTGGCGCGGGATGGGGTGCTGATCGTGGGCTCGGGCAGCCTCACGCACAACCTCCACGAATTCCGTACCGGCAAGGTGGCCGAAGCGGCCTATGCGCAAGAGTTCTCGGCGTGGGTCCGGCAGGCGGTGCTCGACGGTGACATGAAGCGCCTCGGGCACACCCTGGAACTGGCACCGCACGCAAACCGTGCGCACCCCACGACGGAGCACTTCCTGCCGCTTCTGGTGGCCGCTGCAGCGGCTTCCGAACCGACCCCGGTCACCGTCCTCAACGGCGGAATTCGGCACGGTGTGCTCGCGATGGAGTCGTATGTCTTCGGCCGGCGACTCGAACTCAACGTTGAGGCGCATGAAAATGCATGAGCGATGTCGTTGACCTTCGAGTCGATCTGTGCAGTCCCGCGAGGAGATAACTCCGGCACACCACAAGCTCACCCGCCTCAACGCTCGGGTCGATCTGGCACCGCGAGCATGCGAAGAGGCACGGCGATCCCTCCATGGGGCGGCTGCGCATGGCTTGCCGACGCGCTCGCACAAAAGGCGTGGGTGAATTCAAACGGGGGTGAGGTTTGCTGGTCGCGGATACCAGGTGTCACGGATTCAGCGCTTCCATGAGCGTTCGCGTTGAACAGAAAAGATCTCCCGGAGTGGGTCACGGCGCAATTGCCGTCGATACCTGGTTCGCCGCATCCACCGGCCGCCGACCCACCACAGATCCACCGCAGATCCACACCACAGATCCACCGCATTCAACGCCTCGATCACGAGGAGGGTGCCGCTAGGCAGCGGCGGGCGCGCTCCACGATGGGCTTGTCCACCATGCGGCCGTCCACCAGAACGGCCCCCATGCCGACCGCCCGCGCTGCCTCATCCGCAGCCACGATGCGCGCTGCCCAGTCGCGCTCTT
>VGHO01000226.1 GCA_016868175.1 Betaproteobacteria bacterium
ACTCTTATGTGGACGCTGTGGCGCGGGCGCGAACGTTCGGCTTCATGCGCGACATCGACAGTCTGCGCGCAGCAGGTCTTGCGCAAGGTGGCAGCATGGACAACGCAATCGTGGTCGATGAGCACCGCATCCTCAACGATGAGGGCCTGCGGTCTGCGGACGAGTTTGCCAAGCACAAGGTGCTCGATGCGATCGGTGATCTCTACCTGCTCGGCCGGCCGCTGCTTGCTGCCTACCACGCGTTCAAATCGGGCCATGCACTCAACAATCGCTTGCTCCGAGCCCTGATGGCAAACCCGCAGGCCTGGGAGGAAGTGAGTTTCAGTGAACGCAGCCGTGCCCCGGCGCAGTATGCCCTCGACTGGTCCTACGCCTGACCCGGGCTCAAGCTGCGTTCAAGCCTTGCCGGGTTTGCTACCGAAGACCCGAAGACCCGAAGACCCGGGGCCCGTCCTGGCAGCTTCGGCCAGCGCGGTGGGCGCAGTCGGCGCCCCTCACCACCCACCATACAGGGACGGCAGGTTCAAACGCCGCCCCCGCATCCGCAGCAGCGCCTCCGGCATGACCTGCCACGCACATCGTCGGCCAGGCGCAAAGCGCGTCACGGCGCAACGGGTGGCGCGGGGTCATCCGCAGGCGCAGGCAACTCAGGCGCCACCGGGCGCCCAGGGGAAGGTGCTGGGCGAGCCCAACGCGCTGGGGGCCGATGCGGCGTTTTTCAGGCGCGGCGAAGCAGCGACCTGAGGCTCGCCTTGAGTCCCGGGTCGTGGACCTCCGGAAGCAGTCTGCGCAGGCAGGCTCGTGCCTCCGCGGGAATAGCCTCACGTTGAGACCGCGGGTGGATTCGACCGGATGTCTCTGCGGCCTCGCTCTGCGGCCGCGCCTTGAAGCGAAGCCCTTCCAGCGCCCATCCGCGCGACCGCAGGTGGGCGAGGATCGAGGGCGCCTGCTGACGCAGACGCGCCGCAAGCGCGCCGCCCGCCACCACCACGAGCACCTTCTCCCTCAGCGCTGCGACCTTGAGACGGAATGTGCAAATCTGCTGCAATTCGTGCTCAAGCTGCAGGAGAACTTGAGCCTTGCGGTGCAGCAACGAGGCCTTCGGGTCATCAACGAGGCAGGCAAGCGCTGCGCGAGGCACGCTTCTTCGCCCCGAAGGCTCGAGGCGGCGCTCAGGCCTTTCGCGGCTTGGAACTTCGCCATCGACTGCGTCGACGTTGTGGGATGGCAATGAAATGCTCACAGTTCTTGAACAGTAGCACGAAGGCGACCGCCCGGCCGTCGCCGAACTTCGCCTCACCTTCCCTCGCCCGCAGACCTCGCCCTAGCCGTTGAGTCCATGCGGAGTTCACCCTGCCCGGTGAGTCCACGCGAATCCCATCGGCTTGCAGACCCCCCAGGCCCCCCCTGACGAGGGGATTGAGGCTGTTAAACTCGAGTGAATGTTGCAAGGGATACTCACCAGACTCTTTGGCAGTCGCAACCAGCGCCTGCTCAAGCAGGTCCAGCAGACGGTTGTCCGCATCAACGGACTGGAAAGCTCACTTGCGGCGCTCAATGATGCGTCGCTCGCGGCCAAGACCGCCGGCTTCAGGCAAAGACTCGCACAGGGTGAAGCTCTTGATGCCTTGCTCCCGGAGGCCTTCGCGGTGTGCCGTGAGGCGAGCAGGCGGGCGCTCGGCATGCGCCATTTCGATGTCCAGATGCTTGGCGGCATTGTGTTGCACCAGGGCAAGATCGCCGAAATGCGCACCGGCGAGGGCAAGACACTCGTGGCAACCCTGCCCGCCTACCTCAACGCCCTTGGCGGCCAGGGTGTGCACGTCGTGACGGTGAACGACTATCTGGCTGCGCGCGACGCCGAATGGATGGGTCGGCTCTACCGCTTCCTCGGGTTGAGCGTTGGGGTGGTGGTGTCGCAGCAGGAGACCGCGGCCAAGCACGCCGCATACGCTGCGGACGTGACCTACGGCACCAACAACGAATACGGATTTGACTATCTGCGCGACAACATGGAGTACAGCGCAGGTGATCGGCGTCAGCGCGGATTGGCCTACGCAATCGTCGACGAGGTCGACTCGATCCTGATCGACGAGGCACGCACCCCGCTCATCATTTCCGGTCAGGCCGAGGATCAGACCGAGCTCTACATGGTCCTCAACCAGGTGCCGCCGCTTCTTGCACGCATGCCGCACGAGCCGCGACCGCAGGAACCCGAACCCGAGGGTGACTACTGGGTGGATCACAAGTCACATCAGGTGCACATGTCCGAGCAGGGCCATGAGCATGCCGAGCAGATCCTGCAGCGCATGAAGTTGCTGCCCGAAGGCGCGTCGCTCTACGATCCGGCGCATATCGCCCTGATGCATCACCTGATGGCGGCGTTGCGCGCACACAGCCTCTACATGATCGACCAGCACTATGTGGTGCAGCACCGTGAAGTGATCATCGTCGACGAGTTCACCGGCCGGCTCATGCCCGGGAGGCGCTGGTCCGATGGACTGCATCAGGCTGTGGAGGCCAAGGAGGGCGTCCCGATCCAGCCGGAGAACCAGACGCTTGCCTCGATCACCTTCCAGAACTATTTCCGGATGTACCGCAAGCTTGCCGGGATGACCGGCACCGCCGACACCGAGGCCTTCGAGTTCCAGGAGATCTACGGTCTCGAGACTGTCGTGGTTCCCACCCACAAGCCAATGGTCCGCGACGACCGGCAGGATCAGGTCTTTCGCACCGTGGGCGAGAAGTACGGCGCGGTGCTCGCAGACATCCGCGATTGTCACGGGCGCGGGCAACCGATCCTCGTTGGCACCACCTCGATCGAGAACTCGGAACTGCTCGCCGGGTTGCTCGCGAAGGAAAAACTCCCACACCAGGTGCTCAATGCCAAGCAGCACGCGCGCGAGGCTGAAATCGTGGCGCAGGCCGGCAGGCCCGGGATGATCACCATCGCCACCAACATGGCAGGCCGCGGCACCGACATCGTGCTCGGCGGCAATGTCGACAAGCAGGTGAGTTTTCTCGAGGCCGATTCCAGCCTTGGCGAAGGCGAGCGGCAAGCGCGGATCACAACGCTGCGCAACGAGTGGCAGTCGCTCCACGACAAGGTGATTACCGAGGGCGGCCTGCACATCATCGGGACCGAGCGGCACGAATCGCGGCGCATCGACAACCAGTTGCGCGGACGCTCCGGTCGTCAGGGCGACTCGGGCAGTTCGCGCTTCTATCTTTCGATGGACGATCCGCTGCTCAAGATCTTCGCGGGCGATCGCCTCAAGGCCATCATGGACAAGCTCAAGTTGCCTGAGGGTGAGGCGATCGAGGCGGGCATGGTGTCGCGCTCGATCGAGTCGGCCCAGCGCAAGGTGGAGGCACGCAATTTCGATATCCGCAAGCAACTTCTTGAATACGACGATGTCGCAAACGATCAGCGTCGCATCATCTACAAGGATCGCAACGAGGTCCTTGATGGTGCCGATGTGCGCGAGCGCATCGATAACCTCCGCCATATGGTGCTCGAGACGCTCTTCCGGGACCATGTTCGGCTTGAATCGATCGACGAGCAGTGGGATCTCGAGGCGCTGCAAAGCACGCTGGCCGGGGAATGGAATCTCGATGCGCCCCTGCGCCAGTGGGCCTCCGAACAGGCCGAGGCCGATGACGAGGCACTGCTTGCGCGCCTGCAGGCACTCGGCGATGCGCGCTACCGCGCCAAGCTCGATGCTGCCGGGCACGAGGCATTCGCCGCTTTCGAAAAAACAGTGCTTCTGCAGGCAATCGACAACCACTGGCGCGACCACCTCGCCACACTCGACTACCTGCGTCAGGGCATTCACTTGCGTGGCTACGCGCAGAAGAACCCCAAGCAGGAATACAAGCGGGAAGCCTTCGAACTTTTTGGCCGCTTGCAGGACCGCATCCGCAACGATGTGGTCAAGCTGCTGATGTCGGTCACCGTGGCCTCGCCGGAGCAGGTGCAGGCGGCCCGGGCGCTTCAGGAGCAGCAGCAGGCCGGACTTCAGATCAGTCTGATTCACGCCGACGCCGCATCCGCTGCCGACGCAGACGCTGCCACTGCCGGCGTCGCTGCCGGTGCCAACGCCGGTGCCAACGCCGGTGCCGCTGCCGGTGCTACTGCCGGTGCCGCTGCCGGTGCATTTGGCGGCTTTGCACCGCATGAGGATCCCGCCGCCGGCCCGGGTCATCCCGCAGGGATGCGGTCGCCCCCACGGTCGCCCCAGGGTGCAGCCCC
>VGHO01000227.1 GCA_016868175.1 Betaproteobacteria bacterium
CGCGACTTCCCGCGTGCCGACGCGCTGCGTGAGGAACTTGCGCAAGCCGGGATCGTGCTCGAGGACTCGCCGCAGGGGACGCGTTGGCGCAGGGCCTGAGCGCGCAGCCACCGGCACCGGCCTACTGGCTCGACGCCTGCGCAGGGCTTTCGGCGTCGTGCAGCGTGATGCGCGCATTGATCGATCGGCATCGCAGGGAGGCCCTGCAACCGCGTGGTGATCCCTTCCAGACGCTGGCACGCTCAATCGTTGGGCAACAGATTTCGGTGAAGGCCGCGTCAAGCGTCTGGGTACGGCTCGAAGCCTGGTGCGCGGGTCGGGTCGACCCTCTGTTGCTTGCACAAGGCAAGGTGCAGGAGTTGCGGGGCTGCGGTCTTTCCGAGCGGAAGGCCGAGTATCTGCGGGCGCTCGGCGAGGCTTTTGCATCGGGTCGGATCAATCCTGAGGCGTGGGCCGAACTATCCGACGAGGCGGTGATCCTGGATCTGGTGAAGGAGCGTGGGATCGGTCGCTGGACTGCCGAGATGTTCCTGATCTTCAACCTGCTGCGCCCGGATGTGTGGCCACTCGACGATATCGGGTTGCTCCGTGCAGTAGCGTTGCACTGGGGTGGCCACCGCCCCATGCAGGAGGCGGTAGCGGCCAGCAGCCCGCACAAGGCGAGCCGCGAGCAGGCGCGCGCGGTGGGGGAGGGCCTGCGGCCCTGGCGCAGCGTGGCCACCTGGTATCTGTGGCGCAGCCTCGATCCGGTACCGGTGGCTTACTGATGGCGCCAGTATGCTTCGTGCAGGGTGAGCGTGCACCTGAGCGGGCGGCGCGGTCATGAAACAGGCTTTCCTCGACTTTGAACAGCCGATCGCAGCCCTCGAACAGAAGATCGAGGCCCTGCGCTACGCCCAGGACGATTCCGCAGTCGACATCGCCGAAGAGATCGATCGTTTAGCGAAGAAAGCACAAACGCTGATCAAGGACACCTACGCCAAGCTCAGCCCCTGGCAGGTTGCGCTGGTGGCGCGGCACCCACAGCGCCCCTACACACTCGATTATCTGCGCGAGATCTTCAGCGATTTCCATGAGATGCATGGTGATCGGAGCTTCGCCGACGACCCCGCGATCGTGGGTGGGCTTGCACGCTTCAACGGTCAGCCGGTGATGGTGATCGGTCACCAGAAGGGTCGCGACACCCGCGAACGCGGCTACCGCAACTTCGGGATGCCCCGGCCTGAGGGTTACCGCAAGGCCTTGCGTTTGATGCGCACCGCCGAGAAGTTTGGCCTGCCGGTGCTCTCCTTTGTGGATACTCCGGGTGCCTTTCCCGGAATCGGTGCCGAGGAGCGGGGACAATCGGAGGCGATCGGGCGCAACCTGTACGCGATGGCCGAACTTCGCGTTCCAATTGTGAGCACGATCATCGGCGAGGGCGGCTCGGGCGGTGCGCTTGCGATTGCGGTGGCCGACACGGTGATGATGCTGCAGTATGCGGTGTATTCGGTGATTTCCCCCGAGGGCTGCGCCGCGATCCTGTGGAAGACGGCCGAGAAAGCGCCGGATGCTGCCGAAGCGCTGGGAATCACTGCGCAGCGGCTCAAGGCGCTCGGACTCGTCGACAAGGTGATCAATGAACCCCTGGGTGGCGCGCACCGGGATCCGGCTGCGATGGGTCAACTGCTCAGGCGTGCTCTCGCCGAGGCGCTGCGCCAGCACAGCATGCTGAGCGCCGAAGAATTGCTCCGACAGCGCCATGCGCGCATCGCGTCGTGGGCGAAGTTCAAGGAAATCGGCCGCTGAACCCGCCATCGGCAGAGAAGGAGATGCTGCCGGCCTTGCGCACTGCCTTGATGGTGTCGTTGGCCACCGAGCAGGCCCCCTGGCTCCTGGCCTACAGCGCAGGACTTGATTCCACGGTGCTTCTGCACGCCTTGCGGCACAGCTTTCCCGCGCAGCCACTGCATGCGCTACATGTGCACCACGGACTGCAGCCGGATGCTGACGCCTGGGCGCAAGTGGCGCATCGCGAGGCTGGCGGGCTCGGACTGCGCTTTGCGGTTGCGCGACTGGTGCCGCCCGCCCGCTTTCCGGAGGGCACCGAAGCATGGGCCCGCACCGAACGCTGGCGCGCACTCGAGGACTACGCCAAGGCAAACGGTATCCGGTCGGTCCTTTTTGCGCACCACCAGCAGGACCAGGCCGAGACGCTGCTGATCAACCTGATCCGCGGCACAGGGGTGGATGGTTTGCGAGCCATGCCGCGCGTGCTGCGGCGCTCGGGACTGCGCTGGTTGAGGCCTCTGCTTGGCGTGCCGAAAAGCGTGCTGGTTGAGCAGGCCCGGCGCTGGAAGCTTGTCTGGGTGGAGGATCCGAGCAATACACAACCTGCCATGTTGCGTAACCGGGTGCGTTTGCAGGTACTACCCTTGCTCGAGGAGATCCGGCCGGGCGCTGTGCAGCGCATTGCGGCACTCGCCGAGGATCTCGGTGGCCAGAGGTTGCGCAATCCGCTCCTCGATGAGGATCTGGCCACTCCGGTCGCGGCGCGTAAGTCGGGCGCGGTGTTTGAGGCGGGGGAACACGACCGCGAGGAATCGAGGGAAGGTGATCGCCCGGAACCTGGGGAAGACGCCCCGATCGGGACCCGCGAAGAGGTTGCCCTTGACCTCGCAACCCTCGAGGACTGCCCAGGCGAGGCGCAGCGGGCGGCCCTGCGCGACTGGGTGAAGCAGGTCACTGGAAGGGGCCCATCGCGCGCGCGCCTCAATGAGCTCCATGCGTTGTGTTTCATCGCTCGATCTGCCCAGGGCTATCTCCGCCATGGCCCCTTTCTCCTGCGCAGGCGGGGTGGACGCCTGCACCGTGAGGTACTCCCAAGACCTTGACCCGGTGCGACGGTTGCCCAGTTGCCTGCTGACGCCGTTGTATCTGATCTGATTTGTCAAGCTGCTCGGGGTACGCGAGAATCCGGGGTTTTTCCCGGTTCGCAACATGGCACTCATTGTTCACAAATACGGCGGAACCTCGATGGGTTCCGTCGATCGCATCCGGAATGTTGCCGCAAGAGTGGCGAAGTGGCATCGGGCAGGGCACCGGATGATCGTGGTGCCTTCGGCAATGTCGGGGGAGACCAACCGGCTCATCGCGCTGGCGAAGGCGATCGTACCCGAGCCCGACCCTCGAGAACTCGACATGGTGGCCTGCACAGGCGAGCAGGTGTCGGTGGGTTTGCTCGCGGTCGCGCTGAAGTCGCTTGGTGTGGAGGCGGTGAGCTATTGCGGATGGCAGGTGGCGGTGCGCACCGACAGCGCCTTTGGCAAAGCCCGCATCACCGCAATCGACACCGTGCGACTCGACGCCGCCTTGAACGAGGGAAAGGTTGTGATCGTGGCGGGTTTTCAGGGGGTGGACCCGCATGCGAACCTCACCACCCTCGGCCGAGGCGGTTCCGACACCTCTGCGGTTGCGATCGCAGCTGCAGTGAAGGCCAGCGAATGCCTGATCTACACCGATGTGGATGGCGTGTACACGACCGACCCTCGCATCGTTGCGGAAGCACGGCGACTCGAGCGCATCACCTTCGAGGAGATGCTCGAGATGGCAAGTCTGGGATCAAAGGTGCTGCAGATCCGTTCGGTGGAGTTTGCCGGCAAGTACCAGGTGAAGACCCGGGTACTTTCCAGCCTGACCCCTCCGGAGATGGATCTGGAGGAGGAGGCAGCCTCCGGGACACTGATTACCTTCGAGGAAGAAGAAAGCATGGAACAAGCGGTCATTTCGGGCATTGCCTTCAACCGCGACGAGGCAAAGATCACGGTCACCCGGGTTCCCGACCGGCCTGGGGTGGCCTACTCCATCCTCGGTCCGATCGCAGAGGCCAACATCGATGTGGACATGATCATCCAGAATCAGAGTCAGGACGGCCTGACCGACTTCTCCTTCACGGTGCATCGCAACGAGTACGAGCGCGCCATGCGGGTCTTGCGCGAGGAGGTTGTGAGTCAGATCGGTGCCCGCACCCTGATCGGCGATGCCAAGATCGCCAAGGTGTCGGCTGTGGGCATCGGCATGCGTTCGCACGTGGGCATCGCCAGCCTGATGTTCAGAACCCTCTCTTCTGAAGGTATCAACATTCAGATGATTTCCACGAGCGAAATCAAGATCTCGGTGGTGATCGAAGACAAGTACATGGAACTCGCAGTGCGCGCGCTGCACGCTGCCTTCGGGCTGGATCAACCCGGCTGAGCCAGTACAATC
>VGHO01000228.1 GCA_016868175.1 Betaproteobacteria bacterium
CCGAACCCCATCAGCTTCACCGCCGAGTGCTTGTCCTTCACCTTGGCGATGAACTCGCCTATGCGCTTAACTCCACCCATGGCCTGGATCTCGTTGAGCATCACCAGGCAGGCCTCGTTGGCACCCCCGTGCGCCGGACCCCAGAGCGTGGCAATCCCCGCAGCGATGCAGGCGAAGGGATTTGCGCCGGAGGACCCCGCCAGGCGCACCGTGGAGGTTGAGGCGTTCTGCTCGTGGTCGGCGTGCAGGATGAGGATCCTGTCGAGGGCACGCACAAGGACATCGTTGACCTCGTAGTCCTCGCAGGGGTTGCCGAACATCATGCGCATGAAGTTTGCACTGTAGGAAAGCGCATTTTTCGGATAGATGAAAGGCTGGCCGATCGAGTACTTGTAGGCCATCGCAACCAGTGTGGGCATCTTTGCGATCAGCCGGACGGCAGAGATCTCACGGTGGGAGGGGTCATTGATGTCGAGGCTGTCGTGATAGAAGGCCGAGAGCGCGCCAACCACGCCCACGAGGACCGCCATGGGATGCGCATCGCGACGGAACCCCTGGAAAAAGCGCTGCATCTGCTCGTGCACCATGGTGTGCAAGGTGACCGTGCGGGTGAAGGTCGTCTTCTGGACACGGGTGGGCAACTCGCCGTGCAACAGCAGATAACAGGTCTCGAGATAATCGCACTGCACTGCGATCTGCTCGATCGGATATCCGCGGTAGAGCAACTCGCCCCTGTCGCCGTCGATGAAGGTGATCGACGATTCGCAGGCGGCCGTCGACATGAAGCCCGGATCGAAGGTGAATCGGCCGGTCTTGCCGTAGAGCTTGCGAATGTCGATGACGTCCGGTCCCAGGCTGCCCTGGTAGATCGGGAATTCGACCGCCGGGGTGCCGTCGGAGAAACTGAGCGTGGCTTTGGGATCAGACATGGTTCATCGCCTGAGAAGGGGTGATCGTTGAAGACCCGCTGGGGCCGTGGAGCAACCGGATCGACTGAAGCGCAGCGAGCACGCGCAGCGCGCGAGGATCAGACACCAGCGACCCGGGAGGCCGGCGGCCGAGCATGAGTTCGAGCAGATCCTGGTCGGGAAGATCGAGCAGTTGGTCGAGTCCGGCAACCTCGTCGGCTGAAATCCTGCCCGCCCTGCTCTCGAGGAATGCGGTGAGGAGGAGATCGTTTTCCAGAAGCCCACGGCGCATGCGCCAACGCAGCCGTCGCAGTGCGAGCGGAGAAAGGGATTGAGCCCCGGCAGGGGCATCGAAGGAGTGTTCGCTGGCCTGATCCACGGCGAGGGCCTTGCGGTCAATGCATCAGACGGAGCGCCGGACCATGAGTTCCTTGATCTTGCCAATCGCCTGGGTTGGATTGAGGCCCTTCGGACAGACGTCCACGCAGTTCATGATGGAGTGACATCGGAAGAGTCGGTACGGATCCTCCAGATTGTCGAGTCGCTCCGCAGTGGCCTGATCGCGCGTGTCGGCAATGAAGCGGTAGGCCTGCAGCAGACCCGCCGGACCCACAAACTTGTCGGGGTTCCACCAGAAGGACGGGCAACTGGTGGAGCAACAGGCGCAAAGGATGCACTCGTAGAGGCCATCGAGTTCTTCGCGATCTGCTGGCGATTGCAGGCGCTCCTTCTCGGGAGGAGGCGTGTCATTGATGAGGAATGGCTGCACCGAATGATACTGCTTGAAGAAGAGGGTCATGTCCACGATCAGGTCGCGGATCACCGGGAGACCGGGCAGGGGTTTGAGGACGATCGGCTGACGCAGGTCGCGCAGGTTGGTGATGCAGGCAAGCCCGTTCTTGCCGTTGATGTTCATCGCGTCGGAGCCGCACACCCCCTCGCGGCAGGAGCGGCGAAACGAGAGCGAGGGATCCACATCGCTCTTGATGCGCATCAAGGCATCGAGAAGCATCTTGTCGGTGGACTGAAGTGTGACCTCGATGTTGCGCATCGAGGGCTTTTCGTCCCGGTCCGGGTCGTAGCGGTAAATCGAGAACTTCAACGCCTTGCTCATGGCTATCCTCAGCGATGGGTGGGCTGCGCGCAAGACCTGCGTGGCGGGCGCAGTGCCGCAAGCGGGTTCAGAAGGTACGCGCCTTTGGCTGGAAGGTTTCAACCGACAGTGGCTTGAGCACTACCGGCTTGTAGTCGAGCCGGTTCGCTTCCGAGTACCAGAGGCTGTGACGCATCCAGTGGGTGTCGTCCCGGGCGGGGTAGTCGCGGTGCGCATGGGCCCCACGGCTTTCCTTGCGCGCCTGCGCCGAAACGATCGTGGCCTTCGCGGTCTCCATCAGGTTGTCGAGTTCGAGCGCCTCCACACGGGCGGTGTTGAACACCTTCGACTTGTCCTTCAGATGGATCGATTGCGCACGGGCGTCGAGTTCGGCGATCCTGGAAACCCCTTCGCGCAGCAACTCGTCGGTACGGAAGACGCCACAATGCGCCTGCATGGTGCGTCGCACGTCGCTGGCCACCTCCTGCACATCCTCGCCCGACGAGGAAGCCTCGAGCCTTGCCAGACGGGCGAGCGAAAGGTCGCCTGCGTCCTTGGGAAGATCGCGGAATTCCTCGTGCGCCAGCCGGCTGGCGACGATGTGATTACCCGCAGCACGCCCGAAAACCAGCAGATCAAGCAGCGAGTTGGTGCCAAGGCGGTTGGCGCCGTGCACTGAGACGCAGGCACACTCGCCGATGGCGTAGAGGCCCGGCACAACCGCGTTGGGATTGCCACCTCTGGGCACCACCACTTCGCCGTGGTAGTTCGTGGGTACTCCCCCCATCTGGTAATGGATGGTGGGCACAACCGGAATCGGGTCCTTGATGGGATCGACGTTGGCAAACTTGATTGCGATCTCGCGAATCGAGGGCAGACGCTTCATGATCGTGTCGGCACCCAGGTGGTCGAGTTTGAGGAGCACGTGGTCGCCATGCTCGCCACACCCGCGTCCTTCCTTGATCTCCTGATCCATGGAACGCGACACGAAGTCGCGCGGCGCCAGATCCTTGAGCGTGGGCGCATAGCGCTCCATGAAGCGCTCACCGTGCTTGTTCAGCAGGATGCCGCCCTCGCCCCGTACGCCCTCGGTGATCAGAACCCCTGCACCCGCCACCCCTGTGGGGTGGAACTGCCAGAACTCCATGTCCTCGAGCGGAATTCCTGCCCGCGCGGCCATTCCCATGCCATCGCCGGTGTTGATGAAAGCGTTGGTGGAAGCCTGCCAGATCCGCCCGGCGCCGCCGGTGGCCAGCACTGTGACCTTGGCCTGGAGCACCATCACCTCGCCGCTCTCCATCTCGAGCGCAACCACCCCCACGACCGCCCCTGCCGAATCCCTCACCAGGTCGAGCGCCATCCACTCGACAAAGAACTGGGTGCGCGACTGCACATTGCGCTGATAGAGCGTGTGCAGCAGCGCGTGCCCGGTGCGGTCGGCAGCGGCGCAAGCCCGCTGCACCGGCTTTTCCCCGAAGTTGGCGGTATGCCCTCCAAAAGGGCGCTGGTAGATCGTGCCGTCCGGGTTGCGGTCGAACGGCATGCCAAAGTGCTCGAGTTCGTACACCACCTTCGGCGCTTCGCGGCACATGAACTCGATGGCATCCTGATCGCCCAGATAATCCGACCCCTTCACGGTGTCGAACATGTGCCAGTACCAGCTGTCCTCCGACATGTTGCCGAGTGCCGCACCGATTCCCCCTTGCGCGGCCACCGTGTGGGAGCGGGTGGGAAAAACCTTGCTGAGCACGGCCACGCTGTAGCCCGCCTGGGCAAGCTGCAAGGAGCAGCGCATCCCCGAACCGCCCGCGCCAACGATCACCGCGTCGAAGCGGCGGCGCGGCAGATTGTTGGCCAGATGTGTTGCCACTTCAGTCATGCTTCGATCCTCATCACACTTTCCACAGAATGAGCGCAGTCCAGCAAAGGTAGCCGATCAACACCACGATCGTGAAGACCTGCAGCGACAGACGCACCGCAGTTGGTTTGATGTAGTCCATGTAGATGTCACGCACCCCCACCCAGGCGTGCCACGAAAGCGAAAGCATGGCGAGGAGCGTGACGATCTTGAACCAATCGCGCGCGAAGAGCCCGGCCCACGCGTCGTAGTTTGCCGCTGCACCGCCTGCCACCGAAGCCACCAGAATCGACACATAGGCGAGAAGCACCACAGCCGTGATGCGCTGGGCAAGCCAGTCCTTCAGACCGTAGTGCGCACCGGTCACAACGCGTCGGGTTG
>VGHO01000229.1 GCA_016868175.1 Betaproteobacteria bacterium
TGAGCCTGCCCTGCCGGGCGCGGCTCAGCAGGACAAGGGCCAGGCGCGAAAGCCGATCGATACCCTGCGGCGCCGGTCTGCTGCGAACCGGGGGGTTTTCGTGACGCTGGGAAAGACCGCCTCGCTGTGCGGGCCCGGGGAGCGGCCCCGGAAGGCTTGGGAGATGGTCTTCGGTACGCATGGTCTCCGTCAGGGTGGAGGGGTCGAAACATTGGCTAAGACAATCCCGGGCGCCCGCCAAGGTAGTGTGCGATGGCTTGCCACACACCATCGTGCAAGCCCATGAGTTTTCCATACGTGGCGAGGCGTGCACTTCGTTGCAATGCCGGGCGCGAGGTTACTCGCGCTCCGCGATGCGGAGCCCTCCATCGGGTGACTCCGCGAAGCCTTGCCCGGACGACCCGGTGCGCGATGGCCTGTTTTCGCGGCAGACATGGCTGCTTCAGGCGGAGAACCTCGAGGAGGCTTGCGATGCGGCCGGCTGCCCAGCGCCATGAAACGGTACCCGTCGCAAGTACAGGCGCAAGGCCTGCCAGTGGATCTTGAGGCTCACCCCGAGGCTTTGCCAGGGAATCCGCACCGCGAGACGGATCAGGTTGGCAGGGGTGAGGGGGAGTACCTCACCGCTCATGCTGGTGATCAGAAGCGCCCCGTCGCCGTCGTCGTATTCGATGCGTGCCAGGGTGCGCGCCGCGGTGTCGTGGAAGCGAAAGCGATATCCCCCGGCCAGGGTGCAAAAGGGAGAGACCGTGAAGCACTTCTCGGCCCTGAGCGTTTCGCCGGGGCGAATCGGCAAAGGGGTGCGCGCGGGTGGCGCGGCGGCAGGGCCGGCTGATCCTGCGAAAGGCTGCGTGGCGCCGCGTGGTGCCGACCCAGCGGGTGGTTGCGCTGCAACCGATGCTGATGCCGATGTCCGGGGGTTGTCTGCCAGAGGGTGGTGAAGCAGGTAGGCGTGACGTGCGCCGAAGGTGTTGTGGACTTCGGCCACGATCGCGTAGGTTGCCCCGTCGTCGTTGGCCAGGAACCAGAAACTCACCGGCTTGAATGCATAACCCAGCACGCGTGGGTATCCGAGGAGCGTGACGCGGCGGGGTGCTCCCAATCCGGCTTCGCGAACGATCCCGAGGAGCCAGCTGCCGAGTCCGACCCCCGGAGCCACACCGTGGTCGCAGGCGTGCATGCTGAAGAAACCGTGCCGATTGATCGAGATCATCGGGACCCCTGCAACCCGAAGCAAGACCGCTCCTCTTGCGGCGCCCTTGCTGGATGCCGCCGCGCCCTGCTCGATCGTCGGCTTGGTTGATTCGCAGCTTGCAGCTTGCCCGGGGGCGTCGGGAGGGCGCGGGCCGGAATCCGCTGTGCGCGCGGCCAAGGTTTCGGCTGCAAGGCTTTTGTCGAGCCACCCTGCGTCGACCCGAAAGAAAAAGCCCGGGTACTGGAAGGCGTGCTGCACTGGCCTCAGACGCCGGTGCCGTACCTGACCGACGAGGCATTCCAGGCCCTGAAGACCGCCCGGCATCAGGCGGCCAGCGCCATCGACGACGAAGCCCCCTCGATGGCCTGCGCAACCGCCAGGCCCGAACGCAGGCCGTCCTCGTGAAAGCCATAGCCGGTCCATGCACCGGCAAGCCAGATCCCGTCGACGCCCTGGATCGCGTGGAGCCTACGCTGCGCGCCTACTGCCTGCAGGTCGAGAACCGGGTGTGCGTAGTCGATCACCTTGAGCACCGTTTCGGGGCCCGGCTCGCGAAGTGGATTCAGGCTCACGAAGACGGGGGTCTGCACCTGGAGGGGTTGCAGCCGATTGAGCCAGTAGGTTACCGAGACCGCGAAGCCATCGTCTGATCGATCCTGAACCCGCACGCGGTTCGAGAGATAGTTCCAGGCGGCCCAAGCCTGCCGCGCGCGGGGCATCAGTGCGCTGTCGGTATGCAGCCAGGCACGGTTAGCCTGATAGCGGATCGCCTTCAGGATTTCGCGTTGTGCGGGGCGCGCATGCCGGAGGAGGCGCAGCGACTGGTCGGAGTGACACGCGAGTACTGCGGCATCGAAGCGCTCCTCGCCGAAGCGCGTTGTGAGGCAAAGCGGTCGCATCGCATCCTGGCGGGCTTCGACCGACACGACCGGAGTTCCCAGCCGGATGTCGCCAATCTGCTGCGCCATGCGTTCCACATATTGCCTCGCGCCTCCGCGTACGGTGTACCAGCGCGGCCGATTGGCAATCTGGAGCAGTCCGTGGTTGTGGAAGAAGCGCACGAAAGTGCCGACGGGAAACTCGCGCATCTGCCGCATCGGACAAGACCAGATTGCTGCAGCCATCGGAAGGAGGTAGTCCGAGGCGAACGCCTCCCCGTAGCCCTCATCGCGAAGGAAGACATCGAGCGCGGTGTCGAGCGAGCGATGGCCGAAGACCGGCCCGGCAGACTTCGCAGAACCGGCCGTTCCAACCGTCTCCGCCGGCCTCACCGACTCCGCCGGCCTCACCGACTCCGCCGACCCCACCGACTCGGCTGTCCTCACATACCCATTCCCGCCGTTGTCCGAGCGGTCGCGGTGCAACATCTCCTCCGCAAGCGCCGAGGCCTGCCGGTTGAAGCGAACGATGTCGCGCAGCATCCCCCAGAAGCGCGGCGACAGGAGGTTGCTGCGTTGAGCAAAGAGCGAGGCAACCGAAGCGCCACACCACTCAAGTTGGTGCGGACCGCGCGACACCGAAAACGACATGTCGCTCGGAGCAACCGGCACCCCGAGTTGCTCAAAGAGCGCGATCAGCAGGGGGTAGGTCCGCTCGTTGTAGACCAGAAAACCAGTATCCACAGGCTGACTGCGCCCCTCGAGCACGATGTCAACCGTGTGCGTATGTCCGCCCAGTCGCTCTTCGGCTTCAAAGAGAACCACCCGGTGACGCCCGGAAAGCTTCCAGGCTGCCGAGAGGCCGGCGATACCCGAACCGATCACAGCGATCTTCACTGCGGGTGGTCCCGGACGGTTCGAAGCATGGATCAGGAGCCTTTCTTGAGGCTTCGCTCGACATCCTGGACGAATGCGGCTTCGTCGGGGGCTGTGAAGCTGCTGTAGACCTTCACCAGCCGACCATCCCTGCCGATCAGGTACTTGTAGAAGTTCCACTTGGGCGCTGTCCCCGATTCGCGGATGAGGCCGGCGAACACCGGGTTGGCTTCCTTGCCGCGGACCGAAGACTTGACCAGCATCGGAAAACGCACCGCGAAGGTGTTGCTGCAGAATTCTGCGATCTCCTTGTTGGTGCTCAGTTCCTGCCCGCCGAAGTCGCCCGAGGGGAAACCCAGCACCACCAAGCCGGCGTTGCGATAGCGGTCGTAGAGCTTTTCGAGACCTTCGTACTGGCTTGTGAAGCCGCATTTGCTCGCGGTGTTCACCACCAGGACAACCTTTCCCGCATATTGGCAAAGGTTCTGAGGCACCTCGTCCTGCAATCGCGGGATACTATGGTTGAGGAGCGCGGGACAGGCGGCGCTCGCCAGCGAGGACGTGGGTGCTGCCATCGCCAGCCCCACGGCGAGAGCGACGCTGGCGATGTAGTCCAGCGTTCGACGGGTGGGTGCGTGAGGCCCTTTCACTTGGAAAGGGGTTGTCACATGGCGGTCTGCGGCGCTTTCCGGCGGGTCGGGTTGCTCCGAAGCGTGTCGCAGCATGCTGTTTGTGGTGGCCTTGGGGTGCGGTGTCGAAAGGATCATGGTGGTCTGCCTCCTCCGAATGATCGGTGCCTGGTTCGAAATCGATGCCTGTTGAGGCATCCGTGGTTGATCCGTGGTCCGACATCAGCGCCTCGTCTGACATCCGTGGTTGATCGGACGTCCGTGGTTGATCCGACGTCAGCGCCTGCTTCGGCTCCAGTGCCTTTCCCCGCTTTCACTGCCGGCTCCGGTGCAACCACCTGCGCCAGCAGTCGTCGCCGCAACGGTACCCGGGCCGGTGGTGGCCCCGGAATCGATCCAGGCTGTGATTTTGGCTTCGATCCCGGCGAGACCTGTGGGGGGGTCAATAACCCGCGACTCCATATCGGTTTGATTCCAACGATATAGATCACAACCTAGAATACTTTATCAAAATTCGCTCCGCCGATTACTTGTCCTGGACAAACGGTCTTGGCCTCAACGAAGGTGCACTCCATGGGAAACCCCGACGACAGCGCTGGAATCGTACAAGCCGTCGACCTGAGCATTTCCGCAGTTGA
>VGHO01000230.1 GCA_016868175.1 Betaproteobacteria bacterium
AAAAGGCTCTCTGTGTAGGTGTCGGATGCGCGCATTGGTGGATCCCGGGTAAGGTAAGTAGCTTATGACCTATAACGCTTCAAATCCTAAGTCGTTGACACTATCCGGGAAGTATTTCAGCAGCCTGCTAGGCGTCGAACTCGGGGTAGCTAGCCCGGCTGGCGTACGTGCGGTGGAGCGTGTGTCGCTGGACGTGCATGCCTCTGAGCGCTTCGAGCTTCTGGGTCCTTCAGGCTGTGGAAAGACCACCCCGTTGCGTACCGCTGCGGGCTTTGCCTTATCCACCGAAGGGCGTGTGCTTTTGGATGGCGTGCCGGTAGACGGACCGGGCCCGGATCGCATGGTGGTGTTCCAAGAGTTTGATCAACTATACAAGCGGCCATGTCAAAGCTTGCGGATCGGTACGGTGGTGCCGCTAATCTGGAGACTGGCGAAGCTGATGGGGAGCGCGATCGAAGCGCGAAAGAATCCGAGCAAAAGTACGCTGCGTGAACTTAAACCAGGTTTTCCGAAGTGGTTTTGAGTAGTCTGGAATTGTACGAAGCTCCCGATAATTCTCGACATTTCCTGACGCGATTACGCAGAGATTACACGGAACCGCGCGTAGAAACATAAGAAAAAGCGTTCAAGTCATTGATTGTTTTGGCTCCCCTTCCTGCATACGTATCGAACTATGTGCATAGCGCCAAAAGCAGGATTCCGCCAGATGTTGCGGGAAGTCCGCGGGATGCGTCCGGCCGCATAGGCCGTAATCCGGATGTTTGGTCTGCGTTTGACACGCTTGTGTGGATGTTGTATAGTGATTGCTAATCAGATGACAGCATCGGAGAAAGCAATGGTCGTTAAAGAGCAGTTCGGGGCGTTCATCCGGCGCAAGCGGGAGGAAAAAGACCTTGGGTTGCGAGAGATGGCGAAGAAGATCGGGATCAGTCCAACTTATTTGTCGAAGTGCGAGCGCGACGAGTTCCCACCGCCCACAGAGGAGCGGGTAAGGGAGATCGCCAAGATACTTGGTTGCGATGTTGACGATCTGCTGGCAAGGGCTGGGCGGGTGTCTACCGATGTCTCAGACATTATCAAGCGACACCCCGTACAACTTGCCGCGCTGCTGCGGACCACGAAGGGCATGTCGGCCGATGACATCCGCCGGCTGGCTAGCGAGGCGGAAAAGGTAAAAAAAAGGTAACGGCTTCGGCCGGAAAGACGATGCAGATGAGGATGGGAAGCCAATGATGAAAAAAGTGCCCTACATGACTCCGGAGGCAATCGAGCAAGATGCGGCTGCGCTGCTGGCCGAATATGCCTGGGCGAGAGACGTCGTCGTCGTTCCACCCATTCCTCTTGAGGACATCCTTGAGAAGTACCTGAAGCTCAGGATCGAGTTCGACGACACGCATTCCCTGTTCGGCATTCGACGGCTGGGTAAGGACCCGGACATCCTCGGGGCGATGTTCTTCGACGAGTCCCGGATCGTCATTGACGAAAGCCTTGACCCGGAGGAGCGCCCGGCGATGGAAGGCCGATACCGGTTTACCCTCGCGCACGAGGGCGGCGGGCACTGGCGGCTGCATCGCCGTTATTTCAACGCCGACCCGGGGAGGGCTGGCCTGTTTGCGGATCCGCTACCGTCGTCGGTCATCTGCCGGGCAAGTCATACGAAGGAGCCGGCCGAGTGGCAGGCGGACTATTACGCATCCTGCCTCCTGATGCCGCGCAAGCTGGTGTTCGCCGCTTGGAACGAGATGTTCCCGGACGGCAAGTCGCGCGTCATTCAGCCGGACCTTCCGGTCAAGCATCCCTTCGTGGAGGTCCCGCTTACGGCATGGGAGGTTTGCGGGCACGACTGGCCGGAGTCCGTGGACGACGCGCTCGACCGCATTGCCCGGCCGCTGGCCGAGCGGTTTCTCGTCTCACCGATCGCGATGCGCATTCGGCTGGAGAATCTCGGCCTGCTGCTCCGTGAAGTGCCGCACGAGCATCTACTTGCTTGCGCATAGCCCCTTTTTTCGGGAGAACGATTAGTGTCAACTGGACAGTCGAATAGCAAGACGGCGGGTCAAACTGCCTTCGAAACACGCGATTTCTACCTCGCCTGCTTCCTGCGCTGCACCGGCTACGACCTTGTGGACCTGCGCGCCGAGGGGCGGCACAAGGTGTTCGTGTTTCGCGATCGCCCGAGCCGGCGTGAGGACGTGATGGGTTTTTACGGGGATGCGATCCGCGTTCGGCCGCTGGCATTCGCTGCGACGATCAAGGACATGAAAGGGCTACTTCACAATGCATAACGACCCACGCCATAGCGACGCCGAGAAGGACGGCGGTCCGCAATTCCGTGAAGCGTTTGATCGCCTCATTCAGATCGTCCTTGATGGTCTGCGGCACGGTCACTTTCGCTGCTCGATTTCAAGTGGCATCGGGAACGGGAAAAAGCGCGAACTCGTGATCGAGGCCGGCAAGTCCCACAAATTCACGATACCCGAGGAAGAACTGCCGCGCTAAAGCAGAACCAATGGCGATCCCTGTGACGGGGACGCCAAAGATGAAAATGAAGTCAGGTCCAGCGTCATCGGTGGGATTCCGAGATCGGAGACTACAAAGGCACGAGTGGCGACAAGCCGAGCGTGAAGTCTTCGATGAAACCATCGCCCGCTGTAAGCAACGAACTGATCGAGCAGACGCACAAGGTCTGGCAACCACGCCTTCAACGCAACCTCAGCGATGAGGACGCCCGGCAAATCGCCGAGAACGTCACCGGCTTTTTCGCAATCCTCGCCGAATGGTCGCGGGCTGCGAGGCCAGTTCCGGCTAACGACGCCACCGTGGCAGCACCCACCGATACAGCGGAGGTGTGCCATGCCCGCTGAAACCATCGCCAAGGCCCTCGGCGGGCGCAAGGCCGGCAGCGGCTGGTCGGCACGTTGTCCTGCCCACGATGACCGCACCCCGAGTTTGTCCCTGCGCGATTCCAGCGACGGGAAGGTGCTGGTCCGCTGCCACGCTGGCTGCGATCAGGACGAGGTCATTGCGCACCTGAAAGCAAGCGGCTTGTGGACGCAAAACGCTCCGCGCCTGTTCCGATACGCCGCATTGGGCCGCGTCACCAGGCCGACAGAGCCGGATCGCGAAGAGATCAAGCGCACCGAGGCTGCGTTGTCGATCTGGCAAGCCGCAAAACCGGCGGGCGGGACGCTGACTGAAACCTACCTCGGATCGCGTGGGCTGCGGCTGCCGGCAGCGCCGACGCTGCGCTTCCATCCCTACCTCGTACATCCTTGCGGCGATTCCTGGCCCGCCATGATCGCGCTGGTCACACGCGGGTTCGACGATGTGCCCCTTGCGATCCACCGCACCTTCCTCGCCCGCAACGGCGCTGGCAAGGCTCCGGTCGATCCGCAGAAGATGATGCTCGGGCCGTGCCGTGGGGGCACGGTGCGCCTCGCAGAACCGGGCGAGGTGCTCATGATTGGTGAAGGCATCGAAACCTGCCTTTCCGCCATGCAGGCTACCGGTCACCCGGCTTGGGCTGCGCTGTCCACCTCCGGCCTGCGTGCACTGGATCTTCCGAAGGCTGTGCGCGACGTGATCGTGCTTGCCGACGGTGATGATCCCGGTGAGGCGGCGGCGCGCGACTGCGCATTGCGCTGGAAACGCGACGGGCGTCGGGTGCGCATCGCCCGCCCGCCGAAGGGGATGGACTTCAACGACGTGCTGGCGCGCTGCGCGTGCTCAATCGTGGAGGGCGCGCAATGAACGAGGCGATCGAAATCGATCCCGTGGTCGCGACCGTGCTCGAAGGTCCTGCCGACAACGCCGATCCGGCCGTGGATTCCATCGCCGATGCGATTGATGCGGCCGAGGACATTCGTGATCCGCTCGAAGGGCTGGTGGAGAAAACCTCCGCCGATCCCGGCGCGCCTTTTGAACCGGAGGTGCTGGAACGGCTTGCCGCGCTGAAGAAGGATGATCGGGCCGCCTTTGAGGCACTGCGGGCGCAATTGAAGAGGGCCGGCTGCCGGGTGACCGCGCTCGATCAAGCCATTGCCGAGGAAGGTGGTAACTCCGGAGGACGCGGGCCGACGCAGGCCGACACTCTGATCGACCTCGCGCAAACGGCAGAGCTCTTCCACACGCCCGACAGCAGCGGCTTCGCGGACCTCGCCATCAACAGCCACCGCGAGACATGGCCGATCC
>VGHO01000231.1 GCA_016868175.1 Betaproteobacteria bacterium
GAGCGGCTGGCCGAGGATAAGCCGACGCTGGTCGGCATCGATCACGGCTTTTCCTTTCCGCTGCTATTTTGAGGTGCATCGGCTGCTGCCCGACTGGCCGTCGTTCCTCGACGATTTCCAGCGCCACTGGCCGACCGACGAGGATCACACCTATGTCGATTTCGTGCGTGATGGTTCGGTCGGCAACGGCGCGGCGCGCATGGGTAATGCCCGTTGGCGGCGACTGACCGAGGAGCGCGCCGGCAGCGCGAAATCGGTGTTTCATTTCGACGTTCCGGGCTCGGTGGCCAAGTCAACCCATGCCGGTATTCCGTGGCTGCGCTTCATCCGGCAACAGCTTGGGCAGCGCGTCCACTTCTGGCCCTTCGACGGCTGGGACATTCCGGTCGGGCACTCCGCCATCGTTGAGGTCTCTCCGGAGCTGTGGTCGCGCGGCTTTGCCCGCGAGGGACGCACCGGCGACCAGCATGACGCCTTCAGCATTGCTGCCTGGCTTTCGCGCGCGGACCGAAACGGCCGTCTTGCCGCCTGCCTGAATCCTGGCCTTACACCACCCATGCGCACATTGGCACAGGTAGAAGGCTGGATTCTGGGTGTTCCCGGGTTGATCGAGGAGGATGCGAGAAGTGACGGCCTCGCTTCTACCGCTTGCAATCATATGCCGTCCCGTTTACACTAAACAACATGGCTAAAATATCGAAGTACGCACCCGCCGCCGATCCCGCCCGTAAGCAGGCGGTGATCTATGCCCGCGTTTCCTCCAAGGAACAGGAGAAAGAGGGCTTCTCGATCCCGGCGCAGTTGAAACTCTTGAAGGAATACGCGGCGGCGCAAGGCTTCAAGGTGGTGCAGGAATACGTGGACGTGGAGACGGCCAAGGCGACCGGGCGTACCGCGTTCGGGGAGATGGTCGACTATCTGAAGGCGCATCCTTCCATCCGCGCGCTGCTGGTGGAAAAGACCGACCGGCTCTACCGCAACCTCAAGGACTGGGTGACGGTGGACGAGCTTGAGGTTGAAATCCACTTCCCGAAAGAGGGCGTGGTGCTGTCGCGGGAGTCGCGATCCTCGGAAAAGTTCATGCACGGCATCAAGGTGCTAATGGCCAAGAACTACATCGACAACCTCTCCGAGGAAGCCCGCAAGGGTATGCAGGAGAAGGCCGAGCAGGGCATTTGGCCGACCAAGTGTCCGCTGGGCTATCGCAACATCACCGGCCCGGACGGCAAAAAGATCATCGCCACCGACCCGCTAGCCGCGCCGGTCATCGCCAAGCTGTTTGGCTGGTACGCCAGCGGCCAATATACGGTGCGCGAGGCCACCGTGAAGGTGCGGGAACTTGGATTGGTCCACCGCAAGAGTGGCACTAAGGTCCCGGTCAGCACGGTCAACGCCATCCTGCGCAACCGGCTTTACTGCGGTCAGTTCGAGTGGAACGGCAAGCAATACCAAGGCAGCCACGAAGCGATCGTCTCGGTCGAACTCTGGGAGCGGGTGCAGGCTGTGATGGACGGCCGAATGGCGAAGAAGTACCGCCGAATGACACGCGACTTCGCCTTCTCCGGCCTGATCACCTGTCATACCTGTGGATGCGCGGTGGTCGGCGAGATCAAGAAGGAACGCTACATCTACTATCACTGTACGGGTTACGCCGATAAGTGCCAAGGCAAACCGGCGACCTGCCGGCGCAAATACGTCCGCGAAGAGGTACTTGAGAAGCAGTTCACCGAACTCTTAGGCCGGCTGCACTTCGACGAAGAGGTGCTGGAATGGGTGCGTGATGCGCTGCACGCAAGCCACGCCGACCAACGGCGCGAGCACGAGGAGGCAATCAAAGGCCATCAGGCCGAATACAAACGCCTTGATGACCGCATCCGTGCCATGTATGTCGATAAGCTCGACGGCATTGTTGAGGCGGCGTTCTACGACAAGATGTCGAACCAGTGGCGCGAGGAGCAGAGCCGCTGTCAGCGCGAGATCGACCGGCTACAAACTGCGAACCAGTCCTACATGGATGAGGGCGTGCAGATTCTCGAACTCGCGAGCAACGCGCAAACGCTCTTCGAAAGCCAAGAACCGCGCCAAAAACGGCGGCTGCTCAACTTTTTGCTATCGAACTGCTCTTGGGAGGACGGCGAGGTGGTCGCGACCTTCCGGCAACCGTTTGATCTCTTGGCAGAAACGAACGCCATCGCAGCCAGCCAGAAGCCGACTGCAGCAGCGTATTCGGCGAAAACAGAGATTTGGCTCCCCGACCTGGGCTCGAACCAGGGACCTACGGATTAACAGTCCGGTGCTCTACCGACTGAGCTATCGGGGATCTAGCCGCTCTAAAGTGTAGCGGATCCTCGGCGGGTGTCTCACAAGACCTTCGCGATCGCGGCGCACACATCGTTGAGGTTACGCGCATTCAGCGAGGCAAGGCAGATGCGGCCGGTGGATACCGCGTAGATACCGAATTCCTCGCGCAGTTGCTCGACCTGCGTGGGGTTGAGTCCCGAGTAGGAGAACATGCCGCGCTGGGCTGTCACGAAGGAGAAGTCGCGCGCCACGCCGAGCGCGCGCAGGCCCTCCACGAAGCCCTCGCGCATCGCGCGGATGCGCTCGCGCATCGTGCCGAGTTCCGCCTCCCAGATCGAGCGTAGCGACGGCGTATTCAGCACTGTGGCAACCACGGCCGCACCGTGGGTGGGAGGGTTTGAATAGTTGGTGCGGATCACCCGCTTGATCTGACTCGCCACCCGATCGGTCTCGTCGTTGCTCTGGGTGACCACCGATAGTGCGCCAACGCGCTCGCCGTAGAAGGAAAACGACTTCGAAAAAGAGCTCGCCACCAGGAAGCTCTGCCCGGAGGCTGCAAGCAGGTTGAGCGCCACCGCATCTTGCGAAATGCCTTCGCCAAAGCCCTGATAAGCCATGTCGAGGAAGGGCACCACGCCGCTCCGGCCGATCCCTGCGATCAGTGATGCCCACTGCCCGGTGTTCAGGTCCACTCCGGTGGGGTTGTGACAGCAGGCGTGCAGCACCATCACGTCGCCTTCGTGCATCGTGGCGACGTCGGTCATCAGGGCCTCGAACCGCACGCCATGTGTCGCGGGGTCATAGTACGCATAGCTCTTCACAGTGAAGCCCGCCGCCTCGAAAAGAGCGCGATGGTTTTCCCAGCTGGGATCGCTGATCCACACGCAGGCATCCGGACGCAGCCTCTTGAGGAAATCCGCTCCCACCTTCAGCGCGCCAGTTCCGCCAAGGGCCTCGAAGCTCACGCTTCGCCGCTGCGCGAGGAGTTCCGGATGCGCGCCAAAGAGAAGGCTCTGCACAGCCCGGTTGTAGTCCCCGTAGCCTTCGATGGGCAAGTATCCGCGCGGCGGGGCTGCTTCCAGCCGCAGGCGCTCAGCCTGGCGGACTGCTTCGAGGAGCGGTACCTTGCCCTGGTCGTTGAGGTACACACCAGCGCCCAGATTCACCTTGGCGGATCGGGTGTCGGCAGCAAAGGCCTCGGTCAGACCGAGGATCGGGTCGCGTGGGGCAAGCGCCACGCTGGCAAAGATCGCTACTGACATTCCTTCCTCCGGGCTTTCCGCAAAGTTGCGAAGGGGGGCTAGCTTTTTGGCACCGCCGGCGTGATAATGCCGGATTGATATTGCACTGCAGCAGCCGTGGATGGTAGCACCGCAGCGACCGTACATTTGCCGAGAGCGCCGGGGTTCACCGGGCAGACCCTCTCCGCAACACAACCCGCCAACTTCACACCGACCTTGCCATGAGCCGCGTACCGATTCTCAAGCACCCGGCACTCCCCGGGGCGGTGACTCCGCCAGGCGGCGGTCTGCTCAGCTTTGCCGACAGTCCCTTCCAGCTGCACCAGCCCTATCCGCCGGCAGGCGATCAACCCGTGGCGATCGAGCGGCTTTTCGAAGGGCTGCGCGACGGACTGAGCTTCCAGACCCTGCTCGGTGTGACGGGCTCAGGCAAGACCTTCACGCTTGCCAACGTGATCGCGAGGGCAGGGCGCCCCGCCCTCGTGCTCGCCCCCAACAAGACCCTGGCCGCCCAGCTCTACGCCGAGATGCGCGAGTTCTTTCCGCACAACGCGGTGGAGTACTTCGTGTCGTATTACGACTACTACCAGCCCGAGGCATACGTGCCGCAGCGCGATCTCTTCATCGAGAA
>VGHO01000232.1 GCA_016868175.1 Betaproteobacteria bacterium
CCGCCGGCGACGCTTCGAACCGTTCAGCAACGATGGCTTCGCCCCGCACGCGCACGAAGCAGCGGCAGACGTCGGCTATGCTCGCGGATTGTGGCGCGCCGAAGCATCCATCGTGCGCGCTATCCCCGGCCGTCGCGAGCGCGGTGGCGAACCGCCTTGCCAATGCCGAGGGCATCAACCTCGGCCGAAGGCATCAACCTCTGCCGAAGGCATCAACCTCGGCTGCCCGCCGGGTACGATCCATGAGTCCCGCGTGAGCCCAGCCAGAACGCATGGCGTGCCCGGGGGAATGATGGAGCCCGCAATGCAACGCAGCCTCGCGCCCGTTACGTGAGGATGATGCCACCTCATCGCAGGGCGCTTGGGCTGGCCTGACGCGGAAAGCAAAACAGTAGCCGACATGGAACAGTAGCCGACATGGAAAACCCTGCCCAAGGACCTTCGCCGCTTCCCTTTCCCCCTCAGGAGCTGCACCCCCGCCATCGGGCAATGGCCAATGCCATCCGGATGCTCGCGGTGGACGCTGTGGAGGCGGCCAATTCGGGGCATCCCGGCGCACCGATGGGGATGGCCGAGATTGCACTGGTCCTCTGGACCCGTCACTTGCGACATCACCCCGACAACCCGGCGTGGGTCGACCGCGACCGTTTCGTGCTCTCCAACGGGCATGGGTCGATGCTGCTCTACGCCTTGCTGCACCTCAGCGGCTACGCGCTTCCGATCAGCGAAATCCGGCGCTTCCGGCAGCTGCACAGCCTCACCCCGGGGCATCCTGAGGTGGGCATCACGCCCGGGGTGGAGACCACAACCGGACCGCTTGGTCAGGGGTTGAGCAACGCGGTGGGGATGGCGCTCGCCGAGAAACTGCTCGCGGCCGAATTCAATCCGCCCGAGGCGCCCGAACTGCACATCGTGGACCATTTCACCTGGGTTTTTGTGGGCGATGGCTGTCTCATGGAGGGGATCAGTCATGAGGTCTGTTCGCTCGCCGGCACGCTGCGGCTGTCGAAGCTGATCGTGATCTATGACGACAACGGGATCTCGATCGATGGCCATGTGCTGGACTGGTTTGCCGACGACACCCCGAAGCGCTTCGACGCCTACGGCTGGAATGTGATCCGCGAGGTGGACGGGCACGATGTTCATGCGGTCGATACCGCGATCCGCAGCGCGCTCGCCCAGGCGCGCAGCGACGACGGCCGCCCCACGCTGATCTGCTGCAAGACCGTCATCGGCAAGGGTTCGCCGAACAAGGCGGGTACTCACGATGTACACGGCGCAGCACTGGGCGCGAGCGAGGTCCACGCCACGCGGGAAGCCCTCGGCTGGCCCCATCCACCTTTTGAGATTCCGGGGGACTTGCGTGCAGCGTGGGACTGCAGAGCGCGCGGCAAGGCGATGGAGGAGGCCTGGACGCTGCGCATGCAGGACTACCGCGGCCGGTTCCCGGAACGGGCAGCCGAGTTCGACCGACGCATGCAGGGCACCCTGCCGCCCGGGGCGAAGGAGGGCTTTGCAGCGGTATGCAGCCATTTCGTTGCGTTGGCAAGCACGGTGGCTAGCCGCAAGGCAAGCCAGATGGCGCTCGATGCGCTTGCGCCCTTGCTACCCGAGTTGCTGGGGGGAAGCGCCGATCTCACGGCGTCCAACCTCACCAACTTCAAGGGCTGCCAACGGATTGCACGCGACCGGGCAGGCAACCATCTCTCCTACGGCGTGCGCGAGTTCGGGATGGCGGGAATCATGAACGGGCTGGCGCTGCACCGGGGCCATATTCCCTACGGCGGTACCTTTCTCACTTTCAGCGATTACTCGCGCAATGCGATCCGGATGGCTGCGCTGATGAAATTGCGCGTCGTGCATGTGATGACCCATGACTCGATCGGACTTGGCGAGGACGGTCCTACCCATCAGGCCATCGAGCAGATTCCTGCGCTGCGGATGATTCCCGGGCTTGAGGTCTGGCGGCCCGCCGACGCGCTGGAGACCGCGGTGGCGTGGACCTGTGCAATCGAGCGATCCGACGGGCCGAGTGTGCTCGCGCTGTCGCGCCAGAACCTTGCGGCACTACCGCACCGCAACGACCATCCGAAGGCGATCGCGCGGGGGGGCTACGTCCTTTCGGAACGCGCTGCGCCGCAGGCCCTGCTCATTGCCACCGGATCCGAGACCGCGCTTGCCCTGCAGGCGCAGGCGGCGCTCGATGCCCGAGGGGTTGCGGTGCGCATCGTCTCCATGCCGTGTACCCAGCGATTCGATGCGCAAAGCACCGAGTACCGTGCTAGCGTACTGCCTGTGGAGCTTCCTGCGGTGGCTGTTGAGGCGGCGTATCCCGACTTCTGGCACAAGTATGTCGGTCGTGACGGCATCGTCGTGGGTATGTCGAGCTACGGCGAGTCGGCCCCGGGTTCGGTGCTCTTTGCCCATTTCGGCTTTACCGTCGAGGCGGTGGTCGAGGCGGTGCTGCGCTGCTGCGCCGCGTCAACCGGTGGCTGAGGCGCGCGATGTTGCAGCGCTGCCGCGACCCAGCCGCCCATTGAGGCAGCCGCTGGAGCAATGCCGCACAGCGCGTGGCATCGATTCGACAAGGCGTGACATCGGCGCCCGCTGCACGGCGCCCTTTGAGGAGAGCAGGGATGAAGATGCCGCTGAGCTTTTCCGACCTGATTGCACAAGGTCTCGTGCAGGGCCGGCGGGTTCTGATCCGCTCCGACCTCAACGTGCCCCTCGATACCCACGGCGCGATCCTCGAGGACACCCGCATCCGCGCCTCACTTGCCTGCGTGCGCATGGCACTCGAGGCGGGTGCGGCCGTGATGATCACCTCGCACCTCGGAAGGCCCAAGGAGGGCGTGTTTCGACCCGAGGATTCGCTCGCTCCGGTGGCTTCCCACTTGGCCGCGCTGCTTGGCCGCGAGGTGCCGCTGCGAAGCCGATGGGTCGAGGGGGTGGCGATCCGTCCCGGTGAACTGGTGATGCTTGAGAACTGTCGGATCAATCCGGGCGAAAAGGGCAACGATGAACTCCTGTCACGCAAGATGGCCGCGCTGTGCGATGTGTATGTGAACGATGCTTTTGGCACTGCCCACCGCGCCGAAGCCACAACCCACGGCATCGCGCGCTATGCCCCGCTGGCTTGCGCAGGCCCCTTGCTTGCGGCCGAACTCCAGGCCTTGTCCCGGGTACTTGCGGCGCCAAAGCGGCCCTTGGTGGCGATCGTCGGGGGTAGCAAGGTGAGCACCAAGCTCACCGTGCTGCGACATCTTGCCGACCGGGTCGACCAGTTGATCGTTGGCGGAGGGATCGCCAACACCTTCATGCTTGCGGCAGGACTTCCCGTCGGTCACTCGCTCGTGGAACCCGGGCTGGTGGAGGAGGCGGGCGCAGTGATGGCTGCGATGCGCGCGCGGGGCGCCGTCGTACCGATTCCCACGGATGTCGTGGTGGCCGGGCGCATTGCCGACAACGTCCCTACGCAGGTGAAGGCTGCTGCGGCGGTGTCCGGGGACGACATGATCCTCGACATAGGGCCCGAGACCTCCGCACTGCTGGCGGCGCAGATCCAGGCTGCTGGCACGATCGTGTGGAACGGGCCGATGGGGGTTTTCGAACACGCGCCGTTTGCGTCAGGAACCGAGGCTGTCGCGCGGGCGATTGCAGGCTCAAAAGCCTTCAGCGTGGCCGGAGGAGGCGAGACGCTTGCCGCGATTGCCAGGTATGGCGTTGCAGCACACATCGGCTACATCTCCACGGGAGGCGGTGCCTTCATCGAGATGCTCGAGGGTAAGGCGCTTCCCGCAGTTGAGGCGCTCATCGTGCGGGCAGAAGAGCATCGCGGCTAGCGCGGCACTGCACTTCGCACCTCGGGCTCTTTCCCCGCTTCCTGCTGCGCGCGGTGGTTCATCCACGCCGCTGCCTTCTGCGCGCCGCTGCCTTCTTCGCGCCGCTGTTTCACTTTTCGCAAGCGGGCATTGCCTGACTTCCAATCCCGCTTGCGCATGCGCGCCCCGCGGGAGCATTCTACGCTTCATCGCCGTTGACTGCCCGTGCAGCGTCGGGTGATCTGCCCGGGGAGTTTGTGAAGAAAAGCCTACCCAGAGGAGAAGAATGATGCGTGTGATTCCAATCTCGCCCAACGCCAGCCT
>VGHO01000233.1 GCA_016868175.1 Betaproteobacteria bacterium
GGTGATCTACGGTGCCGGGCCGCGCACAGTGCTCGAGTCCAACGCCAAACGTGCCGACGAGAATCTGGTGCTCGAGGATTTGCGCAGGGCAACCAAGGTTGTGGCGCGCACCCTCCACGACCTCCTCGACGGCCCGGCTGGGCACCGGGAGCCCGCAAGCCCCGGGCCAGAGCCAGCTCGATACGCTACACCGCGAGCAGAGCGCGAAGGTTCCTGTGCGCCATCTGCGAGGCAGGCCCCTGGTCGATGATCTGTCCGCGCGACATCACCGCATAGTCGTCGGCAAGTGACGCTGCGAAATCGTAGTACTGTTCCACAAGGAGTATGCACACCCCCTCCTCGCGCGCGAGCCGCCGGATCACGCGCCCGATTTCCTTGATGATCGACGGCTGGATACCCTCGGTGGGTTCATCGAGCAGCAGCACCCTGGGGCGTGCGAGTACTGCGCGGGCAATCGCCAATTGCTGCTGCTGCCCCCCCGATAGATCACCGCCCTTGCGGCTGCGCATCCTCTCGAGCACTGGAAACCATCCGTAGATCCAGGCGGGAACGCGGGAGCCCTCCCGCGCTGGAAGGCCTGCCAGGCCGCACAGGAGGTTGTCCTCCACGCTCAGGCGGTTGAAGATTTCGCGCCCTTGGGGAACGTAGCCCAGTCCGCGTTGTACCCGGAGGTGGGCGGGTAGCGTGCCGAGCGTTGCCTCGCCAAGCTGGATTCGGCCGGAGCGCTGCGCAACGAGCCCCATGAGCACCTTGAGCAGCGTGGACTTGCCCACGCCGTTGCGGCCGAGCAGGCAGCAGATCCGGCCCTCGCGCAACTCCAGGTTGACATCGCGCAGGATATGGCTCCCACCGTAGTACTGGTTCAGGTCCGTGATGCGCAGCAGGGGCGCAGTTGCTGCGGCAGCATCCAGAGCCGCATGCGTGCTCGCGCTGGCGGATGGCGCGGGCATCCGTGCCGCCTCATCGCCCAAGGTAAACCTCCACCACCTGCGGGTTGGCCTGCACCTGCGCAAGGGTGCCCTCGGCCAGCACGCTGCCCTCATGCAGTACGGTGACTTTCTCGGCGATGCTTGCCACAAAGTCCATGTCGTGCTCCACCAGCATGATCGAATGTTTCCCGCGCAAGCCGCAGACCAACTCGGCCGTGCGCGCGGTTTCGGCGTCGGTCATTCCGGCCACGGGTTCATCGAGCAGGATCAGATCGGGGTCCTGCATCAGAAGCATGCCGATCTCGAGCCACTGCTTCTCGCCGTGCGAGAGTTCCCCGGCCACACGATGCTGCAGCTCCGCCAGTCCGATGGTGGCGAGCATCGCGTTGATCGCCTCGCGCTGTTCGGCGCGCAGACCGCCCCATAGGCACTGCCCCACGCTGCGTCGTCCCGGCAGCGCAAGTTCGAGATTGGTGCGCACCGTGTGCACCTCGAAAACCGTGGGCTTCTGAAACTTGCGACCAATGCCCTTGTTCACAATCTCGGTCTCGCTCAGCCGCAGCAGGTCGATGGTCTGGCCAAAGTACGCACGCCCGGTGGCAGGACGTGTCTTGCCGGTGATCACATCCATCAGTGTGGTCTTGCCAGCGCCGTTGGGGCCGATCACGCAGCGCAACTCGCCGCGGTCGATCGTGAGGCTGAGCGCATCGAGCGCGCGAAAGCCATCGAAGCTCACGCTGATGTCTTCAAGGTAGAGGATCGGACCGTGGGAGGTGTCGGCTCGATCCCTTCGAACGGGATGTCCGAGGTTCAGCCCGCGCCCCTGTCCCGCGCTCACGGACGCCTCCAGGGAACAAGGATGCTGCCGGGATCCCGGCGCAAGACACCATGGAGTCCCTTTGGCAGAAAGAGCGTGACCGCCACAAAGAGGAACCCGAGCACGAAAAGCCAAAGCTGCGGAAAGGCCACGGTGAACCAGCTCTTGGCCCCATTCACCGCGAAGGCACCCAGAATCGGGCCAATGAGGCTCCCCCTGCCGCCCACCGCAGTCCAGATCGCCACCTCGATCGACTGCGCCGGCGACATCTCGCCCGGGTTGATGATCCCCACCTGCGGCACGTAGAGCGCGCCTGCGACTGCACTGATCAGGGCCGCGACAACCCAGGCAAAGAGCTTGAAATGCAGGCTCTGGTAGCCCAGAAAGAGCAGCCTCGGTTCGGCCTCGCGGATGGCGATGAGGACCTGGCCGGCGCGCGAACGGACCACAGCCCTGCAGATCATGTAACTCGCCAGCAGGGCAAGACCCGAAAGCGCCAGCAGGACCGAGCGCGTGAGCGGCTCGGCGATCGGGAAGCCAACGATGCGCTTGAAATCCGTGAACCCGTTGTTGCCGCCGAAACCCATGTCGTTCCTGAAGAAGGCGAGCATTGCCGCGTAGGTGAGTGCCTGGGTCATGATCGAGAAGTACACGCCCCGGATCCGCGAACGGAAGGCAAGAAAGCCAAAGACCAGGGCAACCAGCCCCGGAACGAGCACGACCAGAACGAGAGTCCAGCCGAAGGAATCGCTCAGGGCCCAGTACCAGGGGTAGGCCTTCCAGTCGAGGAACACCATGAAGTCGGGCAAATCACTCTGATAGACGCCATCGCGCCCGATCTGTCGCATGAGGTACATGCCGAACACATAGCCACCGAGAGCGAAAAAGAGGCCCTGGCCGAGCGAAAGGATGCCGGCATAGCCCCAGATGAGATCCATGGCCACCGCGAGCATGGCGTAGCACAGGAACTTGCCGAGCAGGGTCATCCAGAAGGCCGAGACGTGCAAGGGGTGGTCGGCGGGCAGCACGGTGTGGGCAACGACCATCCACAGGATCAACGCCGACAATAGCAAACCCACGCCGACCGCAATCGGGCTGGCGCCCAGCCTCGACCCCCCCACGATCGCATGCTCAGGCATCGGCGCTACGCCCTTTGAGCGCAAACAGCCCCTGCGGTCTGCGCTGGATGAAGGCGATGATGAAGAGCAGCACCATGATCTTTGCGAGCACTGCACCCGCGAAGGGCTCGAGGATCTTCGACACCGACCCCAGCCCGAGCGCGGCGATGGCAGTTCCGGCAAGTTGCCCAACGCCGCCAAGCACGACCACCATGAAGGAATCCACGATGTACTGCTGACCCAGATCAGGGCCCACGTTGCCCAGCTGCGAAAGCGCTACGCCGCCCAGTCCGGCGATACCGCAACCGAACCCGAACGTCAGCGTGTCGACCCGGTCGGTGGGAATCCCTGTGCACGAAGCCATCGCGCGGTTCTGGGTAACGGCTCGCACGAAAAGGCCCGCGCGGGTTTGCTGCAGCACCGTGTACACGCCGAGCAGCACCACAAGTGCAAAGGCAAGGATCGCCATCCGGTTGTAGGGAATCACGATGTCGCCGGCGAGCGCCATCGATCCCGAGAGCCAGGAGGGGTTCTCGACCTCCACATTCTGCGCTCCGAAAAGAAGGCGGCACGACTGGATCAGCAGCAGGCTCATGCCCCAGGTCGAGAGGAGCGTCTCGAGCGGGCGCCCGTAGAGCCACCGCAGCACGGTCCGTTCGAGCACGATGCCCAGGAGCGCACTGGCAAGGAATGCAAGGGGCACCGCCGCGAGCACATACCAGTCGATCCAGTCGCCGGCGAATCGTCGAAACAGTTGCTGCACCAGATAGGTACTGTAGGCACCGATCATCAGAAACTCGCCGTGCGCCATGTTGATCACGCCCATGAGCCCGTAGGTGATCGCAAGGCCAAGCGCGGCAAGCAGCAGCACGCTGCCGAGGCTGAGTCCGGAGAAGGCTGCGGCAATCCACTCGAATTTGCGCAACCGCGCATCCATCGCCGCGAGCGCAACCCTGGCTGCTTCGCGCACCTGGGGGTCAGGCTCGCGAAAGCCGGTGCTGTCGAGACCGAGCAGGTCCTGGAGCTGTCGGCGCACCGCCGAGGATTCGGCCAGCGCAAGCGCCCTCACTGCCTCGAGCCGCAGGCTGGCCTCGGGCGACTGGAGTCGCAGCTTGGCCACCGCGAGCAAAAGCGCCTGACGCACCCCGGAATCGCTTTCGCGCTGCCAGGCTGCCGTGAGAGCTTCGAGGTAACGCACCGCCTCGATACCCTCGAGGGTACTTGCCGCTTCGCGCCTGCGCTGCACATCGGAGTCGCCAAGTGCGAGAAAGGC
>VGHO01000234.1 GCA_016868175.1 Betaproteobacteria bacterium
AGCGGGCCGATTGAGGACTTTTAACGCACAATCCGTATGGGGGCGGGGCAGTCTTCGTTGCGGCTCCGATCAGCAGTCGGGCCATCGCCGCGCAATCGTTGGGTAATCGGCGCGCAATCGCCGGACCATCGCCGCGCAATCGTTGGGCAATCGCCGCGCAGCCGCGCGGGCTACGGAGGAACATCGATGCCGTTTGCAGCCACCGTTGGTGCATCCAAGGGCCTGCGTGCACTCGGTCTGTTCTGGATCGTGCTGTGCGCTGCTTCGCTTGGCATTGCGCTGGTTGCGCAGCATGCGATGGGCATGCAGCCGTGTCCCTGGTGCGTGGTCCAGCGGTTGCTCATGCTGGCGAGCATGGGTTGCATGCTTCTCGTGCTTGGAAGTCTGCGCGTGCCGATTGCCCTGGTGCTTCCGCTCCTTGCCAACTTCGTGTTCCAGGTCGCGGGGATTGCCGCAGCCGGGTATCAGTTTCTGGTTGCAAGCCGCAGCGCTCGCTGCGATCTCGGACTTGCCGACCGCATTTTAATAGCCTCGGGTCTGGAGCAGGCTTGGCCCTGGATGTTCGCGGCGAGCACGAGTTGCACCGAGGCTGCTTCGGCAACACTCCTTGGATTTCCGTTTTCGCTGCTGGCGTTGGGCTTCTTCATCCTCGGGCTCGGGCTGGCGCTGGCCATGGCGTGGTTCGCCTGGCGCTCGGTCTTCGGCCCCGACCCTGCGCTCCACACGATCAGTTCGGCCGCTACCCGACAGGGCCTGCGATGAGCGCCTACTTGGCCGAGAACATACTCTACTTCGGGCGCGTACTACGCAGCGCCGGTATGGCACTTTCCACCGAACGCATTCTGATGGCCACCGAAGCGGTTGTGGCAGTGGGCGTAGGTTCGCCAGAGGATCTGCGCCACAGCCTGCGCTGCACGCTCACGAGCAGTCCTGACCAACAGGAACTCTTCGAACAGGCGTTCAGCGCTTTCTGGCGCGACCCCGATCTGCTCGGCAAGGCGATGCAGATGTTGCTGCCCAAAGTGGAGGTGGCCACCCCAACGCCCCAGGAAGACCGCCGGCGGCTTGCTGAAGCGCTGGCTCCACCTACCGCACCCCGAGGCGCCGAGGACGACAGGGACCAGCCACCCCAGACGATCGAGGCAACGCTGAGCTTCTCGAGCCGCGAATTGCTGCAAAAGGCTGATTTCGAATCACTCAGCGGCGCAGAGTGGCGTGCGGTCACGCAACTGGTGGCGCGGCTCACGCCGCAACTTGCGCTGGCACGGACCCGCCGACATCAGGCCTGCGCGCACCGCGGACAGATCCACATGCGCCATGTGGCGCGTCGCGCCATGCGCACTGGCGGCGAAGTGTTGCAGTTGCCCCGGCGCGTGCCGCGCGAGAGGCCGATGAAGGTGGTGGCCCTGGTGGATATCTCCGGCTCGATGACCAGCTACTCGCGGATGTTTCTGCACTTTCTGCACGCACTCACCCGTGCTGACCCACGCACCCAGACGCTTGTCTTCGGCACACGCCTCAGCTACCTCACCCCGGCACTGCGCGAGCGGGATGCCGACGATGCACTGCGCCGCGCTGTGCGCACCGTGGAGGACTGGAACGGCGGAACCCGCATCGCGACGAGCCTGGAGCGATTCAACAAACACCACGCAGCGCGCCTGCTCGGCGCGCGCACCCTGGTGTTGCTCGTGACAGACGGACTCGAGCGCGACGATGCAGCGTTGCTCGGCCGCGAGGCCTCGAGGCTTGCCCGGCGCTGCCGACGGCTCGTATGGCTCAATCCGCTCCTGCGTTATGCAGGTTTCGAAGCAAAGGCAAGCGGTATTCGGGCACTTCTGCCTCACGTGCATCAGCACCTGCCCGTCCACAACCTGCAAAGCCTCATGCGGCTCTGCGATCAGTACACCTCCGGAATGTACATCTCTGCAGGCACCGGACGCCGGTAGTAGTCGGGGTTGCGAACCCTTTGCGGGAGAATCACCTCGGGATGAGTAACCTCCTGATAGGGCACCTGCTGCAAGAGATGATGAATGCAGTTGAGACGGGCCCGCTTCTTGTCCACGGCAAGCACAACATGCCAAGGCGCCTCCGGAATGTGCGTAAGGTCGAGCATGATCTCCTTGGCGCGCGTGTACCTCTCCCAGCGTCTGCGACTCTCGAGGTCCATCGGGCTCAATTTCCATTGCTTGAGGGGGTCGTGAACCCGTGCGAGAAAGCGCGCGTGTTGCTCGTCGTCGGTAATCGAGAACCAGTATTTCACCAGGCGGATGCCGCTGCGCACGAGCATGCGCTCGAACTCCGGTGTTGAACGGAAGAACTCCTCAAGATCGCTCTCCGAACAAAAGCCCATCACCGATTCAACACCAGCGCGGTTGTACCAGCTACGGTCAAAAAGCACGATCTCGCCGCCGGCGGGCAGGTGCGGCACATACCGCTGAAAGTACCACTGGGTCTTCTCGCGGTCACTCGGAGCCGGAAGTGCAACCACCCTGCAGATCCGCGGATTGAGGCGCTGGGTGATCCGCTTGATCGCCCCGCCCTTGCCGGCTGCGTCGCGGCCCTCAAACACCACCACAAGCCGATAACGATGCTCCAACACCCATTCCTGCAGCTTCACGAGTTCGCGCTGCAGACGAAGGAGCTCGTTGAAGTACACACGGCGATCGAGCGGTGCCGACGCCCCGGGCCCTGACCCGGAATCGATCTTCGCGCCCTGAGCATCGTAGTCCTGGTCCTCGAATTCGAGCTCAACTTCCTCATCAAGCGCGTCGAGCAGTTCATCGCGCATTCTTGCAAGCACAGCCTCGCCCGGAGCATCGGATCCTCCGGGGTCGTGGGATCCGCTTGAACCCCCGCCGCCAACGCCTGTCCGATCAGCCCCTTCCAGCGATCCCTCCGTTGTACCCATGGTCAGCTTCCTCCTTTGCAAGCTTGCGAGATCTGTGGCTTCGCATTCACCCTGGCGAGCATCCTTCGGGAAAATGTAGCGACGATGACATCCTGCTGCGATCAGCGACGAGCGGCAAGGAAGAAACGATGAAGGGCTTCGGCGCAGGCCTCGGGCTGCTCCTCGGCAATGAAGTGACCGCAGTCGAGACACAGATCCTCGAGGCATTCAGGGCGCTCGCTGCGTCCGGGGGGCTCGCTGCGTCCGGGGTACTCACGATGTCCTGGGTGATCAGGGTCTTGAGAGCGCTCGAGATGGGTTGGCTGCACATGCTGCTCGGGCAACCTGGCCCAGCGCTCCCAAGCTGAACGCGGTGATTGTCCCGCGAAGTACTGACGGGCCCAGATCAACAAGACTCGGCAGTCAAACCTGCGGCCTGCTTCGCGGTCTGCGAAGTCGAGTTCGCGGTCGATCCCGGCCCCGGCGCGGTAATCCTCGCAAGTGGCTTCCAGAGTTGAAACTTGCCGAAAACTTTCCGCATAGTCCGCGAGTGCTCGTGGATCAAGCGCGGCGTCACGCCCCTTCCAACGTTCGAGCAGATGGTGCAGGTAGTAGTGCGGATCGGCCCCGATGAGTCTCTCGGGCATCGGTGCGGGCTGCGCAAGAAAGAGCCAGTGGTAGCTGCGAAGCGCCCCTTGCATGCTCATCCGCTCCCACATGTCGAGCGTGCTCACGATGTCGAGGAGCGCAAGAGCCTCAACCGACCCGGGTTGGTCGAGCGCGAGTCGGTAGGCAACCCGCGCGCCGCGATCGTGCCCCGCCACCGCAAAGCGCGCGCAACCCATCGCCTGCATGATTGCAAGGGCGTCCTCCGCCATGGCACGCTTGCTGTAGCCGCGATGTGCGGCATCGGGCTTGGGCCCGCGGCTACGCCCATACCCACGCAGGTCAGGGATCACGAGGCGAAACCGCCCACGCAGGAAAAATGCCACCCGATGCCAGGCGGCAAGCGTTTGCGGATAACCGTGCAGGAGGAGGAGTGGCGGCCCGGTGCCCGCGCTCAACCAGAAGAGTTCTGACTCCTCGCGGAAAAGCCGATACGCGGCAAAGCCGGGGAAGAGCTCCGGAAGTGGATTCTCAAGGGTTTCCATCACCGCCTAGCCAGACCTGCCCCCGTGCTCGGATCCGCTCGTCTGCGCCCCCTGATCCGGAGTTGTCCGTTGTGCATCCTC
>VGHO01000235.1 GCA_016868175.1 Betaproteobacteria bacterium
TCGTACTTCACCATCGCTGCGTCTAGATCACCGCGCTGAACTTCGATGTCCGCGATTCTTCCCAGGGTCACGCTGACATCACGCAGCGACTCTGGTGTCTTCAGCGCCTCCCAAAGCGCACGAGCGATCTCAAGGCACTCGTTGTACTTCGCCAACGCTGCCTCTAGATCACCGCGCCGAAATTCGATGTTGGCGCTTCTTAACAGGATTGCGCTGACAGCACGCCGCGACTCTGGTGTCTTCAGCTCTGCGTGGATCGCACGCGCAAGTTCAAGCCCATGCCGCGATACCTCAAGCCCAAGATCAAATGCCTCCGCTGTCGACAATAGGTCAGTGAGGCGGCCTGCAATGATCAGCTGAGTGGCTCGATCGCCATCGACCACTTTCCACTCCCACCACGCTTGCCCCATTGCACGCCCGAGATATTGACCAGTCGAACTCTCGCCGCGCGCCTCGGCAACTTTGCTCCACGACCGAAACAGGTTCCGCGCTGAGAACCCCTGCAGAATCGCACCACCCACTCCCACATCAATCAAGCACCGCTCAAGATCGTCCCATGCCTCAGCTCGGTACAGGTGCAAGTTCACTCCTAAACCCATGCGCACAGACGGCGGCTGCTCGCTCCACCACAGTCCAAGAGCGTGGTGAGTTGATCGCTGACGCTCCGGCGTCAGTTCGTATCGCTCGCGTACCCCTCTGCGCACATACGCATGCGCGAAATTGACCATGCCTCGGTCTCCATACAGTGCGTCTGTCAGCGTCAGCTTGATCCGTGCAAGTTGGTACGGCGTGATCTTTGCAAAGTCCACCAGTTCCGAATCACTCATACGACCGAAACTCGCCCAGATCGCTTCCAGTGGCTTTTGGACGATCTCCCTTCCAAGATCCCCTTCAAGCCGCTCCAAGATCACCCCAAAGAGATCACTCGGCTTCTCGGCTGCCAAGCACTCGCTGATCCGATCTGACAGTCCCTCGAACGACCCGTACACACAGAGTTCGTCCACCAGCGTCTTGAGGAATATCGGCAGCGTTGCCCGTGGATGATCGATGATCCGCTCGATTTCGCGCGCCGGCAACTGTCGCCCACGCCGCGTAACCAGTGCTTCACCGAGATATTCCCGAGCTGTCTCCTTCGTAAACGGCTGTGCAGCCAGTTCCACCACACCGCGCTGACGCAGCTCATCGAACGACTCGCCAGACAGCGTCGATACCACAACGCGCAAATGGGGCGCCATCTTTTGAGGTAGCCAGCCAAGCGACTTGCCAGACTTCAGTTTGTCCAACCCGTCCAGCACGATGATCACCGACTTGCCCTGCCGCTTCGCCCACGCAGATGCTTCCGCAAACCACTCCGCAAGTTGCTGCAACAGCACATCGTCTTTACTCTCGATCTCTTTGATCGAGCCCGTCGCTCGCTTGATCTCCTCCGCTAACCGCCTCAGGATCCCCGCCGGACGCGCCGATCCTTCCCCCGCAGCGAGGTAGTGCTCGATCACCACATCATTCCGGTGATTCGCGCGGTACTTCGCCATCACATTGGCAATCAGTGCGCTCTTGCCTGTTCCAGACTCACCCGTCACAACCGTCATCCGGCTCCGAGCACCATCTGAGCCCGCCTCATCGTTGGCAGACTCAAGACGGCTGAGCAACTCTTCCACCGCCCTTTCCTGCCCCACATACCCGCGGCAACGCTCGAACGCATAGGACTCGTGACTTCGGCGCGTCCGCTCGAGTTCATCGGGCAATGCATCGGCGGGGTACTGCTCATCGATGACCTTCCACAGGTCGTCAATAATCCGCTTGGCAACCTCTTCGGGAGTCTCGTACTCCACCACCGGGAATGCGCTTTCTCGGATCCGCAACTTCAGCCGCTCAAGTTTGGACCGCTCCTCCTCGCCCTCGCTGCGGAAGTCCGCACCCCTGCCTGCGCTCCACTTCGGATCGCGAAAGTAGAAGCACGCTCGTCCCGCCATGGCGGGGTCACGCAGCACACCATGCAGGATCTCCAGTTCCGTCACGCTCGTACCGCCCGCGTGTTCATGCAGCCACGGCTGCTGATCCATCAGCAGCTCTGGGTGTTGGCCCTTCGAGGGCGTCCACCCGTAACGCTCACCGAGGAACCCGATGAAGTAGGGACGCGCCCGTTCGATCTCCCGCAAACAGACAGGCAGTGTCTCGCCCCGATCCGATTGATCCTGCGTGATTCCCCACCGCAGATCCACCTCCTGAACTTCCACGAACCGCTCGCGCGCGCGCCGGCGTAGTTCGGGAAACACATCCTTCGCCAACAGATTTCGCTCCTCCACGAAATCCCGAAACGTCGAAGAAATGAACACCCGAACGACACGCGAGTCGCCCGACTTCGTCACCTTGCCGGAATCCATGCCAAGAAGGCTAGACCCGAAACAACTGCCAACGCAACAGCCGTACGTTCAGCCGCGTCCTAGCAGGCTGCTCCCTGAGTATCGATGACCAAACTGCCCCTACCCGCATTGAGAGGAACCTATTGCCATCAGCACCTTGTGCATCATGGCACGACAGGTTCGCGGCAGACAAGTCGAGCAAATGTCGGACCCGTCAAGTCCATTACCCTTGGTGCCATGCCCAGTCACGACGCACTCGCCTACCTCCACGGCACTTCAGACCGCGAGCAGGCGCGGCTGGTCCGACAGGCCGACATCCTTCGGCCCATCTTGC
This sequence comes from Betaproteobacteria bacterium, assembly GCA_016868175.1. Taxonomy (GTDB): domain Bacteria; phylum Pseudomonadota; class Gammaproteobacteria; order Burkholderiales; family Burkholderiaceae_E; genus UBA3064. Next base: position 2,698 of record VGHO01000235.1, read on the forward strand.
TGTCCGGGCTTGACCTGGCGCCGCGTGAGCGGGTGCTCGAGGTCGGCTGCGGCGTAGGCGCGGTGATGGCCGAACTGGCCCGCGCCGAGCCGACGCTGGCACTCACGGGACTGGACTGCTCTGCGGACCAGATCGACGGCGCGCGACGGCATCTTGGTTCGGGCGGCATCCCCGCATCGCTGGTGGTCGGCGACGCGCTGGCGCTTCCGTTCCCAGATGCCTCGTTCGACCGCGTGGTAATGGTCTGGGTCATTGAGCACTTGGCCGACGAAGTGGCGCGGGTCGCGGCTCTGCGCGAGGCGCGCCGTGTCTTGCGGCCTGGCGGTCGCATCGACTTGACCGAGACCGACTACGGCCTGTTTCGCGTGACGCCACGCCATGCGTCGATCGAGGCGTTCCTGGCCGCGTTCGTCGAACTCTTCGACAAGCATGGCAGTTCCTGCGTCGGGCCGAGGCTTGCACCGCTCTTGGAGATCGCGGGCTTCGCCTCGGTGGACAGTCGGATGCACGGGCTGCACTTCTGGTGCCCATCGCGCGCGGCGGAATTGTGTGCCATGACCGCGTACATCCTCGACTTTGTGCGACCGGAACTGCCGGCGCTCGTGGCCGGCCGTTCGACCCTTGATGCTGCCCAGATCGAAGAGGGCCTCGCCCTCTTCGGTGCGCTGGCCGCCACCCCCGATGCGTCATTCAGTGCAACGATCTGGCGAGCGACGGGCCGGCGCAGCGAATAGTCCGCCAAACGAAATCCACGTCAGGCCACCTACCGAAATCAGCGAGTTGAACCACACCTCGCGCGTGGCGCGCGACCAAACGTGCAACACGCGCGCTGGACTGCTACGCGCTACTTCGTTGGAGGCGTATCGCTGCGCGTCCAGCCTGCGGCGGGTGTTCCACCTGATGCAGGATCACTGCACTTCTCGCGCGCGCGCGGAGTTTCATCGCCGAAGTCGCGTTCATACACGATGCCGTCCGGACCGACCATGAAAGTCATGATGCCGCTGACTCCGTACTGCTCGGGCCACGCGATCACCGTTCCAGATGGTCCGCTCGCACTGGCTGGCAGCACGGCGAACCAGTACCCGTCGAACGCCACCGCGTTCTTCGGGGCACCACCCGTGCAGTCGGCGCGAGCGATCGCGGCACCGAGCGGCGATGGCGCTTCATCGCCCGTCGTCGGCCAGTAGAGCCCGTCCCTTCGACCATCGCTGCTCTTGATGCGCGCGGCGAACGCCCCCGCGGTACCACCCTGCGGCACGCCGTCGAAGCAAGCGCGCTGCGCCGCAGCGATCGCCTTCATCGCATCGATCGTGTCGAGCTCGTTGCGACCGAGTCGGCGCAGACGAAACTCTTCGATGCCCGCCGCGGTATCCCACGACCAGCGCCCATCGCGCTG
>VGHO01000236.1 GCA_016868175.1 Betaproteobacteria bacterium
TGAAGGCGTCGGACTTGGACGGATTACCCCGACACCTGCAGCTCAAAAAGTCCGGCGAGTACCTACGGGCTGGATGTCCCTTTCACGGCAGCGACCGTAGTCGTAGCCTGAGCATCAACGCGCGCACGGGGCGATTTCACTGCTTTGTTTGTGAGGCCTGGGGGTATACCGAGGCGGCGCGTGAGCGGTACCAGAAAGACAGGGCGGGGACGCAAACAGCTAAGCCAACCAAGCCAATCGCGATGTTGAGGATATCTGATCCACCGGCGCCACTGGATGACGCCATGCTGCGGATCCTAGAGCGATGGCAGGGGAGGCTTGAGGACTCCGCTGCGTATTTAGCGTCGCGAGCAATTCCTCTCGACGTTGCGCGGCGGCATGGAGTGGGCTTTTGTCCGCCGGGCGAGGTCTTTGCCGGAAGCATTCGCGGACCCCGGATCGTCGTCCCCCACACCGACGTTGCGGGTCGGTGCGTAAGTCTTTACAGCAGATCAACCGTTGAGGAGACCCCGCTAAGACACTGCCACCTGCGACGACCGAAAGGGATCTTCAATGCCCATGCCATGCGCAAAGAGGGCGGTCCCCTCTTCGTTTGCGAGGGTGCGTTTGACGCCCTCGCGTTGCTCACGCGCGGGTTTCGCGCGGTGGCGATCTTTGGCCTGACGGGCTGGCGGTGGGAGTGGTGCGATGAGCGCGAGATCGTGCTTGCTCTGGATGCGGACGCCTCAGCGGACTCCGCCGTGGAAGAGTTCAGCCGGCAGGCGTTAATTTCCGGGGCCCGCCTGATGCGGCTCACCGCGGATGAACTCGGCGGCTGCAAAGACGTGAGTGAAGCCCATACGCGGGGCGTTCTGAGGATCGACCTTCCGTCTTCGCCGCTTCCAAAGCGGTGCCTGAAGGTGGCACAAAACCCGCCGCGAGGGTTTGCTGAGCACGAGTGGGGCGAGTTTGTCGCGCTCTGCGGGCGGCACCATCGTGGTGCTGATACGTGGTCTGACGCCGAGCTGTACAGCCTGCCGCCTAGCGCAAGACATCCGCTTGGTGCGGGGGCGCTTTGGCTTGCGGTGGGATCCAAAACTCACGATCTCGCCTTCACGGAGACCGAGGTTCGCTTTGGGAATTTTCGGCTGCAGCGGAAAAACCTAAAACCTTCGGGAAGTCTTCCGCAGAGGGTCTAATCGGTTCATTGCACCTTCATATCAATTGTGTGATTTCGCTTGAAAAAAGAACATAAGCCATTGTCATTGAAACTAGCCCATTTCTCTGCCAATTGGCCATCGGGCGCTTACGCCTTGAGCCGCTTCCTATGTGCGTACCTGGGCAAAGCCCCGCCTATCGAATCTTGGGATGTTGCCGGCTGGAAAAAACTCTGGGTGGAATTTGATGCGTGGTGGGTCAAGCAGGTAAAGAACGTCGCTGCCAGTGGGATGGTCGTGGAGCGAGCGCAGCAAGACCAGCACTTGTCGCGAGGCCCAGCGCTGCGGAAAGCAAGAGACATGCGTCTTTACCTCCGAAAGCTGCATTTCGAAGCGCAACGCGCATACCGGGATGTTTACCGTTACATCACAGAAAACATCGCCTACGCGGCAGAAATTGGCATTTGGATCCGCGATTGGCAGCGTCGCTTCAAGCAGGCATATGGTGAAGGCATCAAGCCCGAAGATCAGCTACTGATCACTGCCATTGTCGCCGCAAAGCTGTTCGATGCTCACTCCGACCAACTGTCCATCCACGTGCTGCGGGATGTGCAGCAGGGGGAGCGAGCGATTCGGAAGCGCCCAGACCACGACTTCCCGGCGTCGCAAGGCGATATCCATCACGACGACCCAAAGAATGCGTCCCATTACACCCTTCAAACGGTGCCGCATCGCGGGGAAGACGGCATCCAGTTCTGGCGTGATGCGCATCCAGCCGAGTCAAGCGTTGAAATCTATCGCTCATTGGGGCAGCAAGCGCAGCAGCAGATCGATGAACAAATGACAAGGTATGCCCGAGAGCTTGGGGACGTTGACGCAGATCTTTTGACGTTTCTAATGGCGCGCTACAGCGAGCACGCTAAGGACGAGACCGACACGGTAAAAGTCGCGCTTGATGAGCTGATGGCTTTCAGCTACGCACGCCAGCAAGGCGGAACCGGGGGGAAAAGTTTCCGCGTTCGCGACGAAGACATCTTGCGCCGGAGGATTGAAAATTTGCAGCGATTAGATCTGACCCTTCGAGGCGTAGTTCAGGGGCAGCAGTACATCGCACAGGGGCGTTTGTTTGTGATCTGGAACAAGTTTGGTCGGGGGACGCTCGACCTTGACGGGGTTTTACGCCGCTGGGACGGGATCGAATACAGTTTTGGAAGAGTCTGGTCGCGGCGCATCTTCCAGCTCGGCGGAAGCCAGATGATGCGCCTCCAAATGCAAGTCCTGCGTTATGACCCGCGCAAAGAGCGCTTCGCAAAGCGGCTCGGGAAGTACCTGGGTCCATTTTGGCGTATGAATGTGCGTCACGAGCGCTTTGTGTACGCCAGGTCTGTGCGGGAAACCATCGTGGATGGCCTCACTGAGGATCTCGACCGGTTCCAAACACGCCGCCATGTCGCCGAATTCGAGTCGGCGCTTGACCGCTTGGCAAGCGACGGGGTCATCCAACGCTGGCGATATGGAGATAATGCCCCGCGGATCAGCGACCATGACGGACGACTGCCGCACGGGTGGGTGAACGAGTGGCTTCAACGCAGCATCTGGGTCGAGATTCCTGAAGCACTCCGCCAGCACTACGGCAAGGAGACGTCAAGCCTTCTCTCGCGTGACCTTAACGCCCTTACCGGCGCAGAGATCGGCGCATGGCGAGCAAAGCACGATATGGGCCTCCGTGATCTCGCTTCAGCTCTGGAAGTGGACCCGGGCAATCTGTCGAAGATTGAGCGCGGAGAGCGCAAGCTCACCCTTCGGGTAGCAGAAAAGTTTTTACAGCACCAGCGCACGTACCGGCTGCCTGCGCATATGAGACAACCTTGAGGTACCTCGTCGCGACGAACCCTCCCCCCCCTCCGATTTGCCTTGCGGAAAGCTCCGGGGGACGCAGCTCCTGCAAAATTCTAGAAATAATAAAGTTATTGCGCAGAATCCGCGAAGTGTGCTGCCTTTCCCGCGGCGGGTTGCGGCGAAAAAAACGGCCCGGCGCGCCAGCGACGGCATCCCCGCAAGGCGAGCCTCCGGGGAGGCCCGCCTGAACCCGCGCGAGCTAGCCGCGGCTTGGCGCGGCGTATCTGGCCGCTGCAGCTGCAGCGACTTTCATCGCCTCGGTCATGTCGTGCGCTGAAATCACCTCGATGCCTTCGACTGACGAGACGGCTCCGCTAGCCATGATCACCATTTCCACCGCAGCCATCGACTGTGCGGTGGATTCGGCGAGCACCACGATTTCGGCGGTTGAAACCGAGAAATGGAGGCTGTGCATCGTTACCCCGACAGCCTCGAAGAGTGCGCGCGCGGCGGCCTCGCGGTCCTGTGGCTCTGTGATCATGCCTTTGAAGGCTTGCGGCGAGTAGGCCGCACGAATCCAGTAGAGACTCATTTGCTTTTTCCCCTCTTGAATAGATGGTTGGCTCAAAGAACAACGCCCGGCGCGCGACGCGGCACGCTCCTCGACGCCAGCGGCGGTAGATGCCCGCCGCACTGCGTACTATCCGGGCAGTACCTGAAAACTTCACGAAAGCCGACGAAGCTTGTCCGGTTTTGATTGCGTTGGGTTTCGGCTGGTTTTTGCAGCCGCTTTCCCTTGCGGTCGGGCCGTGGCATCTTCTTGCCGGAGGTATGAGTTGCCTTCCTGCCTCAACCCTGGATTCAGCGCGCTGCGAAGAAAGCCCGCCGCCAGGGAGGACCCCTCGAGCGGAGTTCCGCCGTAGAGGACTCCGAACAAGGGATCTCACCCGTGAGGATCGCTTCCGTATGCCACCACACCGCATGCTTGTGCGCTACAACCGTTGGGCCAACCACCGGCTCTACGGCGCTCTGGCTGTCTTGCCTGAAA
>VGHO01000237.1 GCA_016868175.1 Betaproteobacteria bacterium
TGAAGGCGTTGCGGGTGTTGTACAGGACCCCGGCGTCTGGTTTGACGGGAAGCAGCGGCAACGCTACTCCGTTACGCGCCTTGCAGATCTCGCGCCGAGCCTGCTCCTCACCGTCCAGGCCGCCAGCGTAGAGCGAATCCGGCAGGCGGTTGAAGCGCTTGGCCATCGGCTCGACGCCACCCGCATTTCCGGGGTTTTCCTGCTGCAGATCGGTAGAGGCGTTGAGCCGTTGGCATCGCTCAAGGAGAATTCCGCAGCCGGGCAAAGCCCCCTGGAGGTGTCCTTGCAGCTCGAGGGCATGGAGGGGATCGAGTCAATCGAACTCAACCGGCGCCTTGCGCTTCGCTACCGCTCGCAGGGGCACTGAGCCGCTGGCGTTGGTGTACTTGCAGCCCGGGCGGGTTGGGAAAAAGCGCCACTGAGGCCCGAGGCAAAAAAAGGCCTGCAGAGCGTGCAGGCCGAGGACCCCACGCATTGAGGGGTTGGGAGACAACCCGGAGGACGGACTGTAGTGTCAGGTTAGCTGGACGGATTTCGATTGTCAATCGAGCTTGGCAACCGTACAACGCCACGCGAGGCTCCAGTACGCCACGCGGACTCGCATGGGATTTCGCGATATTCGTCGAAGTCTTGTCCTTGGCAAATTAGTCCTTGCCTCCCTTTGTCGCCTCGCGGATAGTTCGAGCAGGGTCATCGGGCCCGACATGCAGTCAAGTGCGCTCGACGCCACCGGCGAAGAGCACAGAAAGGGACTGCGGAGGAGAAAGGCACCGATTGTGAGAAGCAGAGAACGACCGCAGCGCATTGCCCCACATCCTGCGATAGACAGGGTGGTTGAGCAACTTGTGCTGCCGCAGATAGTGAACACCCACCGGCAACTCGGGATTCGCGGCCCGTGCGTGGCGGGGTCCTGCACTGCGACTTCGCCGCAGTGCAGCAGCCTTCCTTCCGCCAGCCCTCCGTTCGACAGCACTCAAGATCACAACCGGCGTGAGGCAAGTTGGTCCGCTTCGGGACAGGGCGCGAATCTGGCCGAGCGCTACCTCGAGATCCTCCTGCGCAACAGGCCCGAGGAATCGGTGCACTACGTCGAGGGCCTTCGTGGCGAGGGGCTGGGCCTTGGCGAGGTTTACCTCGGCCTGCTTGCCCCTGTGGCGCGTATGCTCGGTGAGCGCTGGCTGAACGACACGCTGAACTTCAGCGAAGTCACTCTGGCAAGCTGGCAACTTGAACAAGTGCTGCGTCACTTCGCAGGGGAATTCGAGGCGCAGACCACTGCGCAGCCACCCGCGCGCGCGACCGCCCGCACAGTTGCGCGTGCGCGCCGCAACACGCTGCTCGTGGCGCTCCTTCCGGGTGAACAGCACACCTTCGGTGCGCGCATGCTGGTGAGCTTTTTCAGGCGCTCCGGATGGGACGCCAGTCTCCTTCAGGCGACCCGACACAGCGACATCACAGGGGCGCTTGCTTCGCGTAGCGTCGATGTTCTCGCGCTCAGCCTGAGCCAGCGCGAAGCGCTCGCCGACCTCGCCCCCTTGGTGAGGCACGCCCGTGAAGCCTCACTCAAGCCTGAGCTGCGGGTCCTGGTTGGAGGTCGAGCTGTGATCGAAGCTCCCGAACGCGCGAGCACTACGGGCGCAAGCGTATGTACTGGCGAAGCCGACGAGGCTGTCGAGCTCGCTTCGCGGCGCGACAACTGAACCGTACCTCGGTTGAGCCGGGCGTCATCGGGCTTTGAGCCGGGCGTCATCGGGCTTTGAGCTGGGCGTCATCGGGCTTTGCTAATCTTGAGCCGATGGATTTTTCATCCTCCGCGCCCCGGCGCCTCATGCACAACCGTCGCGTGGAATGCGAGGGTTATCGGCGCACCGACGGCCTGTGGGAGATCGAGGGGCGGATCGTCGACACCAAGCCCTTTGCTGTCGAAGAGACCTACCGCGGCCACCGCCCTGCCGGGGCTGATGTGCACAACATCGCAATCCGCCTCACCATCGATGAAGACTTCGTGGTGCGCGACATCGAAGTCCTTATGCCCGAAGTGCCCTACCCAACCTGCACAGGCGCCATCCCCAACTACCGAAAGCTGATTGGCGCACGTATCGGCGCAGGCTGGCGCAAGGCTGTTAACGCGGTCGTCGGATCCACTTCCGGCTGCACCCACGCACGCGAGCTCCTCTTTCCAATGGCAACCGTTGCCTTCCAGACCCTCTACGGCTGGGAAGACGCAATGGCAAGCCCCGAAGAAAGGGCCGAGCGCGCCGCGCACAATATTGCGGGCAGGAAAGGCCAGGGTGCAGATCCTGATCGACCCCAGTTTCTCGACGGTTGCTACAGTTGGTCCAGCGAGCGCGAAGTGGTCGCGCGGCTCTACCCGCGCTTTGCCCGGCCGACATCATCCCCGCCCGCCGTCGAGGGCGACTCCACCGCGACGCGCAGTCGATCGGCCTTGAGTTCCGCGGAACAATACTCGGCGAAGCGATAGGCGTAACCCTGCAGGAACTGACCCTTGCGAAACGCCATCACGGTGGTGTTCACCCCGAACAGGTGGCCGGCGTCGATCTTGCGCAAGCCAAGGTCCCGCAAGGGATCAAACGCCATCGCCGCGATCACCCCCACACCCAGACCGCATGCCACATAGGTCTTGATCACGTCGGAATCGAGCGCCGACATCACAATGTTGGGGCGCTTTCCGTGGCGCAGAAATCCCTCCTCGATCCGTCTGCGTCCGGTGAATCCCAAGTGGTAGGTGATGAGGGGCCATCGGGCGAGCCTTTCGATATCGAGCGCCTGCTGCAACAGCGGATGATCGAGCGGCACCACTGCGGCGTGGTGCCACTGGTAGTAGGGAACCGCGAGCAATTCGTCATGCTGCGCCAGCGACTCGGTGGCAATGCCGATCTGCGCCTCGCCGCGCAGCAACCAGCCCGCGACCTGCTCGGGGCTTCCCTGCTGAAGCGCCAGCTGAACCAGGGGAAACTCCCGCCGAAACGCCATCACTGCATCCGGCAAGACATAGCGCGCCTGGGTATGCGTCGTTGCGATCGTGAGTTGTCCGCGGGTCGTGTCGCGAAACTCCTGGGCAATGCGGGCGATGTTGCCTGCCTCCACCATCAGTCGCTCAAGCATCGGGACCATTGCCTCACCCGCCTCGGTGAGCCCGAGAAAGCGCTTGCCGCGACGCACAAAGATCAGCACCCCGAGTTCGTCTTCCAGTTCGCGAATCTGCTTGCTCAAACCCGACTGCGAGGTGTGCAGTGCAGTCGCCGCGGAGGTGAGATTGAAGTCGTGCTGCACCACCTCACGGACGGTGCGCAGCTGGGAGAGGTTCATGCGGTATGCCCTGCCATCGTGTTGCGGACCGGATCGGATCGCCCTCGAATGCGTCCGGAAGGCTCGTGATCGTAGCGGGCCGATTGAGGGCTTTTAACGCACAATCCGTATGGGGGCGGGGCAGTCTTCGTTGCGGCTCCGATCAGCACTCGGGCCATCGCCGCGCAATCGTTGGGTAATCGCCGCGCAGCCGCGCGGGCTACGGAGGAACATCGATGCCGTTTGCAGCCACCGTTGGTGCATCCAGGGGCCTGCGTGTACTCGGTCTGTTCTGGATCGTGCTGTGCGCTGCTTCGCTTGGCATTGCGCTGGTTGCGCAGCATGCGATGGGCATGCAACCGTGTCCCTGGTGCGTGGTCCAGCGGTTGCTCATGCTGGCGAGCATGGGTTGCATGCTTCTCGTGCTTGGAAGTCTGCGCGTGCCGATTGCCCTGGCGCTGCCGCTCCTTGCCAACTTCGTGTTCCAGGTCGCGGGGATTGCCGCAGCCGGGTATCAGTTTCTGGTTGCAAGCCGCAGCGATCGCTGCGATCTCGGACTTGCCGACCGCATTTTGATAGCCTCGGGTCTGGAGCAGGCCTGGCCCTGGATGTTCGCGGCGAGCACGAGTTGCACCGAGGCTGCTTCGGCAACACTCCTTGGATTTCCGTTTTCGCTGCTGGCGTTGGGCTTCTTCATCCTCGGGCT
>VGHO01000238.1 GCA_016868175.1 Betaproteobacteria bacterium
TGCCGAACAAAGCCGCTCGATCACCTACCTCGCCTGCGACCGGGTGGATGCGGCCCGCGCGGGCACCCGTTCAGCGGCCGAGCGCAGGCGCGCGGTATCGATGGCACGGGTGAAGCTTTGCGAGGCCGCGCGGGATATCGGGCAGGAGGCGGTGCAGTTGCACGGCGGTATGGGCATGACGATCGAGATGAAGATCAGCCACTGCTTCAAGCGCTTGACTGCGCTGTCGCAACTCTACGGCGATGTCGATGTGCATCTCGAGCGCCTCGCCCAGCCGCACTGAGCGGAGGCAAGCCCGGGCGCATCGCGCCAGCTAGTTGCTCAAGGCCTTGAAGCGAATCCTTTCGGGTTGGTCGGCGGCATCGCCGAGGCGTTTGCGCCGGTCGGCAAGGTAGTCCGCGTAGTTTCCCTCAAACCACACCACCTGGCTGTTGCCCTCGAAAGCCAGCATATGGGTGGCGATACGGTCGAGGAACCAACGGTCGTGCGAAATCACCACGGCGCAACCCGGGAACTGCAGCAGGGCCTGCTCGAGCGCCCGCAACGTCTCCACATCGAGATCGTTGGTGGGTTCATCGAGAAGCAACAGATTGCCCCCCATGCGCAGGGTCTTGGCCAGGTGCACCCGGTTGCGTTCGCCGCCTGAGAGTTCCCCAACCCGCTTTTGCTGGTCGGCGCCCTTGAAGTTGAAGCGCGCACAGTATCCGCGGCTCGAGGTCACGTAGGACCCCACCGTGATGTTGTCGAGCCCCTCGGAGATCTCCTCCCAGACGGTCTTGCTGTCGTCGAGACTCTGGCGACTCTGGTCGACTGCGGCGATCCTCACGGTGTCGCCGATGCGCAATTGCCCGGCGTCGGGCTGCTCGAGACCGGTGAGGATGCGAAAGAGCGTGGTCTTGCCGGCGCCGTTGGCCCCGATCACACCCACGATTCCACCCGGGGGCAGTGCAAAGTTCAATCCCTCGTAGAGGAGTTTTTCACCGAAACGCTTGGTGAGCCCCTGGGCCTCCACCACCAGATCCCCGAGTCGGGGACCCGGCGGAATGTAGATCTCGTTGGTCTCGTTGCGCAACTGGGCTTCGCTCGAGGCGAGTTCCTCGAAACGCTGCAGTCGCGCCTTGCTCTTGGCTTGCCGACCCTTCGGATTGCTGCGCACCCATTCGAGCTCCTCCTGCATGGCCTTGATCCGCGCCGACTCCTGACGCGCCTCCACCTGCAGACGCTGCTCCTTTTGCTCGAGCCAGCTCGAGTAGTTACCCTGCCAGGGGATGCCGTGGCCGCGGTCGAGTTCGAGGATCCAGCCTGCCACGTTATCCAGAAAGTATCGGTCGTGGGTTACTGCGATCACGGTTCCGGGGAAGCGCTCGAGAAACTGCTCGAGCCATTGCACCGACAGCGCATCGAGGTGGTTGGTGGGCTCGTCGAGCAGCAGCATGTCGGGCTCGGCAAGCAGCAGCCTGCAAAGTGCCACCCGCCGGCGCTCGCCGCCCGAGAGGTGCGTCACTTGCGCGTTCCATGCCGGCAGCCGCAGGGCGTCGGCTGCAATGTCGAGCCGACGCTCCACCTCCCAGCCGTTGGCCGCATCGATCGCCGACTGCAACTCGCCCTGGCGCTCGAGCAAGCGGTTCATCTCCTCATCGTCCATCGGCTCGGCGAAGCGGTCGCTGATGGCATTGAACTCCTTCACCAGCGCCACAACGGTGCCAAGGCCCTTCTCCACGTTGCCGCGCACGTCGAGCGCCTCGTCGAGTTGCGGCTCCTGCGCAAGATAACCAATGCGCAGCCTGGGCATCGGCCTTGCCTCCCCCTCGTACTGCGAGTCTGCCCCGGCCATGATGCGCAGCAGGCTCGACTTGCCTGAACCGTTCAATCCGAGCACGCCGATCTTTGCTCCGGGAAAAAACGACAGGGAAATGTCCTTGAGGATCACGCGCTTTGGGGGCACGATCTTGCCCACGCGGTTCATCGTGTATACATACTGCGCCATGGATCTCTGCTCGCCGCTAGAATGACAGGACGCTGATGGTAAACCCCAAACAGCAAACACCCACCCAAGGAGAACCTATGCTTATCACCAAACGCGGTTTCGTGCCGGTGCTTGCGTCTGTAGCGCTCGGTCTGGTCTGGCCTGTGGCGCAGGCGCAAGTGAAATGGGACCTGCCCTCGGCATATTCGCAAGGCATCTTTCACACCCCGCTTCTCAACGAGTTTGCCACGGAGGTCGACAAGGCCACGCAGGGAAAGCTCAAGATTACGGTGCATGCCAACGCCTCGCTCTTCAAGGCGCCCGAGATCAAGCGCGCGGTGCAGGGGGGCCAGGCACAGGCGGGAGAAATCCTGCTGGTAAACTTTCAAAACGAGTGGCAACTCTTTGGCGCAGATGGGATTCCTTTTCTCACTGATTCCTACGACGCTGCTCTGAAGCTCTACAGGGCGCAAAAGCCCTTCCTTGAGAAGAAGCTTGCCGAGCAGGGCATGATGCTGCTCTACGCAGTACCCTGGCCGCCACAGGGCATTTACGTGAAAAAGCCCATCAACAGCGCGGCAGACCTCAAGGGCGTGAAGTGGCGGGCCTACAGTCCCGCCACCGCGCGCATTGCCGAACTGGTGGGTGCTCAACCGGTCACGATCCAGGCCGCCGAACTCACCCAGGCGATGGCAACCGGCGTTGTGGAGTCCTACATTTCCTCGGGTGCCACCGGAGTGGACTCCAAAACCTACGAACACATCAAGAACTTCTACGATACCCAGGCGTGGATCCCGAAGAATGCGGTGATCGTGAACAGGAAGGCCTACGATGCGCTCGAGGCGCCGGTTCGCGAGGCAATCCTCAAGGCCGCAGCGGCTGTGGAGGCAAAGGGTTGGACGGAGTCGCGCAAGGTGATGACGGACTCGCTCAACACCCTCAAGTCCAACGGCGTCACGATCCATGTGCCTTCGGCCCAACTCAGGTCCGACATGCAGAAGGTGGGCGATGTGATGCTCAAGGAATGGCTTGCGAAAGCAGGGCCGGAAGGCCAGGCGCTCATCGACGTCTACCGCAAGCCCTGACACTGGGCTGCGCGAGGACCGGCCATCCCGGTTGCCCCAGCCGCTCATGAGACCGTTCCTCAATGCCCTCTACGACAGCGCCGCCGCCCTGGCGGCGTTGTTCATGGTGTTGCTGCTCATCACGGTGCTCAGTTCGATCCTCGGCCGGGAATTGCACTTCCTCATTCCGGGTACCGACGCCTACGCCGGCTACTTCATGGCGGGGGCCGGCTTTCTGGCGCTGGCGCACACCCTGCGGCGCGGCGAGCACATTCGCGTCACACTGATACTCGGCGCGCTGCCGCCACAGGCGCGCCACCGGCTCGAATTGTTTGCGCGTGGACTCGCCGTCGTTCTGGGAGGGCTGCTTGCCTGGTTCTCGGTTCGACTCGTGTTCCAGTCGCTCGAGTTCAACGACATCTCCACGAGCAACGATGCCACTCCTTTGTGGATTCCGCAGCTGAGCATGGCTTTGGGCAGTTGCATCTTCCTGATCGCGCTGATGGATGACTTTCTGCTCGAGTGGCTGGGCCAGACCCGGGATCCGGCGGCACAGGCGGGTCATGAATGACCTGGTGATCACCGCGCTCCTGATTGCAGCGCTCTTTGCCATCCTCGGCTCGGGCGTCTGGATCGGTCTCACGCTCTCGGGCGTGGCGTGGATCGGGATGCAACTCTTTGCTTCACGCGCGGCTGGCGATGCGATGGCTGTCACGATCTGGGGTTCGTCGTCGAGTTGGACGCTCACCGCCCTGCCACTCTTTGTCTGGATGGGCGAGATCCTGTTCCGCACAAAGCTGTCCGAGGACATGTTCAAGGGGCTCGCCCCCTGGCTTCAAGGCCTCCCCGGGCGACTCCTGCACACCAATGTGGTGGGTTGCGCAATCTTCGCGGCGGTATCCGGGTCGAGCGCTGCAACCTGCGCCACCATCGGCAAGATGACGCTTCCCGAACTCAGGCGCCGCGGATATCCCGACCCAATG
>VGHO01000239.1 GCA_016868175.1 Betaproteobacteria bacterium
GACCGTAAACGCGGTTACATCAACACGAAGGGCGAGTGGGTCTGGAAGCCGAGCAAATAGGATAATTCAAGATGCCTAACCAGCGCATGCACCGGAGCGGCGGTGGTCACGGGCTTTCCGATACCAACTCAACTCCCGCCGCCCGGTGATGCGGGTCGTTCGGCAACTTACTACTCCAGGGGAAAGTAGCGTACTCCATCTCCATAGGAGTCACCATGCAGCAAAGTCACCCCCCGATTAGCGGAAGAACACGGCTCTATGGCCTCTTCGCTGATCCAGTGGACCATTTGCAGGTGCCCGGAGTCCTCAACGCCCTGCTCGCTCAGCGTGGCATCGATGCTGTCGTTGTGCCCTTACACGTGACGGCGGAACACTTCACGGCGACCGTGGCAGGGATGCGCCACCTCCGCAATTTTGCTGGCTATGCCGTGAGTATGCCACATAAGGGTATGGCCGCCCGCCTGTGTGATGAACTGATGCCGAATGCCAGGGCCTGTGGTGTGGTCAATGTCATCCGAGTGGCCCCGGACGGCCGGTGGATCGGCGAGACCTTGGACGGCATCGGGATGGTCAAGGCGCTTCAGACGCAGCGCACCCTTGATGCCAACACCCGGGTGCTGCTGGTCGGTGCAGGGGGTGTCGGGCGTGCCATTGCTGTGGCGCTGGCCCTCGCGGGCGTCGGCTCCTTAGTCATCGCCAATCGGACCCAAGCCAAAGCGGAGGATGTGGCCGACACCGTGCGGCGTGCCGCGCCCACCTGCGCGGTCGAGGCTGGGAGTGCGGTCGATCCCTCCGCCTTTGATATTGTCATCAATGCAACCTCCCTGGGGCTCAATGGGCAGGGGCCCTTGCCCGTCGAGGTCTCGCGCGTTTCCGGGACCGCCCTTGTGGCGGAAGTGGTGATGGTTCCGGAACTCACGCCGCTGTTGCAAGCCGCCCAAACGCGAGGGCTTGGAATCATACGCGGCCGCGAGATGCTCACCCACCAGGTCGAGGCGATAATGGACTTTCTCGGCATGACCACCTGACGCGGGCACAAGGCGAGTCAGAGTGGATTGTCTGGGCAGCTCCCGGTAAGCAGCAGGAAGGAGTCCCGCGGTCTGTGCCAGAACCTGGGCCGAACAAGGGCGTGGAGCGGACGGCTTCCAGCGTCCGCTCGTACCTCGCTCCCGCTTGCAGCCGCAGCTCACGCCTAGCGTTCGGCGACTCCGCACGTCCCGTGAGCATCCAGCTTCTCAATCGCACGACCAATGACGGCTCTCGTTGGTTTGCAGAGTTGCCCGAGAGTCGTTCGTTTGATGCGCTACGAGACCATCTCCGCGCACTCCACGGAGTCCGAATTACGGAGTTTCTCACCGACCACGTCACAGAGGCTTGGATTGACTTCACGTTCAGACACCACACTTTCACCATCAACAACCAGTATGGGGACTATTGGTTGTTCGTGAGAGAGCCGAGTCGCCCGGACGACATCCTGAGCGAGGTAGTGAGCCACTGTCAGCCATTCTTGCATGAGAACGTCGCCTAACCAGGGCGCTGCAGCGATCGGTTTCTCCGCCGTCCGTTCGAGCGTCGCGGGAGTTCGTGAGCGCACCGTGCGCCCCACAGTTGCACCCGAGGCCGTCCGCGACGCGATGCAGTCTTTCCTTGATGCGCCACGCCCTGTGACGGATCGTCAGGGTAGGTAGCTCCACCGAACGATCAACACCGCCGACATGTTTGCCGCCACGGACTTCCTGATCGGCGTGCTTTCGGCGCTCGTGCTGTACGGCGTGTTGTCCAAGTTCCTCGATCGCCCTCGCGCCTGAGCGCGGCACCGATTGTCCGCTGCGGACTCTTGTTGCGGACGGAACGCACGCGCGGACGGTGGCACAATGGCAAGAAGACGGGTTGTGGGGGTGGAAAGTGGCCTGAAAGGTCGCTTGCCCGACTTGTTTCGGGCGGCGGTTGTGTTACCCTCCGAATCTTGCACCGACCCTTGTTCGTGGGTCGCATGTCAAGTTAAGGAGTATCACCTAATGCAAGTCGTTCCGTCCATCTTCAACTTCACCCTCGCGTCCGTATTGATTGCCGTGCTCGGTTGCGCCGAGCGCGCCGCGGCGCAGTGCTCGGCGGCTGATATCAATCACAACGGCGTTGTGGAGGGCGGAGACCTAGGCATGCTCCTTGATGTGTGGGGCACGAACAACGCGGATGCCGACATCAATGACGATGGCGTGGTCGATGCCGTCGACCTCGCGGAGCTGCTGGGCGCATGGGGCCCGTGCAATGACCTGTTCAACCAGCCCACTACCAACAACGACAACACCTGCGGTATCAGGCAAACCCTGATTGCGCAGAAGGTGCTGACCAACAACGCTGACTTCTATGGCGACATACTGGCAATGTGGCAGCTCATCTACGCCCAGACCCAACTCAACTATCCTGCCGGTCTGCCAGTAAGCGAACTAGACCAATATTTTCTAATATCGCCTCCGACTGTTTATACCCCAGCGGGGGTTAAAGCCGCAAACGGTGGGCCGCGAACACCCCCCAGCAGTATTTTGAATGTATTGAAAGCGACTGGTTACAGGATGGAGCGGTATTACATCGATCGGGATGACATGGATCGTCAGTTTACTTCTGCCTTTGTAGAAGCTGAGCTCGCGATCTTTGCCACGGCGTTTCCTGACGCCGAGGCGCAGGTTGTTGACGCCGCAGCCAGTCCCGCCAGCCTGCGCTCTCTGTTTACAAACGAGGGCAGCTATTACATTGTTGTTGTAAATGGTGGACAACACTGGATTGGTGTGACGGCAGACACCATCTATAACTCACTGGGAACTGCTCCTGTCAAGAATAGCAGTGACTTTGGACAGCTCGACGGTAACCCGAACGAGACCGAAACCAACACCTTCACCGGTTTGGTTATTGAAATCCGGAAAAATTGAGCCGGTAACGCTGCCAGTCACTGGGGGTTTCGACCCGCGCCCGTCCAGACAGGACGGGCGCTCTTTTAATTTGATAGGAGTTCGTCAATCCGGCGTCGCGGGCGAGCGCACTCGGCATGCACCCTGCTGGGGCTTAGACAGCTCTCGCCCAGCGGGGATGCCTCGCGCGCGGTCGGTGGCACAATGGGGCACGCGTGGTGAGGGTGGGCAAGTCGAAGTTTGCGCGAGTGAAGTGCCCAAAGGATGAGCGCGAGAGAACAGGCCGCCGCAGCGTGTTCTTCGGACCTGGATTTCATGCCGTTGGTGGGGCGTTCTCGCGAAATCCGCTCAATCACCTTTTCGGCATGGGAAGAACACGATGGGCAGACACATCTCTGGAGAGCGCAAGACCGCGTACTACCTTGGCATGGGGTTGATGATCCTAAGCGGCATCCTATTCGCCTCCACGCTTGTCACCTTCGCCATGCGCTTCGGGGACTTCTCGAACTTTGAGTCAAACGCCAAGTCTGATGTGTTTCGAGCCGTGGGTGGTATGGCCCTGCTCTTCGTGGGCGTAATCATCCGTGGGATTGGAGCGCGAGGGCTGGCCGGTTCAGGGGTTGTCCTGAACCCCGAGAAGGCGAGGCAGGAACTTGAGCCTTACAGCCGCATGGCGGGCGGAATGGTCAAGGACGCCTTGGAAGAGGCGAATGTCAGCCTTGGGACAGGGGCGCAGAAGGTCGTCATGATCAAGTGCCCATCCTGCGGGAAACTGAACGAGGAGGACTCCAAATTCTGCCAAGAGTGTGGAAGGGAAATCTGAGCCGAACAACAGCATGCAGCGGACGCCGCGATGCGCGGCGCCGCTGATGCCGAGCGTTCATCGTGAGTTAAGGCACGACCGACTCCCGTCCTGAACCTCGGGGAAACTCCCTCTTGGCACACCCAAGGCACGAGTTACCATCGAATCGTGTTGGCCTCGCTCGCCATGGTCCTGTGTTGCGCTGGTGCGGACGGGCCACTCCCGGTGGCGGAGCAAGCCCGTCGGCTGATCGCCGAGCGTTGCCTGAAGTGCCATGGCGGCGTGCGCGAGCGCGGACA
>VGHO01000240.1 GCA_016868175.1 Betaproteobacteria bacterium
TGAGCGCATTGGCAAGATAGCCGTTTTGCGTCACACCCTTGAATCCCCAGTGGATCGGGATCCCCACATGATGCACTTTCTTGCCCGCAACGTTGAGCCCCTTGATGCGCTTGGTAACCACGCAGGCGGCCACCACCTCGCCACGCTGGCTGGTGACCTTCACCTTGTCGCCCTGGCGGATACCTTTCTCCTTGGCGAGGTCCTCACCGATCTCCACGAAGGGCGCTGGCTGGGTGATTGCATTGCTCTTGGCATGCTTGGTCCAGAAGTGCAAGTGCTCGGTGAGTCGATAGGTCGTTGCCGCATACGGGAACTTGTCGGCCTTGCCGAAGGCTTCCATATCGCCCTTGTAGACCCGCGCCGCCGGATTGCTCACCGCCTTCGGGTTGTCGGGACACATCAGGTTGGCACCCACCGGCGTCTCGAAAGGCTCGTAGTGCTCGGGAAACGGCCCCTCGTTCATCGCTGGCGCATAGAGCCGCGCAACACCCTCGGGGTTCATGATGAAAGGACCCACGCCTTCCTCGGGTGCCGCATCGGCGCGCATGTCGGGGATGTCGGCGCCTGCCCAGCGCTGCCCGTTCCATGCAAGGTAGGGCCGTGAAGGATCCCACGGCTTGCCCTCGGGACTTGCTGCGGCACGGTTGTAGAGCACCCGGCGATTGGCTGGCCAGGCAAAACCCCACTCAGGGTAGGCACCCCAGCCGGTTGGATCGGCAGTGCCGCGGCGCGCAGTGAGGTTGCCCGCCTGCGACCAGCAGCCACCGTAGATCCAGTTGCCGCACGCGGTTGACCCGTCGTCGCGCAGGAGCGCAAAGCCTCCGAGTTGCTCGCCCGCCTTCGCAAGCACCTTGGTGGCGTCCTTCGGATCGGTGACGTCAGCGAGCGCCCGGCCCGAAATCTCGCGCAACACCTCGGCTGGACTCGGCGCATGCGGATTGGTGTAGGACCAGGCCATCTTGAGGATCGGATCGGGCAAGGCCCCGCCGTCCTTGGCGTACATGCCGCGAAGCTTGAGAAAGAGCCTTGCCACGATCTCGTAATCGGGCTTGGCCTCTCCCGGCGGATCGACAGCCCTCTCCTTCCACTGGATCACCCGACCGGAGTTGGTGAAGGTGCCGGTTTCCTCCGCAAAGCAGGTGGTGGGAAGCCTGAAGACCTCGGTCTGGATCTTTGTGGGGTCGACATCGTTGAGCGGCCCGAAGTTCTTCCAGAACTCCGAGGTCTCGGTGTCGAGCGGATCGAGCACCACCATGTACTTGAGCTTCGAGAGTCCGGCGCTGAGCTTTTTCTTGTTGGGCAGCGCGGCAAGGGGGTTGAAGCCCTGGCAGATGAAGCCGTTCATCTTGCCCTGCGCCATCATCTCGAACATCGCCAGCACGTCGTAGGCGGTATTGTGCTTGGGCAGCCAGTCGTAGGCGAAATTGTTTTCCTTGGTCGCGGCAGCGCCGTACCAGGCCTTCATCAGGCTCACATGGAACTTCGGGTAGTTCTGCATGAAGCTCATCTGCCCCGGCCGCAGGGGCTTGGGTGAGCGCGACTCGAGGAACTTCTGGAAGTCCTGCTCGGCGTCGGAGGCCATCCTCAGATAGCCGGGCAAGACACCTGCCACCAGATTCATGTCGGTGATGCCCTGCACATTCGCATGCCCGCGCAACGCGTTCACCCCGCCCCCGGGACGGCCGATGTTGCCGAGCAGCAGCTGGATCATGGCCATCGCCCGAATGTTCTGCGAGCCGACCGAGTGCTGCGTCCATCCGAGGGCGTAGAGGATGGTCATCACCTTGTCCTGCGCGCTGGTTGCGGCGATCGCCTCGCACACTTTCAGGAAGGCTTCCTTGGGAGTGCCGGTGATCTCACTCACCTTCTCGGGGGTGTAGCGGCTGTAGTGCGCCTTCATCAACTGGAAGACGCAGCGCGCGTCCTGCATCTCGGGGTCGGCCTTCACAAAGCCGTCGGCGCCCATCTGGTAGCCCCAGCTCGCCTTGTTGTAGTTGCGCTTTTCCTCGTTGTAGCCCGAGAAGAGGCCGTTGTCGAAGGCGTACTCATCCTTCACCAGGAAGCTCGCATCGGTGTAGGCCTTCACATACGCGTGATGGATCTTGTCGTTGCTCAGCAGGTAGTGGATCACTCCCCCGAGGAACGCAAGGTCGGTCCCCACGCGCACCGGCGCGTAGATGTCGGAGACCGCCGCCGAGCGGGTGTAGCGCGGATCCACCACCACCAGCTTGGCCTTGCGGTGCTGCATGGCTTCGGTGACCCACTTGAAACCGCAGGGGTGTGCCTCGGCGGCATTGCCGCCCATGATCATGACCAGGTCGGTATTCTTGATATCCACCCAGTGGTTGGTCATCGCTCCGCGACCGAATGTCGGGCCCAGACTGGACACCGTCGGTGCGTGTCAGATACGTGCTTGTGTATCGACTGCGGTAATGCCGAGACCGCGAACAACCTTCGAGGTGAGATAACCGGATTCGTTCGACGCTGCGCTCGAGGCAAGGAACGCCACGGTGGGCCAGCGATTGACCACTTCGCTCTTGTCGTTGCTTGCCACGAAATGCGCGTCGCGGTCGGCCTTCATATGCCTGGCCACGCGATCGAGCGCCTCATCCCAACTGATGCGTTTCCACTCCTTGGCGCCAGCCTCGCGAACTTCAGGAAACTTGAGCCGGTTGGGACTCTGGATCATGTCGAGCACACCTGCGCCCTTGGGGCAAAGGGTGCCGCGGTTGACCGGGTTGTCGGGGTCGCCCTCCACATGCACGATCGCGCTCTTCACATTCTTGGCGCGATCACCCATCGAGTAGATGATCAGTCCACAACTGACCGAGCAGTAAGGACAGATGCTGCGCGTTTCACTGGTGCGCGCGAGCTTGAAACTCCGGGTTTCGGCGATGACTGCGGTGGGCGAAAAGCCCATCACAGCCAGACTGGATCCGACCAGCCCCGCCGTACTCACCCGGAGGAATTGCCTCCGGTTCATCTCCATGCCACTCCCTCCAGCGACTACGTGGTTGCCCCAAGACGGGGAGAATCAACGCGAATAGAGGAGTGTATTTTTATTAACCGACGACTAGCTGCGGAGTATGGACTGCGTTCTACGGCTTGTCAATCTTTCTGCAGCCTACAACAAAAGTCGCCTGCTGCCGGCTACCTGCTACCTGCTGACTGCTACCTGCCGCCCACCGCACACCGCACACCGCGCACCGCACACCGCCCACCGCCCACCGCGCATCAGAGGTCGCTGACGAAGGATGACGGCGCCGGGCGCATGCGCGCCTTGCGCGGGGCGGTCTCGGTGCCGAGGTTGATGAAACAGACCGCCCGTTCGTGGCGAGCAAGGCGAAGCAAGGCGCGCACTGGCGCGGCATCGATGGCGCGGCCGCTGGTGAGTGCGCTTTGAAAACCGAGGCTGTGGGCGGCTAGAAGCAGGTTCTGGATTGCGCAACCCAACGACACAAGCTTTTCCCAACCGTGCACCACCCCGGCGCCTTCGCCCGGATTGAGACGCGCGATGGCGGCAATCAGAAGTGGCGCGTTGTGCGCCTTCGCCCTCGCCTGCGCGCACTGATCGCTGGTGGCGAGCGGGTCACGTTCGCGCAAGGCCTGGGCAAACGCGCCCCCGAGCGCTTCGCGTCGCTGCGCACCGATGCGCAGAAAGCGCCAGGGGAGCAGTTGCCCATGGTCGGGCGCCGCAGCGGCAGCCCGAAGCATCCGGTCGAGTTGCGCATCGCTGGGCGCTGGCAGGCCGAGTCGCCTGGGTGAACTGGTGCGTCGTCCCTCGATGGCTTGCTCAACCTCCGTAAGGCGTGCTCCGCAGGGCTCCGGCAGGGCGGGGTCCGGCGGGATACCCCTCGCGGGCGGCGTGCGATCCGGCAAGAGGACTTCAGTACTCAAGCGTGTGTCCCTTGATGTAGGTCTCGAGATAGCGAATGTGCTGCTCCTGCTGGCGGATGATCTCCTTCACAACGTCGCCCACCGAC
>VGHO01000241.1 GCA_016868175.1 Betaproteobacteria bacterium
GAGGAAGTCGTTCCAGGGCGGATCGATGGAGCCATACGGGCACGCTGTTGATTGGTGAAGGTGCGCAGCGCGCGTCGGAAGGTGGATGGATTCCATGGGCGGCGTTTGATGCGGCTGGTATTGTTCTTTGTGGCTCCAGGGTGCTGCGGTTTTTCGGTGGCCTGTGTGGCCTTGGCGGTCTCGGCAGAACCCTCTGCAGCCTTTCCGCAAACTTCGTTGAGACGCAATGGCGTACCAGACACAAGCCCGGAGGTGATTCTGACGCGCGGCGCGAGCCGCTGGCACCGCAACGGCAACTCCAGGCCGCTTTTGTACATATGCTTACAAATCGATGATTTCTTTACAACAGCTTGAGGAAGCAATCAACCGTGCAAGGGCGCTCAACCCAGCGACGGGAAGCGATGCGTGTTTGCACCCGGAGGTGGCAACGCTCGGTGCGATCTACGGCGAAATGATCTTCCGCAGGATCAGGCTTCTGGATCCCGTTTGGCTCGAGGCCGGCCAACGCGCGGTGCTTGAGCGCTGGTGTCCTTCAGGTTCGCATCGCTGAGGCCGGCGGCAGGCCTTCTGCGCCTCACGCTTGCGGATTTGCCTGTCGGGGACTTGGCTGCCGGGGACTTGGCTGCCGGGGACTTGGCTGCCGGGGACTTGGCTGCCGGGGACTTAGCCTCTGCGGCTGCGCCGGTTGCCGATTCACCGGTTGCCGATTCACCGGGTGCCTTACGCCCCGTCTTGCCCGCAGCCAAAGGAAAATCGAACTGAACCTTTCCCGTGGTGTCGAGCACCAGCCAAGCCTTGAACTTGCGTCCGTTCTTCTTCGAGACGAAGCCGCCAAGGAGGTCGCTGCGACGCTCGCTGAGGAGCTTCGTCATCTGCTCGCCACTGATGCTCTGCTGCAGGATGGTTCGTGCACTTCGGAAGTCGCAGCTGCGAGCGGGTGCGAGGCTTTGTTCGCACACGAACGACAGGGGCTGTTCGAAGACGCGCGCGCCGCACTTGGGGCAGGCCCCGAGGGGTTCGAGGTGCTCGAGGTCCACGGCTGAGCCATCGTCCGGAGCATTGCCCTGGCCGAAGTCGAACTCCAGCCGGTTTGCCTCGCTCAGGCGAAGCAAGGCAACAAAGGGGCGGCCAGCCTTGCTGCGAAAGCCGCTCAGCGGGCCAACGACGCGGTCTGCGAGGAGCGTCTCAGCCTCTTCGACTGCGAGGGTGCGCGCCCCAGGCGTCTTGGCGAGCGAGAAATCGCAGGCAGTGCATGCGTAGCGCCGGTAGTTTTCGCGGACCAGGCTTGCGCAGGCGGGACAAGGAGTCTTCAGGTCGGCAAAATCGCCAGGAATCGTGCTCGCTTCGTAGTTCTTGGCGCGCTCAACGATCTGTCGCGCCATCTGGGTGATCTCGGCCATGAATTGGGGGCGGGCAAGCTGGCCGCGTTCCATCTGCGCGAGCTTGTACTCCCAGTCGCCTGTGAGTTCGGGAAGCGTGAGTTCTTTCACGCCGAGGCCCCGCAGCAAGGTGAGCAACTGAAAAGCCTTGGTGGTGGGCAGGAGTTCGCGTCCCTCCCGAAAGAGATAGTTCTCCTGGATCAGGCCTTCGATGATCGCGGCACGGGTGGCGGGGGTGCCAAGACCCTTGCCCGCCATGGCCTCGCGCCAGTCCTCCTCGTCGACCAGCTTGCCAGCTCCCTCCATGGCCGAGAGCAGCGTAGCCTCGCTGAAGCGCGCCGGTGGCCGGGTACTGAGCTCGTGCGCGGCAAAGCTTTTCAGGCGTGCCACCTCTTCCCTGCTTTGCGCAGGGCTGAGCGGTGGCAAGGTGGTGCTCGTCTCGCCCGCTTCACGGCCCACGACGCTCAGCCAACCGGCTTCCAGAAGCACCCGCCCCTCGCTACGGAAATGCAGTTCGCCAAGGCGGGTGATCCGGGTTGTGACGAGGTGCTGCGCCGGAGGATAGAAGGCCGCAAGGAAACGCCGCACGACCAGATCGTGCAACCTGCCTTCGGCCTCCGAGAGACCTCCCGGGCGCGGCGCAAGCGGGGTGGGGATGATGGCGAAGTGGTCGCTGACCTTGGTGTTGTCGAAAACCCGCTTGTTGGGCCGCACCCAGTTTCTTTCGAGGATCTCGCGGGCAAAGCGCGAAAACGCCGCCACCTCGCCAAGAACCGCCAAGGTCTGACGGACAGTATCCGGATAGTCCTCGGGGAGGTGCTTCGAATCGGTCCGCGGGTAGGTCAGGAGCTTGTGTTTTTCGTAGAGGGCCTGCGCTAGACCGAGTGTTGTCTTGGCTGAAAAACCAAAGCGCGCATTGGCCTCGCGTTGCAGGCTGGTGAGGTCAAAGAGTGCGGGCGGGGACTGCACCGAGGGCTTTGATTCGTCGCGCGCAAGCGCTGTGTGGCATGCCCCGAGATGTTGCCCAAGGGCATGCAGAACCTGCGCAGCCTGCCCGGGCTGCCAGATCCGTTCAGCACGGCCCTCGGGGTCGATTTCCTGTCGCTTGAACGCAGGGTCGAACCAGCGCGCCTCGTAACTGCCCCGCGCCACAGCGAAGGCAGCGGAAATCTCCTGGTAAGGCCGCGCCACGAAACGACGGATGCGCTCCTCCCGTTCAACCACGATCGCAAGGGTAGGCGTTTGCACCCGGCCCACGGTGGTGAGGAAAAAGCCGCCTTCGCGCGAGTTGAACGCTGTCATTGCGCGGGTGCCGTTGATTCCCACGAGCCAGTCGGCCTCGGAGCGGCAGCGCGCAGCGTCGGCAAGCGCTTGCATCTGGCCTTGTTCGCGCAAATGCCCAAAGGCATCGCGAATCGCCGCCGGAGTCATCGACTGCAGCCACAGCCTGCGAACCGGCTGCTTTGCCTTGGCGTGCTGGACAATCAGCTGAAAGATCAGCTCGCCCTCGCGCCCGGCGTCGCACGCGTTGATCAGCCCGTTGACGTCCTTGCGTCGGATCAGCCGGGTGAGCAGCCGCAGTCGCTCCTCGTAGCGGGGTATCGGCCGCACCACGAAGTGATCCGGAAGGACAGGCAGATGTGCAAAGCTCCACTTGCCCCGGGTGACTTCAACCCCTTCCGGTGCCGCGATCTCCACCAGATGGCCGATCGCAGAACAAAGCACGTGCTGCTCGCTCTCGAAGTAATCGCCCTCGCGCCGGAAGCCGCCCAGCGCCTTGGCGATGTCGCCGGCAACCGAGGGCTTTTCGGCAATGATGAGGGCTTTGCTCATGGAGATCTTCGGGTCGCGCACCGTGGCGCATTGGACGGCTCGCGGTGCGGCTCAGGATGGATCCAGGCACCGTACAAGCCCGCTTGAGGCGCCGGATGATACGCGGGTCGCGCGTCCCCCGGCAAGAAACCGTCCGACTGTCTGGTGCGCCCTACCTCAGAAAGGCCGATCCCGGTGATCGCCTCGACGCGGTGCGTCGTCCGCCTCTGGCAGGCGCTCAAGCCGTTCATAGCGCCCGTCAGGAAGGCGTGCGATCGCGCCAAACAACTCCATGCGCAACGCCTCTACGAGGGCTTCGTCGTAGCGCTTGCCAAGGCAGGATGCAAGCTGGTGAATTGCGAAGGGATCGTGACCCAGACGGGCAAGCGCCGCAGACCATGACGCCATTGCGGCCTCGGAGTCATCGCTTTGCGCGCAGTGGGGGGCTCTTTCCTGACCCGGAGAGTCCTTGCCGGGCGGGCCGAACCCTTCAGGGCCTGTGCCTGCTGTGCCCGTGTTGCGCAGGGGCATCAACTAGTGTCTTGAGCCCGAAATTCGCAGACAAAATCTTTTGATGCTCGCGAAGATGTCATCGGCGGATTTGGTCCAGACAAAGGGCTTTGGGTTTGCGTTGTTGTGGTCGAGGTATTGCTTGATGGCCTGCTGCAGCTGCCGCGTGGAACGATGCGTTCCACGGCGGATGCAAGACTCGGTGAGTGTCGCAAACCAGCGCTCGACCTGGTTGATCCAGGAGGCCGAGGTCGGAGTGAAATG
>VGHO01000242.1 GCA_016868175.1 Betaproteobacteria bacterium
GTTGTTGAGGTCGGTCACCACGCCGCCCAGCGCCGCAATGCGCTGCTGCACGCGCTTGAGATCAATCAGCTTGTCCTGAAACGCATAGAGCAGCGCATCGATCGACTCGGGGCTCGTGAGGCTCAGCGCCCGGGTCTTGGCCGCCTGCCAGCGGCTGCGGTTGGGCGGTGTGGGCTGCGGCGGCGGTGCCCCCAGGCTGTCGCGGCCAAGATCGGCGTAGAGGTTGGGGCCCGGCACCTGGGGTTGGACCAGGGAGGAGGGGGCGGCTGTGCGCAGATCGGCAAGCATGCGCGGGCTCTGAAAGGCAGAGGGCACCCCGGAGGTCGCCGCGGGATCGAGCAGCCGCTCGAGCGCCCGCAGGATCGCCGCATCGGAGTCAAGCCCAAGGAGATCCTTGGCGCGCTCGAGCAACTCCTGGAACCACACCGCAATGCGCTTGAACACCGCACCGTCGGCCTCAAAGCGGCGCCCAAGCAGCGCTGCGGCGTGCACCGCCCAGTACTCCGACGGATTGACGAGCGCGTAGTGGTCGTCGTAGTTGAGGGGGCCCTCGAGGATCGCCTGGCGCAAGGCCTCGTGCGCCGAGCGCTCGCCAAGCATCGCCTGCGGCACAAGAAGGAGTGCGGCTCGCTCCTCGGGCGAGGCGGTCTCGAGCGCGCGGCTGTAGGCGCTGGCCCAGGCGCTTCGAAGCGCATCCTGCATCGAGGCCGGCATCATGCGCTCGGCGTGGTGCAAGAGCTCGTGCACTGCGGTGTCGCGCGCATCGGCCCCCTTGAAGAGCCGCATCACTTCGAGCGTGGGGTTGTAGCTGCCGGCAGCGCCATCGCCTTGGGGCGCCACGATGCTGATGCCAAGGTTGGTGGCCAGTGCGGGGTTCTTGGCAAGCGCCCAGAGCGCAAACTCCACCGTGGCGGGATCGAGATCGCCTTGGCGCCGCGCGCGGATCAAGCGCTCGCGCACCTGATCCACCCCGCGGCTGCGCTCGGCACGGGCGCGTTGCTCGGCTTTGGCCTGCGTGGCGTCTTCAAGCGCACCGGCAAGCGTGCGCACCTGCGCTTCGAACGCCTCGGGGCTCAGCGCTCCGGCATCGAGCCGCGCGAGCAGCTTCGCAAGCTTTTGCCCCGCGTGCACTCTGGGCGTGGGTCGGTCGGCGGTGCCGTAGCCCGCAAGTGCGGCGTCGATGCGGCGTGCGGCCTTGGCACGGCCCAGATCGAAGACGTTGGCCGCCGGTCCAAAGGCGATGCCGCTCTGGGTCCAGGTGGCCGGTTGCGTGACATCCACCACATCGAGCACCTCGACTTCGAGCTTGCGCAGCGCTGCGGCAAGGTTCCCCACGGCCGCACGGTCAAGCGCCTGGTTCGGGCTTGCGACAAAGGCATAGAGCGCACCGGCTTGCGCTGCGGCGTTGATCAGGCGGTCAAAGCGCTGATCGGTACGCAGCTGCCTTGCCTGCGCCGGATCGATCGGCACAAAGGCCGTGACTTTCTGCTGCGCATCGGTGAAGAGGACCCCTGGGGTGTTCTTCGGTGCGATCTGGGCCATGACCGAATGGGCATGCTGCGCGTTGCTCACCTGCGGCATGAGCGCGTTGTTGCGCACGATCGTGCGCTCGGCAATCGGCACCGTGACCGCAGCGGTGCCGCCGACGAGGTCGCCTTCGGTGAGGTTGCCGCGGCCATCGACCGCCTGAAAGCGCTTGGCGCCCACGGCAGCCACGCCCATGAACGACACGCTCGAGGGTGCAAAGACCTCGGAGAGCGAGCGGCTGAGTGCTTGATCGGCACCCGACAGACGCTCCTGGCCGCTCGGGTGGTTGTGCACCGCCCAGGCGCGTGCCGCACCCTCGATGCGGAGGGCTTCGGCAAGGAGCGTATTCGGGTAGACCGCCGCCTGAGCGGGTCCGCCCTTGAAGCTTCCCACCACCGCCAGGGGCTTGCCTGCCGCATCGGTGATCAGGACATCGAGATGTTCGACCGCGTACTGGCCCAGAGCGGCAAGCGCAGAGCTCGCCTCCTGCCAGGTCTGGATCCGTGCAAAGGGGAGCGTGCGCTCGCCCACTTGCACGAGTTGGCTCGCGTAGTGGTAGATCCCGGGCAAGAACGGATCGGGGCGCAGCGCAAGCATGGGCTTGGGAGGTGCCGCTGGGACAAGCGCTGCGGTGGCCATCGAAGGTGTGGCCGAGGACCCTGTGACGGCAGGCGCTGGAGTGGCCGTCGTGGCCGTCGTGGTCGCGCGCGCAGCGCCTGCGCCGCCTGAGGGCTGTGGGCGGGGTTTGGGGGCCATGCGCCCCGGCGTGGGCTGCAGTCCGGCGAGCGTCTCGGGAAAGAGATCGCCCGGCATGTCGTAGCCCGCCCTGGGCTGGTTCACCTGGTAGATGCGTGACTCCGTGGCCGCAATGTCGTCGGCGGCAAGCGCCTGCGCAGCCTCGTGCGGTACGAGCACCGCGCTCAAGGTGTCGAGTGCGGTCGGCGGATCGCCAAAAAGGCCCGGATCGGCCCGCGTGGCCATCGCATGGTCCACATAGGTCTTGAGCCGTGCTGCGGTTTTCTCCTTGCTCACGGCGCGGCTCAAGTAGGGGCCCGTGTAGAAGACGCGGGCAAGCGCCTGCACCACCGGGTTGGGAACGCTTGCCGTTTGCAGATCGGGCTGGCGCAAGAGCTCCTCAAACGATCGGCGCTCTTGCCGTGCGCGCTTGATGAGCCCCACGGTGTCCATCAGATCGACCGTGATGTCGTGCTTCGGATCGATCAGGCCAAGCCGTGCCGAGTCGCGCATGTTGGCCCAGTGGCCTGCGACTTGTTTCAGCGCCTCGCCAATGCCCTTGATCTCGGTGTCGAGCGCATCAAACATCTCGGCAATCAGATCGCTGTCGTCGTAGGCTGCTTGCGCCAGTGCGGCCTGAATCCGGGTGCGACCGACGGGCGAGAGGTGGCCCTGTGCGGTCACAAACGTGGCAACGTCCTGGCCTGCTGCGGCAACGCGGCCCACGAAGGCGCGCACGAAGTCGCGGTTGTCGGCATTGGACACATCGCCTTCGCGGTAGGCGGCAAGCACCCGCGAGTCCATGAGCTTGGCGTCTTGCCGGGCGAGCTCCGGTGCGGACATCCCCAGCCCCTGACCCTGGCTCTTTTCGGCCATGTCGCGCGTGTTGCTCGCCTCGCTGTAGATCCGCACAAGGATCGGATTGGGGGTGAGCGCAATCGCTGCCGGATCGACTCCGTGCGAGGCGGCGTCGGCAACGAGTTCGGCCTGATAGATCGCGGCACTGCCCTGGTCGTAGGCACCGCGCAGGCCTGCGATACGGCCGTTGTTGAGCGCCTTGAGCACGCCCGGCGTTGCCAAGGCAAAGCCCGCGTTCATTGCGCCATCGAGCCGGTGCGAGGCCTGCACCGCATCGGCACGCACCACCGCGTAGCGAAAGGGTACACGTTGGCCGTCGGCCATCACCGCCACATCGCTGCGCCCAAGGCTTGCCTCGGGGATTGCCCGCAGATCGTCGCCCACCGCAAAGACCATCGGTGCACCCGAGTCCGGGGTGCGGCTTGGGCCCAGCCGCATGTAGTCTGGCGCACGGGCGATTGCCTGCATCTGCGCCACCGAAGCACGCCGTGAGCGGTCACGGTTCTGGAGACTGGGGTCGGGTGCGGTGGGAGACGGTGCGGAAGCTGAACCCAGTGGGTAAGCGAAAGCCGAACCCGAACCCGACGCCGAACCCGGCGCTGAACCCGGCGCTGAACCCGGCGTCGCATCGGCAGGCGGCCCTTGAGACTGCGGCACCGCAAGGGGTGAGACGGAAGACGAAGAGGGCTGCCGCAGAGTCTCATCGGGTGAGATCACATTGGCGGGCGCGGGCGGGGATTGAGGCGGTGCGCTTGGGGTCGGAGCCGCCTCGGGTTGCGCAGACTCCGCCGGCTGAACCTGCGCGGCGTCGGCTTGCT